>CAZFLK010000179.1:0-11658 GCA_964519245.1 uncultured Verrucomicrobiota bacterium
TAGGCGACCCTGTGATCAGGAAGACCTCTTTTCGTCCCTTTGGGACTTGGCATGGTCGCCACCTGTTCACAATCGCGACCGTGATCTCCCTTGCGTTCATGCCAATCTTGACCCGCCTTGGCCGACCGCTCATCCTGCGCACCGCTTTTCGTATCAAAATCCATAGAAAATGGCCACACCCGATCCGATTCTGAAGCAACTCCGCGCCATCGTTGGCGCTCGCAACGTCCTGACCAAGCAAGAGGACCTGATTCCGTATTCGTTCGATGGCACTGCCGCGTTGAAAGCGACGCCCGGGTGCGTGGCATTCGTCAAGGATTCCGAGCAGATCGCGGGGATTCTCCAGTTGGCCAACGAGACGGGAACGCCTGTGGTGACCCGCGGCTCGGGCACTGGTCTTAGCGGGGGCAGCCTGCCCAGCGAGGACTGCATTGTCATGTGCACGGTCAAGATGGACAAGATCATCGAAATTGATCAGGCGAACCTGACCATGTTGGTCGAACCGGGCGTCACGACGATCAAGATCGCTGAAGCCGCCGCCAAGGCGAACTTGTTCTACCCGCCCGATCCCGGCTCCATGAAGATCGCCACCATCGGGGGCAATGTGGCGGAGAACTCCGGCGGCCTGCGCGGCTTGAAGTATGGCGTTACCCGCAACTATGTGATGGGCATGGAAGTCGTCCTGCCGAATGGCGAGTTGATGTGGTTGGGCAACAAGTGTGTGAAGGACGTCGCCGGCTACTCGCTCCGCGATGTCTTCATCGGCTCGGAAGGCACGCTGGGGGTGATCACGAAGGTTCTGCTGAAGCTCATCCCCAAACCGCAGACGAAGAAGACCATGGTCGCGACCTTCGACCGGTTGGACCAGGCGGCCGAAGCCGTGTCTGCGATCATCGCCGAGCAGATCATCCCCTGCACCCTGGAGTTTCTGGATCGCACCACGATTCACTGCGTGGAAGACTACGCCAAGATCGGCCTGCCGCTGGACTGCGAGTCCTTGTTGTTGATGGAGACGGACGGACATCCCGCTGTTGTGGACGAGGAGGCGGAGGCGATGGAGCGGGTTTGTCGGGAGCAAGGCGCGAAGGAAGTCCGCGTCGCGAAGACGGCCAAGGAGGCGGAGAAACTTGCCAGCGCGCGGCGGACGGCGTTCTCGGCCCTGGCGCGCGTGGCGCCGACCACCATCCTGGAAGACGCCACGGTGCCGCGTAGCCGGCTCGCCGAGATGGTTCGCTTCGTCGAGGAGATTGCCAAGAAATACAAACTGAAAATCGGCACGTTCGGCCACATGGGCGACGGCAACCTGCACCCGACCTTCCTGACGGATGAGCGGAACCGGGAGGAGATGAAGCGCGTTCACGAGGCCTTTCACGAGATCTTCGACAAGGCGATTGCAATGGGCGGCACCATCACCGGCGAACATGGCATCGGCCTCGCCAAGAAGGACTTCCTGCCCAAGTTTGCGGGTGACGCCCAGATGCGTGTCATGCGGGAGTTGCGCAAGGCCCTCGATCCCAAGGGCATTCTGAATCCAGGCAAGATGTTCGATGCCTGATCCGCCGGCCGATTGACCCAGATTCAAGATGAGCGCCATTGACTTACTCGCGCAGCCTGCCGCCAAGACCGGTTCGCACCTCAATGACCTGGACTATTCCGTGGTTCAGCAGTGCATGCATTGCGGCATGTGCCTGCCGACCTGTCCGACCTACGACGCCACCAAACTGGAGAGAAACAGTCCGCGCGGCCGCATCGCGTTGATGCGCTCGATCGCGGACGGGGGACTGGAGGCGACCCGTGATTTTGCGGAGGAGATGTATTATTGCCTCGGTTGCCTGGCCTGCATGACCGCCTGCCCGGCGGGGGTGAACTATGCGGAATTGTTCGAGCATGCGCGCGCCGAGGTGGAGGAGAAGAAGGTTCTCGCGAATCCGAAGCGCAGCCTGATCCGCAAGTTCACCATTGAGTGGCTGTTCATGGATTTGAGCCGGCTGCAGTTGCTGGGGTTGGCCATGCGCCTCTACCAGAAGCTTGGCATCATGAAACTTATCCGCTGGAGCGGGGTTATGAAACTCATGCCCCGGCGACTCCAGGAGTTGGAAGCCATGACCCCGGTCATCCAGGACAAGTTTTCCGCTGAATTGATCGATCCGGTCACCCCGGCAAAGGGCGGAAAGAGGTATCGCGTCGCCATGCTGACCGGCTGCGCGCAGGACCTGATCTTCAGCGATGTGAACCTCGATACAGTCGAGGTTCTCGTCCGCAACGGCTGCGAGGTCGTGACGCCGCCGGAGCAGGATTGCTGCGGATCCCTGCATGCGCACAATGGGGAATGGGGCTTGGCTCAGACCCTGGCCAAGCGGCAGATCGACCAGTTTCCGCCGGAGCAGTTTGACGCCATCATCACCAACGCCGCCGGCTGCGGGTCGCATCTGAAGCACTACGCCTCGTTGTTGAAGGA
This sequence comes from uncultured Verrucomicrobiota bacterium, assembly GCA_964519245.1. Lineage (GTDB taxonomy): Bacteria > Verrucomicrobiota > Verrucomicrobiia > Limisphaerales > JAYPEY01 > JAYPEY01. The sequence goes on from CAZFLK010000179.1 coordinate 2,459, forward strand.
CGATCCGGACTACTGTGAGCTCGCTCATTTGTGGGACGCCAAGGTGAAGGACATCCATGAGTGGTTGAGTGAGATCGGCGTTGATGCGCCGAAGGTGGCGGGTGAACCGGAGAAAAAAGACGTCACCTACCACGAGGCCTGCCACCTTTGCCACGGGCAGAAGATCACCTCCCAGCCGCGCGAGGTCTTGAGCGCGATCCCAGGGTTGAATCTGGTGGAGTTGCCGGAGTCCAACTGGTGCTGTGGCAGCGCCGGCATCTACAACATCGTGCAACCGGAGATGGCCAATGAGCTTCTCGATCGCAAGGTCAGTCACATCAAGAGCACGTGCACGGACACCGTCGCCACGGGCAACCCGGGGTGCCTGCTGCAAGTCATCAACGGGCTTCGCTCCCACGGCGTCGAGATGCGCGCCTGTCATCCCGTGACCCTTTTGGCGGAGGCCTATCGAAAGGAAGAGACATCAAGCGCGGAGTAATCAACGAGCTGCCCCCCGGCCGCATTCAAATTCGGAGCGCCGAGCATTGCTCGGCACGGCGCGGCGATCTGCAACCGATGCCGAGCAATGCTCGGCGCTCCAAAGACAGCCTTGCGTCCTGGCGTAGCGCAGCCGTCCCGGCTGCGGGTTCGCGCGGCGTCCCGCCGCGAGATCAGGAACGCCGGGCGAGGACGCCCGGTGAACCCGCAGGCGAGGACGCCCATACTACAAGCTCAGGAATTTGCCTGGTTTCTATTGCGATCACGCTGTTCGTTGTCTTGCTCGCGATTGCACCACAAACCAGCCCAGCTCAGGATGCGGGCCCGCAGGTCATGATCCGGATCGAGCAGATTGAAACGCGGCCTGATGGCGAGGAGAACCGGCTTTCAGCGCCGCGGGTGATCACCCAGCCCGGGCAGGAAGCGACGGTTTCGGTAAGCGACGCGGTCACCTACCTGCAGTTCGGAGTGAAACCGACCTGGCAGGATGGAAAGATCCAGTTGGATTGCTCCTATGAGGACGGAAAAGTGAACTTACCGCCCGGCTCCCAGCCTGTTGAGACGAAGTCTGCCTGGCCAGCCGCCCGCGCCCCGCGACCGACCAGGGCGAAATTCACGCAGGACCGAACCTTTCCGCAGAAGCCGCGCGGATCGAAGCTCTTTCCAGACAACCTGATCCTTACCGGCATTGCCCGCCTCCCGGGCAAACCGGCGCGCATCTCCTTGCGCGACATCAATGCGGAAGTCGAATTCTGGATCAATCTCGGGTCCGCCCGCCGAGACATTCATTTCGTCTCGATTGACTTTACGAAGAAGGATCCGGTGGCGTTGTTGAAGTTTGGGGAGCAGTTCGCGGAGGTTCGGCGATCGACACCTGTCTTGAAGCCGGTCCAACCGCCGTTGAAGACGGCTAGAACGAAGTTTCGGTTTACCGATCTGGTGAAACCAGGCGAGGCGGTTGTCTTCGACATTGGGACCAGCCGCAATGGTCATCCGCAACGGCTGCGGGTTACTGCGAGCGGCCTCGATGATGCGCAGCTGAATGCGATCAAGAAGAAGGCCAAGCCGCTCATTCCGAAGTAGGCGCGGGTCGTGTCCGGTCTGCGGGCCCAGGGGACGAAGTTCATCCCCCGATCCGCGCCCCGTCGCAGATCCATGATTGCCGACCTTCTCCCTGGGTCTGCAGTTTACATCACCGCCCTGGCCAATAGACTGTCGGTCATCATGAAACGCCTTCCCATCATTGGTCTTATCCTCGTCGGCGCCTTGTTGGGGCGCAACGCCGAAGCCGCCCAGTTCCTGTTCCTGGCAATCCAATCCGACGGGCGGATTGACCGATTTCTGGTGGATCCGGAATCCGGGGCGCTGGCGAAGCAGCAGACGATTGAAACACCCGGCAATCCCGGAGCCATGGTTTTTTCACATGATAAGCGGAGTCTCTACGTCGCCATGCAGACCGGGAGCGGCAAGGAGCGGGGGTGGGGCATTGCCACCTTGCAGCGCGGAGAGGACCAAGACTGGGCGGTTGCCGGCATGGCCAAGGCTCCCATGCGGGCGCCCTATCTGACGGTGGATTCGAAGAATCGCTTCGTGTTCGGCGCGCATTATGGCGACGGCAAGGTCTCCGTGCAGAAGATCGTCAATGGCGTTGTGACGGACGAGGTCATCCAGATCATTGAGACTGAGGTCACCGCGCACTGCATTGAGTTGTCCGCGGATGACCGCTTTGCCTACGTCCCGCACACGCGCCCCAACAAGGTCTATCAGTTCAAGCTGGATGCCCGGATGGGCACGCTCGAGGCGAACGAACCTTCTTTTGTCTCCGGTCCGGCGACCAATCGGAATTTTCATATGCCGCGGCACATTGCGTTTCATCCGACCCTGAAGATGGCGTTCACGTCGAACGAACGCGGGGGTGGAATCAGCTCCTGGGATTTCGATCCGGGCAACGGCCGACTCAAGCTTAAGCAGACGTTGAGTTCCCGGCCGCCCGGCTTTGAAGGCTCCAGCTCGTCGGCGGACATCCATGTGTCGCCGAATGGCCGGCTCGTGATTGTGTCCAATCGCGTGCCCTTGCCCCGGAAGGCGCCGGAGGGGACGCCGAATCGGGATACGCTGGCGGTATTCTCAATCGATCTCGAGACAGGCGCGCTCAAGTCGACCGGCCATGCTCCGACCGTGAACATCCCGCGTTCCTTCGACATCGACCAGACCGGCCGCTTTGTCTACGCCGTCGGTCAACGCTCCAACACCATGGCGAGTTATCGGATCGACTATGGGGCCGGCAAACTGGAGCGCATCGCGACCCGGGAAACCGGCCGCGTTCCCATCTGGGTTGAATGCGTCATGCTCGACTGAGCGACTTCGACTTCCTGTCCCGAGATTCTTTCAACAAATTCGAAACAAGATGCCTCCCTTGAACGTCCAAACGTCCATGAATCAGATCCCTATCCGCCCTCTCGCCGCGATTGTCCTGGCAGCCCTTGCAGGCAGCGTCGTCGCCCAGGACAAGAATGAAGCCGTCAGCCCGGCGGCGCCGGCCAAGGTGGAGTTGAACGAGCATGAGAAGAAATTTGAGGCTTCATTGAAGAATGCGGTCTTCGTCGGGCGTTGGTGCCTGGTGAAGGATGGGAAGATGGGCGAGGCCAAGGCCGAGACCTACACCATTCACAATGCCAAGAAGGTGAACGACCGCCAGTGGATCATCAGTTCGCGCATGCAGTGGGGTAAGAAGGACATCACGGTCCCGATCCCGGTCAATGTGCTCTGGGCCGGCGATACGCCGGTCATCACGCTGGACAAACTCTGGATCCCCGGAGCTGGAACCTACTCCGCCCGCGTCATGGTCTTTGAGGACACCTACGCCGGAACCTGGTCGGGCCCCAATTATGGAGGCCTGCTGAACGGCGTGGTCACCCATCCCAAAACGAAATGACGGCGCTCGCCTGTGGCAATCGGAGCTCTCCGCTTTGAAACATCGGCGTCTTTTTCCAGCGGTCTTCGTCTGCGGTTTGATCGTGGCGTCGACAGGATGGGCCGCTTCGGCTCCAACCGGCGGTCAGTTGGGGCGCCCGGTGGAGTGGATTTCCCCGCCGGGTCAGCCGGACCTGCGGCATCTCGGACAACGGACAACGGACGGACGGCTCATCCTGACGCCCAACAACGGTTTCTTTCCTCGCCTTGGATTGACCGCCTCCGGAGCCGGCCCGGAGCCGGAGGCCGACAGGCTCAATGGCGGCAAATCCTTCGCGGAGGTGTCGGGTTGGGATCAGGGCGAGGCTCTGGAATGGGGCCTTTGGTTGGACAAACCCACCGACACGCGGGCGGTCCTGAGACTGGACAACCTAGATTCGGGCGATCGGTTTGTCGTCCGTTTTGATGGGCTCCCCGCGGCAGGGCCCAATTTCGTCGCCCGGCTTGCCGAGGGATTTCATACCGTTCGCCTGGAAAAGACCAATCCGGGTTCGAGCAACGCACGCTTTCAAGCGATTGAACTGAAGGCGAGCGGGTTCGTGCTTCGGAAACGTTGGCGACCTGCCGCCGCACACACGCGCTTCACCTCCTCCGAAGCAGGGGACGACGTCCGTCTTTGGGTGATGGAGATGGACGCCGCGCCAGGGGAACTGGGATTCTACAGCCCCATTACCACGCCATTTGGCTACTACGGCCCCACTTGGAAGGCCGACGGACTGGTCAATGCCGGTTTCAATTTTTCACTCTGGTCCTATGGCCGCGGCAAGCCGGAACCGCCCGTCGATCAGTTGTCCCACCTGATTGCGGTTGGCAACCCGGAAGCGCAGTTCAGCGGCTTCGGGCATGAAGGGACAGGCGTCAAGATTCGTGGCTGGGAGCCCTTGAAGGGGCGCCAGGGGCAGAGGCAGGCCATTGCGCTGCGCGTCGAGCCCGGTCCCAAGTATGACACTTACTACAGCTGGTTCTTCTCGGCCGACGAAAAGCGTTGGCGATTGTTTGGCGCCGGGAAGAAATTCAACAAGGGGAGGCCGCTGAAATCGCTCTGGGTCGGCAGTTTTGTCGAAGTGCCCGGCCCGCCGCATCGGCAACGAACGGGGCCGTATCCGCGGCGCATGCGTTATCGTGGATGGGTCATGGACGCGAGGGGGCGTTGGTCCCGACTCGACCGGATGAGGAATGGGAACGTCGACAAGGCAAGCGGATTGACGCACACCGATCGCGGCCTGACGGACGACGGTCGATTCTACCTGCAGACCGGCGGCTGGGAATTCCGCAAGGCGCCCGTTGACGCCAGCGTTGAAGCCCCTGCGGATCCTGGGCCGCTCCCTGAGTTCATGCAGCCCGACGCGTTGAAGCCGTTGCTGGGCATGCCTTGCGCAATCGAAGATGTCACGGCGCAACGTAAAGGCGACCAGGTGGAGATCAGCTTCAATATCCGGAATCTGGGAGTCGGGGCGAGGGCCTCCATCCATTACGGGCCCGCCGAAGGATTGACCTTCGCGGACCGCTGGGCGCAGCGGGTTGCGATCGCCCGTCCGAGAGAGGGTCTCAACACGATCAATGTCAGCGCCGCCTCTCCGGGTAACCCCTTCCACGCGCGAATCCTGCTGGAGAACGCCGAAGGGAAGTTCTGGTCGAGAGTGACGATCAGCCTGCCGGGCGAATAGGCTGGCGTGGGGAGCTCGGGGCATGAGTCGCCCCACCGACGTGTCCGCGGCATCCTTGACTCAATCAATCCACTCTTCCTCGACGCTGAGCGCGCCCGGGAGTTCCAAGGTCATTTGCTCCGGCTCGCTCAGGGCCTGGGCATTGAATCCCAGGTCACGCAGGGTCCAGGCGAAGTCGGAGACGAAGCCGTGCAGGGTGTAGACCTGCTTTGGGTTCACCCTCCGGACAAACTCGATGAGTTCGTCGAAGTCGGAGTGATCGCTCAGAGGGAAGGCGGCGTCGGCCTTGTGTCGGTACTGGCAGCTGCGATCAATCGCCCAGCCCGAGACGACCGCTTTCTTGAGACGATCGTCCGAGCTGATATTGACCGGCAGTTTCGCGGAAGGCGGGCAGATCAGAACCTTCCCGTCGATGCGGCGATCGCGGATCAGGGCGTAGCGGGGGAAGGCGACGCCGCACTCGCGGTAGACTTCGTTCATGTCGTGAATGCTGGGATGCACGACAAACTGGAACCCGGCGTCCTTCAAGCCCAGAAGCAGCTCCTGGCTCTTGCCCAAAGAATAGGCCATCAGGGCCGGCGTCTCGCCTTTCTTCAGGCTTTTGCGGCAGAACTTGCGGATTTCTTCCATGGTTTCCTCGGCGGGCGGGAAGCGATACTGCCGCTTGCCGAAGGTGGTCTCCATGATGAGGTAATCGGCCGAAACGGGTTCGCAGGGTTCCGCGGCTTGTCCGGCGTTCAGCTTGAAATCGCCCGTGTAGAGCAGCGATTCGCCGTCACACTCGATCAGGGCCATGGAGCTGCCGAGGATGTGGCCGGCGGGCAGCAGCGTGATCCGGAACTCGCGGCCCTTGAACTCGAATGGCGCGGGTTGGCGGAAGTTCAGCACATGGGCGAGGCGGCCGCCGCCGACGCGGACGTTCATCAGCAGATGCGTCGGCTCGCTGAGAATCACCTCGCGATGACGGCCCAGGTGGTCGGCGTGAGCATGACTGACGAAAACCCGCTCCTCGCCGCGCTTGGCGTCCCGGGAATCCAGCCACAGCCCCAACTCCGGCAGGTAAGGGGCGTCCCGGTGGAATTCGACTCGCAGCGCCGACATCGCGGCGGAGGTTGAAAAGCCCGACCCCACAAGTCAAGCGTTGGCGGTATTCAGTGCGCCAACGGATGGGGAGAGAGGCCCACGGATGGCAGAGCCGACCCACGGATGGGGAGAGGCCCACGGATGAGTTGGGGGTGGGAATTTCTCATCCGTGGGTCGGCTCTGCCATCCGTGGGGCCATACTGGACAGACGATGGTCGTTTCGCGCATGGTTGTTTCATGTTGCGAGGCCTTCTGATGCTAGCCTGTTTTCTCGGAGTCGGGATCAACGCCGTTGGCGCCGATCGTCCCAATGTCATCTTGATCATTTCAGACGACCAGACCTACCGGGACTATGGTTTCATGGGGAACGAGCGGGTTCAGACGCCGCACCTTGACCGGCTCGCCGCGCGGTCGGCGCGCTACGTGAACGGCTATGTTCCCACCAGCGTTTGCAGTCCGTCGTTGGCCACGCTCCTGACCGGGCTCTACCCGCATCAACACGGCATCCATTTCAATCACCCGCCGCCGGGCAATTCCGCGTTCAACAAGATGACCTCGCGCAGTGAATACGAGCGCGTGCGCAGCCGGTCCTTCGAACTGATCCGCAACCAGCCGACCTTGCCGCGGTCGCTGGCCAAGGCCGGTTATCGCTGCCTGCAGACCGGAAAATTCTGGGAGGGACATTGGCGCAACGCCGGTTTTACCGAGGGCATGACGGTCTTCGAACCGCCGCCCGGCCAAACCTTCGGCGGCGTGCGCACTCTGGCCAATGGAGCCAAGGCCGCGCACGGCAATGGCGACTGGGGGCTCAAGATTGGGCGCGAGACCATGAAACCCATCCATGATTTCATCGACGACTGCGCCGCGCACAAGACCCCCTTCTTCGTCTGGTATGCGCCCTACCTGCCCCACCAGCCGCATGATTCCCCCAGAAAGTATTTCGATCTCTATCGCGACCAGCCGGGCATCGCCGAACATGAGGTTCCCTACTTTGCCTCCATCTCCCAGTTCGACGATACGGTCGGGGATCTGATGAACTTCGTGGAATCCAAGGGGCTGCGCAAGAATACGCTATTCGTCTTCGTGACGGACAACGGCTGGACGCCAGGGACCCGGAAACACAAATCGCAGAAGGACTTCTTTTACCACACCAAGGAAAGTAAACGCTCGCCGTTCGAGGACGGTCTGCGAACGCCGATCCTCTTGAGTTGGCCCGGTGTCGTGAAGCCGGCGACGCACGAGGGTTTGGTCAATTCCATCGATCTGGTCCCGACCATTCTCTCGGCGGCGGGCCATGCCGCCGCCATGCCAGATCGTCCGGGAGTGGATCTCATGCCGTCCGCGCGCGCGGATGCAGAACTGAGCGCCACCCGCGCCGTGTTCGGAGAAATCTATCCTGGCGACGCAACGTCACTTCGAGATCCCTCTCGGGACATCGCCTACCGCTGGATCCGCGACGGGGATTACAAGCTGATCGCGCCGCACTCTCAGCCGGGCGCGAACCCCTGGGGCGGCTACCTGTCAAAGCCGGCGCTGTTCAACGTCGCGCAGGATCCGGGAGAGAGGAACAACCTCGCCGACCAGTCCGATCAAACCAGACGGATCGCGCGCCTGGAGAAAATGCTTAATCACTGGTGGACGCCAGAAGCGCCCAGATAATGCTGCGCGCCCGGCGGGCACAACAATAGGCGGATGTGTTCCCCTGCTGACATGGTCAGCGGTCGAGAAAAACCTTGTTCTGGCACGAAGGGCGGAAAACCTTGTTCTATGGAAAAGAAAGATTGCTTGAAATATTGGGCAGGCTCACAGACTTGGACACTTCTGAATGCTCAAAGTCTCGGAATGAGATTTTTCGTCGATGGAATAAAAGGGTCCCATTTCGAAAACGGCCCAGCCAAGGTTTATATTTGCCCGGTTTAAGGATGCGGGAGCAATCGAAATCGGAAGCCAGCGTTACGCGATTGAAAGGAACGCTGACGTCGATGACACTTGGTCATGGTCTCTCAAGGATGAGGACTCAATTTGCGCTGAGGCAAAACTCATTGGAAAATTTTGGGAGCCGAGCAGCATCGGAAGATTGGTCGAGAAACTTCTTTTCCCAAAATTGGATAGAAAAACTGCAAACGTAGAACGATGGGAGGTCGCGGCAAACGGACGGGATTACACAGTGGTCCCGAAGAAGATGAGCAATGGAATTTGCGAGAATGGCAAAGAAATTGGCGACATCGGTTTTGGTGGCAAGCAGTTCTATAATCACGGAATCATTGACGGTGCCAAAGTCGGACCCGAGCATTTGCAGCTTTTTATGTTTTGGCTGGCCATCTTGAGGTTGCGGTTGCAGAGCAATCGAGCTGTTCTCAAAGATTGATACACGCATGATGGGATGCGTTTTTCCTGTCTCCTGCAAGTGGGGTATTTGCGCCCCAACAGGAGGAGAACGCTTGCCAGCCGGTAATCAGGTGCGTTGTCTTTGCGGACCTATTCAATTACAGTCTGTCGCCATGAGTGGCGAAACTTCGAAACCGGACGAAGCAACAGGAAAACGGATGGCGCATCAGTCACCTGAATGGAACGGCGGTTGGCTGGCTGGCATGGGCTTTGGCGTCCTCCTGTGTATCAGCATCCATCAGGACCATGATGCTTTTCAAAGGATGCAACCCTTGCTTCTTACGGCTGGCGTCGTCACGCTTGTTTTTGGGATTCTGAAAACGAAAAAAGCGTTCCGCTGATTCTCAGGACGGGGTTTTTGCGCCCCAACATGAGGAGGATGCGGCCTCCCAAGACGTATCAGGCTCACCCAAAGACCGCGGCGGCGACCCCTACGCAGAAGCTTAATCCCACAACCACCCACATGGTGATGAGAAGACCTTTGTTTACCTCTGGGCGTTGCTGCTTCTTCATCCTCAAGGCCTTGCCACCCGCAATACAGCCAACAACAACCGCCAGAGATACTGTCAAATCTTGTGGATGAGGGCCGGGGAGCGGCGGGCGCATCCTGAC
>CAZFLK010000180.1:0-11632 GCA_964519245.1 uncultured Verrucomicrobiota bacterium
GGAAAGGCAATGGCCTACGAATAGTAGGCGAGCCCCCAGGCGCCTCTGGCAATGACCGCCGCCCGACGGGAGCAGGCCCACGAACGATCGAACAGCTTGGCAATCGCAAAGCCCATCAATCCCGCCAACAACATATCCGGGGTAATATGCCGCACCGACCAGAACACGCTGCATGCCGCCGCAAGCCACAACCCGGCGATCCGCTGCCGGCGATCCACCTCCAATGAAACAAAAACCGCGCGACTGCCGAACAGGAAGACGACACCCGAAATCGCCATCGCCATTCGCGCGGCCGTGATCGCGTCCATTCCGAACCACCGGAATGGAACCATCAACCAACTCAGCAAGGGCCCCCAGTAGCCGGAGATCATCAACTCCGGGTTCCACTCGGCCCAATACCCCGCGATCCGGATGTAGGCGACGGCGTCGGTGTTCAACGCATCGAGGTTCTGAAGCGCGGCAAGCAGCAAGAGAACCGCCTGGGCACAAAGGGCCGCCCGCTCCCATGGATGCCAAGCGGACTCGCCCGCCTCGGAATGATCTTCGGCTTGGCTGGCTCCCGCCTTCATGAAACGGTATCCGTCGCGGTATGGTCCCGGGTCAACCGCGCGACAAAGTGCAGCGAACGATCAAACAACCATCCCGCCGCGCCGGGATAAAGGCCGAGTTTCGAGATCCATGACTCAGCCTGCAGCCCCAACTCCTCGAACGCCTCCCGCCAATGCCGCTCCGGCCAGTAGTTGTAGGGCAACGCCACGCCGTGCCTTGCGTTCCCCACCCAGTCCATGAAGCGCAGGGTCGCCCCCGCCAGGAATCCATCCCGTGTATGGTCCTTGATCACGACCGCCTTCCGCGCGACCCGTGTGGCTTCACGCAGCAGGATCATCGGATCCTCCGTATGATGCAGCACGTCCACGAAGAGGACCACGTCGACGCTCTGGTCTTCCTTGGGAATCGCCACCCCGTCGAACGGCGCCACCGGCACATGGGTTTTGCCCCGCACCAGCACATCGATGCCCTCGATTGCCAGGTCCGACCGCCTGTCCTGGATCGCCTTGGCCATGGCTCCATCGCCGCAGCCCACATCCAACACACTCGCTGCCTCAGGGATCGCCTCCGCCAGCTGTGATGACAACACACGAACCCGCCGATCAAACACGTAGCCCCCGTGGATGCGGTCGATCGGATTCATCGACGTTTCAACCCGAGGACACTGAAGAAGAAGCTCGCCAGCATCACTTGGGAGCCCAAAGCCAGGGCGAGGGTTGAGGGAATGATGACCCGCAGCTCATTGGCTGGCGCCAGGTCCCCGAAGTCCACGCCCCGCCAATGGGCCACCGCGACACCCGTCCCCGCCAGGCCCGCCAGGAACAGTGCGCCGCCCAGCAATAAACCCGTTTCCAACGTGATGTATCTAAAGGCCTTGCTCAATTTCGGGTCCTCCGGAATCAGGCCCTCGGTAATGGCAAACACCTTGGTAAACATCGCGAACAAAACAGCCTGAAACCCAACGAATACCAGACCCGAGGCATACAGCAGGGTATGCACATCGAAGGTGACCCCGCTCACCGTCTGCGGCCCCGGCAGGAGCCACCCCCCAACGCCCAAGCCCAGCAGCATCGCCAAGGCGCCCGGGTAAAGGAACAGCCACCGGGGACTGTAGACCAACATGAAGCGCAGATGCCGCCAGCCATCCCGCCAACTGCGCAGATGCGGCGGACGACTCCGCCCATCGGGAGACAGCGTCGTCGGAACCTCCGCAATCTTCAGCTTGAGCAAGGTCGACTTCACCACCATTTCGCTGGCGAATTCCATTCCCGTGGTCTGCAGGTCCATCCTCTGGTAGGCCGCCTTGCTGAAACCGCGCAACCCACAATGAAAATCACCCGCGGGACTGGAGAAAAAGAGTCGCCCAATGCCGGTCAACACGGGATTCCCCAGGTATTTGTGCAGCGGCGGCATGGCTCCCGGCGCGATACCGCCCTTGAACCGGTTCCCCATCACCAGGTCACAACCCTCACGCAACTTCTCAACAAAGGGCATCAGGTTCGAGAAATCATAGCTGTCGTCCGCGTCGCCCATGATGACAAACCGTCCCCGAGCCCCTTCGATCCCGCCTTGCAACGCCGCGCCGTAGCCCTTCGCCGCGACGTCCACAACCCGGGCTCCCAATCTCTCGGCAATCGCCTGCGATCCATCTGTGCTGCCGTTGTCGGCAATCACCACCTCCCCTTCGATGCCGTTCTCCTCCAAGGAGGTCTGCGCCTTTCGGATGCACGCCTCCAGTGTCTCCGCCTCGTTGAGGCAGGGCATGACCACCGACAATTCCAGTTGGGCTTCTTCAATCGACAAGTGAAAGGAGGCTAACCCGAAGCCTCCCCGCAATTCCACTTCTTAAAGTCGGGCCGCCGGAATTCGCAACCCGACGCAATGGCGCCCGATTTCGCTTCCGCATTGACTCACCCTGCCGCTCGTTGGATTTTACCCGCCGCTTATGTCAACAATTCAACGCGCCCTTCTCTCCGTTTCCGACAAAACCGACCTCGTCCCCTTCGCCCAAACACTGGCGGACGCCGGCGTCGAACTGCTTTCCACCGGCGGCACGGCCCGCGTCCTTCGCGAAGCCGGACTCACCGTCAAGGATCTCAGCGACCACACCGGATTTCCGGAGATGCTTGATGGGCGCGTCAAGACCCTTCACCCCCTCGTTCACGGTGGATTGCTCTACATTCGTGGGAACGACGAGCACGAAGCGGCTGTCGCCGAGCATGACATCAAGCCCATCGACCTGGTCGTCGTGAATCTCTACCCCTTCGAGGCCACCGTCGCCAAACCCGACGTCACCCTGCCGGAAGCGATTGAAAACATCGACATCGGCGGCCCCTCGATGCTGCGCAGCGCAGCAAAGAATCATGACAGCGTCACCGTCATCACCGATCCCGCCGACTACGGCGAGGTCGCGGAGCAGATCAAGGCCGAGGGCGCCACCACCTTGGAGACGCGCCGCAAACTCGCCGCCAAGGTCTATGCCCGCACCGCGGCCTACGACACCGCCATCGCCGCCCACCTGGGCAAGGCCTTCGCCGAGGATGAATCCGACCAAATGCCGGCCGGGCTGAACTTCCACTCCCCGCAGACCCAGATCCTCCGCTACGGCGAGAACCCGTTCCAAAAAGCGGCCCTCTACGGGAACTTCAACAACTACTTCGAGCAACTCCACGGCAAGGCCCTCTCCTACAACAACATTCTGGACCTCACCGCGGCTGCCAATCTGATCGGTGAGTTCGGCGGCGACGCCCCCACCCTCGCGATTCTGAAGCACACCAATCCCTGCGGCGTCGGACAAGGTTCCGCGCTGAAGGAAGCTTGGGACAAGGCTTTTGCCACCGACAACCAGGCGCCCTTCGGCGGCATCATCGCAGTGAACCACCCCCTCGACGAGGGCTGCGCCGAATCCATTGCCGGCATTTTCAGCGAGGTCATCGTCGCCCCGGAGTTCACCCCCGAGGCCCTCGAAATCCTTGAGAAGAAGAAGAACCTGCGTCTGATCAAGATGCTGAAGGACATGTCCGAAGCCCCGGCCTGGGACCTGCGCAGCGTCGGCGCGGAATCCTTCCTGCTGCAGGAGAGCGACCGGAAGAAGACCATCGCGGAAGACTTGAACATTGTAACCGAACGCCAACCAACCGACGACGAAATCGCCACGATGCTCTTCGGCTGGAAGGTCGTGAAGCATGTGAAGTCGAACGCCATTGTCTATGCCGGGCCGGGACGGACCCTTGGAGTGGGCGCCGGGCAGATGAGCCGCGTCGATTCGAGCCAGATCGCGGTGTGGAAGGCGGGTGAGGCAAAACTCCCGCTCCAGGGCAGCGTCGTCTGTAGCGACGCGTTCTTCCCCTTCCCGGATGGCCTCATCGCGGCCGCCGAGGCGGGAGCCACCGCTGCCATCCAACCGGGGGGCTCCGTTCGCGACGAGGAAGTCATCGCCGCGTCCAACGAGCGCGGCATTGCCATGGCCTTCACCGGCGCCCGCCATTTCCGGCATTGATTCCGCTACCGCTGTATTTGGAGCGCCTGCGAGAACCGGAAGGCTGGTAAATCGGTGGGGAGAGACTCCGTCGAGCCCATATCAAAGTCCTGAAGAAACGGGCGAGAACGCCTACGCTGCAAGACTCATTCCTCCCGTTTCGCGGCAAACGCCGCGACGTCGTCTATCAACGCGTCATACTTCTCGCTGCGTTCCGGGGCGAGGTCCGGTTGGTTGAGCTGATTCAACTTTTCCAACGCCTTGTCGTCGTCGCCTGACAGCAGATCCTGAAGCATGCCGCTAAGCTCTTCGGATTCCCATTGGCTGAGATCCGAATCCCGAAAGGACTCCGTCAGTTCTTTCACCCGGTCCTGAATGCTGGCGGCCAACTTCTTGAGCCCATCATCCGCCGAAGTCGCCACGGATTCCTCCAACTTGGCGGTCAACTCCTCCGCCTTGCGTCGCACGGCTTCCTTCGCGTCCTCGGACAACTCTTGCGCCTTGGCCTTGATCGCAGCCTTCGCCTCCTCCTTCAATGCCTCGGCCCGCTCGGCAGCCTGCTGTTTCATCGCGTCCGCCTTGCGTCGGGCCGCGTCCTCCATGGCTGCGATCGCCTCGTCGGCCTCTCGCCGCACCGCCTCCTTCGCGCTGTCCACAGCCCGGTCGAACAGGCCACCGATGCCATCGCGTTCCGCCTCCGCGCCGGCGCCCGAGCCCGGGTCATTCGCCCCGCCCCCCTTTCCGCCGACGAAAAGCCACATGGCGACAAAGGTCGCCGTCGACACCATCAAGCCCAAGATCAGTTTCTTCATGGCCCAGACGTTTACGGTATTCCCCCCTGAAGGCAAGCCGCAGCCGAGCATCGCGAATTTTCTTGAGCGGGGCGCCGGCAATCCTCAGCCTTTCCCGCCATGAAAGGATTCTGCGTCAATCTTCGCGACCATCCCCGGTTCGAGCCCTTCATCATTGCCGTCATTATCGCCGCCGGCATCCTCGTCGGTCTCGAGACCAGCGAAAACCTTGTGGCCCAATACGGCAGTCTGCTTCATGCGTTGGACAAGCTGATCCTCGGCATTTTCATCGGCGAAATCCTGGTCAAGATGGGGGCCGAGGCGCCGCGACCGCAGAACTACTTCAAGAGCGGCTGGAACGTCTTCGACTTCACGATCGTCGCGGTCTGCCTGCTGCCCGCCGGCGGCCCCATGGTCACCGTAGTCCGCCTCGCGCGCATCCTCCGGGCAACCCGACTGATCACGCAAATCCCACGCCTCCAGGTGCTGATTGGCGCCTTGCTCAAGTCGCTGCCTTCCATGGTCTATGTTTCCATCCTCCTGGGGTTGTTCTTCTACGTCTACGCCGTGATGGCGACCTTCCTTTTCCGCGGCAATGATCCCGGGCATTTCGGCGATCTCGGCATGTCGATTGTCTCCCTCTTCCGGGTCGTCACCCTCGAGGATTGGACGGACATCATGTATACGGCCTGCTACGGATCCGACGTCTACAATGCCCAGGGCCCCATCCCAATCGGACCGAATCCCCAGGCCTTCGGTTTCTGGGGCATCGCCTTCTTCTCCAGCTTCGTCATCATCGGAGCCATGGTCATGATCAATATGTTTGTCGGTGTCATGGTCAACAGCCTCTCCGAAGCGGAAGCCGACGAACTCCGCAAGAAACTCCACATCGACTCCACGGAGAAACACGAGGTGGCCCTCGAGGCGAAGATGGACATCATCGAACGCGAATTGAACGAACTCAAAGAACTCTTGAAAGCCAATCGCGCCTGAGCCTTGATCGTCCGCATGAGACATCCCATCATTTCCCAGCTCATTAGCGGCAGCCAGCGATTCAATACCCTCATCGCGGGCAAGGGTGCCTCGCGGATCAGGACGCCTCTCTGCCGGTGGGGATCACTGCTGACCACCGCCGCAATTCTGGTCGCAGCCCCCTTGCTCACCGCCGCCGACAAGTCCTCTAAATGGGTTTCGCTTTTCGATGGCAAGACCACCAATGGTTGGGCGCCGCGCGCCGCGGTCGTCAGCTTCGAGGCCAAGGACGGCGAATTGCAGATCCTTTCCACGAAGAACGTCTGGATCACCTCTGACCTGAAGATGAGCGACTTTATCTTGGAGGCGGAAGTGAAGCTGCCCGAAGGCGCGCATGGATCCTTCAACTCCGGCCTGGCCTTCCGCTGCATCGGAGAGACCGGCAAACCCAAGGGTTATCAGTGTGAGATCGACGCGCGACGCCCAACGCAGTCAGGCGGGGTCTACGCCATCGGCCTCGGCGGCTGGTTGTATCCGAAGCCGAATCAGAAGACGGAGTTCAACGAGAAGATCCGGGGCGTGTTCCACCATGACGACTGGAACCGCATCCGCGTCCGGTGCGAAGGCCCGCGCATCCAGACCTGGATCAACGACACGCCCATCGCCGACATCAAGGATGCCAAGTCATTGAAGGGATTCTTCGGCATTCAACACCACGGCAAAGGCGGCACGGTAAAATTCCGCAACCTGCGGGCAAAACGCCTGAAGTAGAGCGGCTCAATAATTTCCGTAGCCGCAACCTTTAGGTTGCGCATCGTTCGACATGGCAAACTGGCGCACGATATCACAAGCCTCGCCCGGCGCAACTGCGGCTACAAAATCATTGAAAGCGCCCCCAATCACTCCCGCCACCGCTGCCAGGCCAAGCCCGGCCGATCGACGCGAAAGCTGACCAAGCGGGCCTTCTCCACCTCGGTCACATACGCCGTCCGGCCATCCGGCCCGCCGAAACAGATATTGCTGGGCCGCGCGCCCAGGACGTGAATCTCGCGCAGGATCCACCCTCGCGGCGACACCTTGACAACCGTCCCCTTGCCATAGCGCGTGATATAGAGGTTCCCATCCACATCGCAACGCATGCCGTCGAAACCATGATCGGGGAACTCCTTGAAGAGGCGTTTGTTCGCCAGTGATCCATCAGGCCGGATGTCAAACACCCAGACCTTGCGTTGCTTGCTTTCGTTGACATAGAGGCGCTTGCCGTCCGGGCTGACTTCGACGCCATTGGTCGTGCCCATGTCCTTCGCTTCCAAGTTCACCGTGCCGTCGGTTGAGATCCGCCACAGCTGCCCCGTCCCCTCCTTCCAATTCGGATCGCTGGCGTAGAGCGTCCCGTCGGGCGCGATGGCCAGGTCATTGGGCTGATTCATCTTCGCCTCATGGGCAAACACGCTGACCGTTTTCGTTTCCGGGTCGATTTGCAGGACATTGTGTCCGACGTAATCCGCGACAAACATCCGCCCCGCTCGATTGAAGCGAATGCCGTTGCCGACGCTCTTGCCGGGCAAACCCACGAACACCTCGCTCTTTCCCGCTGGCGTCACCCGACCAATCGTCTGCTGCTTCCCGAAATTAACCGCAAAGATGTTTCCCTCCCGATCGCAGGCCGGTCCTTCGATGCCCTTGGTAAACTGGCCGACCTCGGTCACCGGCTTGGCCACCCAAAGCAACTCGGCGCCACCCGCGCTCACAACAGTCAGCGTGAACATCAACGCCGTAGCCCACAGCCACGGTCTTAAACCCACACCTCCCCACCGGCCACTGTCATTGGCAGGCATTCTGTCAGATTCCGTAACGTCCCGCTTCTGTTCGTTCAAGGTCTTCATCAAGGTTGTTCCTGATTTCACTGCCGGCTCTTGAGAAAGGCGATGAGGTCGCTCAATTCCTGATTTGACATCGCCTGGTCCAATCCCTGCGGCATCAACGACAACGAATTGGGCCGGATCCCCGCAATCTCCTTGCGCGCCAGTTTCAGCGGCTGTCCCGACGCCACCGCAATCTGCAACGCCTCCGCCG
Source organism: uncultured Verrucomicrobiota bacterium (assembly GCA_964519245.1). GTDB lineage: Bacteria > Verrucomicrobiota > Verrucomicrobiia > Limisphaerales > JAYPEY01 > JAYPEY01. The sequence continues at coordinate 7,867 of CAZFLK010000180.1, forward strand.
ATTCCCTGAGCACAACGCCCACATGGGAATCCCCGTTCTGCAGATTGATGGAGTAGGATTCAAAATCGCGGGCAATGCTGGAACTCGGAAACACGATGGACTCCAGAAGATCCCGGGTTGTGCGAATGCGACCGATACGCGTCAGGTCCGGACCCACCTGCCCGCCCTGGTCGCCAATCCGGTGACAGACGGAGCACAGGGTTTTCTGCGCGTGAAAAACCCTCTCTCCTCGCTTCGCGTCACCCTCGACCAAGGCCGCCTCCATTTCCGCGAGTCGCTTGGATTGCTCCGCTCGCTGCGCCTGCAAGGCATCCAGCAACGGACTCGCCTTCGCCTGGGTCTCCACCGGATAACGGGTCAACAAGCGCTTGATCTCATCCGGCGCCACATTGCCCAAGCCCGGAGAATTCTGGAGCCCTTCGATGAAACGGACACCGACCTGCGGATCGCGACTCTTGTAGAACGCCTCCACCAACAACGGCAATTCCAAGGGCCCGGCCGCCGCCACCGCGTCCGCCAACTTGATCAACTGGATCTTCGTCAGGCGCGCTCCGGCGATCATTCGCGCCGCCTCGCCCCGAACCGTTGAAGCGACCTCGGGGCGCAATTGCGTCAGGAGCAGATCGTAAACCGGATCGTCAAAGCGACCGCCGCGCCCGGACAGGCCGCTCAACGCCTTCACCCGGGTCAAGGCCGGGCGCGTTTCATCCGCACCGATCTGTTTGAGCGCGTCATCGAAAGCCGGCGCCCGAATCGCTGCAACCGCATCAATCGCGCGCGCCGCCAAACCTGCATTCTTCGCGAGCAAGGCCTGCTTCAGCGGCGCTGTCCAAGCCGCGTCCAATCCTGCGCCGACGCTGCCTGCAACGGCCTCCAAGGCCGGGACCTGTCCCACGCCGGGTTTCAGGAGACGCCCGATCAATTCCCGAATCGGATCCTCCGACACCAAGCGTGAAAGCAACTCCCTGGCAACGTCCGCGCGAATCGGATCCAGATTACCGAGGGTCATCCAAGCTTCCAGTGTTCCCGCTATCTCCCCAGCCCAGTCCTTGCGCTTCGCGGCAATTCCGATCGCCGTCTCACGCAGGCCTTCATCGCTGTCGGCCAGGTAGGCGAGGACCTGCTCCGACTCGATCCTGCCACCCTCCATCTGGTCCAAGGCAATCAAGGTCCGGCGTTTCAGAAGATCATTTCCGTATTCGAACCCATCCAGGGTTCGCTTCCGGTCCGCGATCTCAATCAGGGCGTAGATCGCGGCGTGCTCCAACTCCCGGTCGATGACATCCCGGCTGAGCAGGTCCAAAAGCGCCACCACACCGCGGGAATCACCGATTCTCCCCAATGCCGTCGCGGCCTCACGCTGAACCGCCGGCGCGTCCTTTCTAACCAGCGCCATCAATTGCGGAACTGATGCCTTGTCCCGCAACATTCCAGCCGCATGGGAGGCAGCCTGTCGGACGCCCGCATCCTGATCCTTCAAGCCGACGACCAATGCCGAGGCCGCCGCCGCCCCGCCGCGACGGGCAAAGGTCCACATGGCATTGCGTCGGGCTGCGGCCCCGCCCGCAGTCAATGTCTGCTTCAACGCCGCGTCCACCTCGCCGTCCTTCCGTCGCGTCAGTTCGCTCAGGGCGCGCTCGCGCACGGCGAATCGCTCGTCGCCCAGCAGCGTCGCAATCCCTCCGGCCGGTGAACGCTTCCAATCAATCTCCCTGCCGCGCGGATCCTCCGGCGCCTTGGCGCCCTTTCGCCGAATCCGGTAGATGGCGCCGTGCAGTTCCGGTTTCGCAATCTGGGAGGTCGGACAACCGATCCGGAACCAGCCGCCGGTGTCGATCACCAACAAACTGCCATCGGCATCCTCCAATACATCAGTGCAATGAAAATCGTCGCTGTGGGCCTCGAAGAACGCCTCGGTCCGACAGGCATAGGTCGATCCCTGTCGCGACAGGATTGCGCGCGTCACCTTGTGCGTGTTGAAAAAGGTCACGAACACATTGCCCCGATAGCCCTCGCCAAAACTCGTCGACTGGTAACGCGTCAGTCCGGACACCGCCACATGCCCGAAGTTGTGCACCTCCGTGAGCAGGTCGCCCGTGCGCTTGAATTCCTCGACCACCGCCACCTGGTCCCGTCGAGGATAGGCCCCGCCATGCAGCCAATGCACCAGGACATCGCCGCGCGGACGTCCGTAAAAGAGGTTCACCGAGCCCAGGATGTCGCCCTCTGGCGTAATGGTCAGCTCGGTTGGGTTGTCCATGCCGCCGCCGGCGTGGACCTGGATGTCGCTGCCGTCAGGCTTGCAGGACCAGATACGCGCGCCCTTGTTCTTCGAAACTAGGGTCTCCCCGTCATTCTGGTAGACCTCGTGCCCCTTCCGGCCATGACACCAATACAGGCGACCGTTCGGGTGCAGAAACGGACCGTGAACGTCCGCCGCATTTCCCGTGTAGGCAAACCCGGTCGCAATCTGCTCCCGTCGATCGGCCACTCCATTGCCGTCGCGGTCTTCCAATCGCCAAAGGCCCGGCGGCGAACACACATAGACCGCCCCGTCATGCCAAAGACCGCCCTGCGGAAAGGTCATCTTGTCCGCAAAGCGGATCGACTTGTCGAAGAAGCCATCCCCGTCCAGATCCTCCAGGAGGGTGACATGGTTGGGCTTCTGCGCGTCGAGTTCCGTGTTCTTCAGGTTGAGACCCACTGTTTCCGACACGATCAAGCGCCCCCCGTCGTCGAAGCCGGCCATGATCGGGTGATGCACCAGCGGCGGCCCGGCGACCAACTCCACTTCAAACCCATCCGGCACGGTCACCTCCGGCGGCAGATAGTCTTTCGCAACCGCGCCCCCGGTGGTCTTCGGGCGAAAGGTGGCTCCATGGACTCCAAAGCTGAAACAAAGAGCGGCGAGGAAGATTCGATGTAAAATGGAGCGTTTCATGATCTGGATGACCTGTTGGCTTTCAAAGCCTTTCCGGCGACGTCGCGACTTTATGAAGCGGGTCCGTTACATGCAAGAGCCGGAAATTCGCCAAGCAGCGATGCCCCTACCGAGGGATTCTTGAATCCACAATGACTTGCCAGACTCCCACGATATCCACTTCGGCGTGCGGCTCATTCTCCCCCCACTCAACAGGAAGCGCGGTTTGCGCCAAGGTCGCACAACAAATGAAACCGACGGATTCCTTGAATACGGAGCAGCGCGGCTTTCCGCGATGGCCTCTGCTTTTGCAAGTAGGTGTAGTCATGCAGATTCTCGCCTTCTTCGCTGGCGTGCTGTTTTCGTTCCTCGGCCCATTTGTACACCTTGGAGTATTGGCAGGAGTCTATGTGTTGGCTTCTGTCGCGTCTGTCTTCGCCTATGCTGCAGGCATCCTTCTGCACATGATGGAATCAAAGGAAGCAACCGACGGGGCTTACATTTTCTCCTGCTTTTGCGGGGTTTCATTGACTTGTTCTTCGTTCTTCACATTCGGATTGGGGATGGTTGCAATTCTGGAGCTAACGGAACTCTTCAAGCCTTAACTGCAACTTTCGCGCTAGCTTGACGCCAAGTTCCTTTTGCATTGGACACCCTTTGACCGACCGCCCCCCGCAGACTGGCCGCATGAAGATCCAATTGAGGACCACCGGAATCAAACTCGTGCGCCTGGAAGGAAAACCGAAGGCCAAGTTCCTCGATGGCTCACACCCTCACACCCTCACACCCCGGCTTGTCGAACGCGGGAAATTCGGATTCAATCCGCGCAGTCCACCACCAACCAAA
>CAZFLK010000181.1:0-11624 GCA_964519245.1 uncultured Verrucomicrobiota bacterium
CCCTCGATCACCGATCTCTCAACTCAATCCTCGATGTGATGAAATATCCGGGCTAAAACACAATTTAGAAGTCGTGCCAAGCTTGTCGATTGGCGAATTAATTCCCGGTATGGCTGCGGGCTCCCAAGCCTTCAACATCCCGGTCAATGTGGAAAAAGGGCGTGGTTACGCTCTCCAATACACCACAGACTTCTCCTCTTGGCACAGTGTACAGCATCTCGTCGCCATCTCGGGCCGTGTCACATTCTCAGATTTTATGGAGGAACCGCAATCGAAGCGATTCTACAGAATCATCGAAAGCGACGGACTGCCGCCGGAGAACGACTTCTTTTCAAGACGCATTGCACTTTCCGGATTCCCTGCATCTGCAACAGGAAACAACACGCTTGCAACAAGCGAAGCTAGTGAACCCAATCACGCGGGTTCGTTGTCACATTCCGTGTGGTGGAGTTGGACCTCGTCAGAGAATACCACCGTTACGATTTCGACTTCTGGAAGCGACTACGACACCGTGCTCGCAGTCTACACTGGGACCTCCATCTCAACACTGGCCCTTGTAGCACAAAACGACGACGGCGACAGCATTGGTCTTCAAAGCAGTGTTCGCATCCCGGTATCGTCGGAGACAACCTACCAAATCGCGGTAGACGGCTTTTCAATCGCCACGGGCAACGTCGTCATTTCGATCACTCCGTAAATCCCCCCGGCCATGCGAGTATTGCTCACCCTCATCAAAGCGACCAGCCCTTGCGGTAGTGGTGGCGGATGAACTGATCCGCCTCCGGGCAGCCGATGGCGCGCAGGCGTTTGGAATCCCATTCGATCAGTTTGCCGGTGCGGTGGGCGACATTGCCGAGCAGGATGGATTCCGTCAGTTCGCAGGCGTAGCCAAAGTTGCTGCCCGTGGAGCCGCCGGTCTTGCAGGCCTGGATCCACTCGGCGTGGTGGCCGATGGAATCCGGGATGAAGGGCTTCGGCGCCTTGTGATTGGAATACTTGTACTCCGGCAGCAGGACGCGCTGCGTGTAGTTCGCCGCCAACATGCGTTGATCCTCGCCCACAAACAACACACCGCTCTTCCAATCCGGAATCAAGCCCTCCCGAGCATAGGGCGGGCGCAACCCTCCCTGATACCAGGTCAACCGCACGGGCGGCAACTCGCCGCGAGCCGCGTAGTCGAATTGCACGACCATCTGTTTCGGCGGCCCTTGCGGGTCCGGGGCGGGACCGTCCGCCTGGTAGACCGCCACCGGCGTTCCCAGGTCCAGGGCCCAATGCGGCAGGTCCATGTAATGGCAGCCGAAGTCGGCCATCGTCCCGCCGCCAAACGCCCACCAATTCCGCCATTTGAAAGGAATGTAATCCGGGTGGTAGGGACGATACGTCACCGGCCCCAGCCAGTTTTCGTAGTCCAGATGGTCGGGAACAGGCGGCACATCGACCGGATACGGCTGCGCCTCGTAGACCGCCGCCGCCCAGACATGCACTTCCTGGATGGCGCCGATCGCCCCGCTCTGGATCTCCTCCACCACGCGACGGTAATTGCCGGACGGATGCGAGTGGATCTGATTGCCCATCTGCGTCGCAACCGGCGCCTCACGGGCGGCTTTCAACACCTCCCGCGCCTCCGACACGGTGTGCGTCAGCGGCTTCTCACAGTAGACGTGTTTCTCCTTCTCCAGCGCCGCCAAGGTCATCACTGCATGCGTATGATCCGGCGTGCTGATGACCACCGCATCCAGGTCCTTCTGATCCAGCAACTCGCGATAATCGGAATAGCGCTTGGCATTCGGAAATTCCTCGGCCGCCTTGGCCAGGTTGCGGGCATCGACATCGCAGAGCGCGACAATGTTCTCGCCTTTCACCCCGTTCAGGTTGGAACGCCCACGCCCCGCAACGCCAATCACGCCGATGTTGATTTTGTCCTTCGCCTCCGCGGGCTTGATAAAGAAGGGCTTGGCGAAGGTCGTGTTGGCGGCAACGCCCAAGCTGGCTGCGGCGACGCCGGATTGGCGAATGAAATTGCGGCGATTGGTTTTGCTGTTCATGACAACGGATCAGGAGTTTTCAGGAGAAAAGGCAACATACCACAACGCGTCATTCACGCGCGCTCCTGCCCTGGAACGCCGAGCATTGCTCGGCCGGAGCGCGATTCGGCAGCCAATGCCGAGCAATGCCCGGCGCTCCGCCCCTGTGATGCAGGATTCTTGCCACAGCTTACAGTCAGGGAATCTGACGCACGTAGATATTCTTGAAATGCACGGGATGCTGGTGGGCCTGCAGTTCGATCGGGCCCCAATCATAGATCGGCTTGTCCCGCTCCCAATAGTTTTCGAACGTCACGCCCGTGCGTTTTTTGGGATCCCAGACGACCAATTCGTCATTCAACTGCACGGTGACTTTGTCGCCCAGCATCACGATGCGCAAACGGTTCCAGGATCCCGGGAATCGATCCGCGCGTTTCAAGGCCGTGTTCAAGTTCTGCTTGTTGTTGTAGAGTCCGCCCGACCCTTCCGGAACCGTCCATAGATTGACCTGGGGGCTGCCTCGCAGATAGATCCCGCTATCGCCGCCGTCGTAGAGCTTCCAGTCGGCAACGAGCTCGACGTTCCCGTAATCCATTTCCGTCGCGAGGTTATGAAACTCCTTGCCGATGTGGGTGATGGCGCCATCCAGGACGACCCAGTTCGTGGCGGCCACCGCATCCGCCGCCACCTGCTTCTCCGCCCATTCGGTGATGGACATGCGCGCCACCTCGGGCGGACTCCCCGGAACGCCCCGCCAACCGGTCAGGTCGCGCCCGTTGAACAAGGCCTTGAACCCCTCCGGAGCCAGGTTGTCGATCCTGGCTTTGGGCAATTCCTTCACCCGGATGTTGCGGTAGGCCACCCAGTCGTTGTGCCCCAGGAAACCGACATGCCCCGCTTCCCGCAACATGCCCGGATGCGCAAGCAGGGTCTCATGATCGATCACGTCATTCAGGTTCGCATCCAGAATCACCGCTCCGTTCAATCTCACCGTGATCTGCCGTCCCTCACAGCGGATCTCCTGTTCGTTCCACTCGCCCACCGGCTTCAGCGCCCCGGTCGCCGCCGGAATTACGCCATAAACCGATCCATGATACTGAAACGGCTTCAACCGATCTCCATAACGCTCATGGAAATGGTCGAGGGTCTGAATCTCCATGCCCTTGTAGGCCATGGAACCAACATCCTTCGGCGCGCGGATGGCAATGCCGTTGTTTGAGCCCGGCTTCAACTTGAACTCCAACCGCAGGACAAAGTCCGCAAACTGCCGCTCATGGAACAGATTGCCGCCGCCTCCCTGGGTGCAGACGATGGCCCCGTCCTCCACGACGTAACCGCCGCCTTTTTGTCCCAACAACGTCCAGCCATCCAATGACTTGCCGTCGAATAGTGAAACGAATCCCTCGTCACCGCCTTGCGGAACGGTCGTGCAGGAGGTGGTCAGCAAGGCGCAACCAGCGCCAACGAGGATGGTGTTTACAACGCCTTTCAGTCGAATCATGAGCCAATCTGTGCCTGTGTTGCCAAAACTGAGTGTCTTATGGAGCTACCAAGCTGTTGGATGCCCCATGCGGTGTCAAGCAAGGTGTTGAGTCCTTCCATTCTCCAAACAGGGGCTTGCCCCTGATCCCGCCCCCCAGCAGTCTTATAACCGCTCCCAGGCCTCGCCCTCGAATTTCGAGGGGAAGACATCGGGATGAATCATCGCGGCAAGCATCTCCAACGAGTCCACCAAGCGCGGTCCCGGCCGGTTGAAATACCCGCTCCCATCCGTCACGTAGACCCTGCCATTGCGCACCGCGCCCAGGGTCTGCCACTCGGTTTTGCCGGAAAGAGCCGCCGTCTCCACACGCATCTTCTCCAAGCCAAACCCACAGGCCATCAGGACGATTACACCCGGATCAGCGGCTGCCAGATCGCCCCACTCCATCCAGGGTGAATGCTTCCCCGCTTCGCCGAAGAGGTTATTTCCGCCGGCCAAATCCACCAGGTCAGGGATCCAGTTCCCCGCCGCCATCAGGGGATCGAGCCATTCCAGACACGCCACGGACGGCTTGGACTCCGAAACGCAGGCCCTCTCAATCACATCCACCACCCGGCCCTTCAGATGCTTGATCAAAGAGCCGCCGGCCTCCGCGACATCGAGCGCCTCTGCGACCTCGAATATCGTCTCCCACAGCTCACTGAAACGGGCTGGGGCGATTGAAACAATCGTCGGCTTGGCGTCCTTCCAATCCGCCACCGCCCGCTCCACCTCATCCAGCGCCACGGCGCAGACGTCGCATTGCGCCTGCGTCAGGATCACGTCGGGACGCAACTCCCTCAACTTGTCCGCATCCAACTCGAACAAGGGGGCTCCTTCCTTCGCCAACGATTTGACCGCCTCATCAATCTCTCGGCTCCCCCCATCTCCACCCGCCTTGGACGCAGTGCAGGACGGCAACCCGAGAATGGAACGCGGATAATCACACACGTGAGAGCGGCCCACCAACGCCGCCTCCAATCCGAGTCCGCAAACAATCTCGGTTGCGGCCGGCAGCAGGGAGACAACTCGGACAGGCTTCATCCGCATCCTCAGATCCCCAGAATGGCCCAGGCAATCAGCACGTAGATCAACAGGCCAAGAACATCCACAAAGGTCATGACCAACGGCGTCGAACAAACCGCAGGATCCAACTGGACCGCCCTCACTCCGAGCGGCAACAAGCCCCCGAACAGGCAACCAAACACCACCACCCCGACCAGGCTGATCGCGATGGCCGCGCCGGTTCTCCAGGGGTCATCGCCCAGAAAACCCGGCCCGCCGATTCCCGTAACCACATACAGCCCCGTCAGAACCAGGGCGAGCGCGGCCATGGACAATCCCAAGCCAATGCCCGAACCCAGTTCCCGACGCACCACCTTCCACCAATCGGACAAATCCAACTCCTGGATCGCCATCGAGCGGATCACCAGCGTCGCCGCCTGCGAACCGCAGTTGCCGCCCGAACTGATGATCAACGGCAGAAAACTGAACAGGAAAGCCGCCGTGGAAAGGCGTTCCATGTAGTGATCGATGGCGAAAGCGGTGAGCAGTTGCCCAAAGAACAGGATCGCCAACCACCCGACCCGCTTCTTGACCATCGAGAACAAGCTGGCGGAGAGATAGGCCTCATCCAACGCCTCCATGGCCGCCATCTTCTGCATGTCCTCCGTCACCTCCTCGTCGGCGACATCCAGGATATCGTCGCCCGTCACGATGCCCACCAATACGCCCGTGTCGTCCACCACAGGAAAGACGTGTCGGTCGTACTTCTTGAATTCCTGCACCGCGGTCTCCTGGTCGTCGGTCACCCGCAGCGAAGGCAGATTCGTGTCCACCACATCCGCCACCGGCAGCTCGGGATTCGTGATCACCGCGTCCGCCAACTCCAAGCGACCCAGCAGTTTCCCCTTGGCGTCGGTGACGAACATCTCGTGCAGCGCGTCCCGACGCTCCTGCCCAATGGCCCGCAGGTGCTGCAACACATGCCCGCCCGTCCAATCGTCCTCGATCGCGACAAACTCGGGCGTCATGATGCGGCCGATGGAATCCTCGGGATAGTCGAGCAGCTGCTCGGCCATCTCGCGTTCCTCCGGCCGCAGCTTGCTGACCAATTCCTCCGCGTCCTCCTCCTCCAGATCTTCCAGGAAGTCGGTCCGATCGTCCGGATCCACCTCATCCAGAATCCCCACCAACTCCTCGGTCTTCAGCGCGTCGGCCAGCTTCTCCCGCTCATCCTGGTCCAGATACTCAAACAGGTCCGCCGCCAACTCGTCCGGCAGCGTCCGAACCATCACCGCTTTCCTCTCGTCTTCAAACTCCTCAAAAATCTCGGCAATCTCCGCCACCGGAAACTCGGACAGCGCCTCCCGCAGACCGACCGAGTCGCGCTCGTCGATCATCTTGATCAATTCGGGTTTGAGAAGGGCGCCGATCATGACGGGCCGGGAAGTCTGCTGGGATTCCCTGGGACATTCCACAAAAAAGGAATCGTCGTCCGATTGGCGTCAACGGGAGTCGCTCAGCGCGACCGGCATCTCCCCGAGACTCGCAGGGCCCTGCCGCTCCCTATGAGCTTCGCCCCCAGGCCCAGCCCCCCTCAGAAAAAGGTCACGGCGCCTCCTGAGCGATCGATTCCTGGGCCGAGTGGATCACCTCGCGCAGTTCCTCCCGTTCTTCGGCAAGCCGCCGTAATTCACCAACGGCGGACCGCGCTTGGACGCCCAATTCTCCGAGTACCTGCACGCCCACCCGCGCCGCCCGGGCATCGTCTTCCTTGGCGACCATCAAGGCGCGACTGATCAATGCTTTATCATTCGGGTCCAACCGCCACAAAGCGGCCAGCGCGGCGCTGCGCAATCCCGGATCGGGGTGTTCCAGATTGCGGGCTACGGCCGGCTTCGCCGCGCCCCCCAGGGGCCCCATTGTCATCAGGACCTTCAGGGCTCCGGAACGGATCCGTGGGTCGGGGTCCTCCAAGGCCGCCGTCAATTCCGGCAGCGCGCGTTCGATCTTCCGCGGCGCCAATCCCGTATCGCGCTCGGCCGCGATCAACTGCAAGACAGCCAAGCCTTCCAGACGCTCCTCCATCCTCTCCCCCGCCAATTTATTCAGGTTGAACTCCAACTCCGGATCGCGCTGCAAGTCGGAGAACCGCAGCCCGACAAACACAATCACCCCGATGCTGGCCAGCAGGACCAGCCAGAGTGTCGCCCGCGTCGCCGGCCCGTGGGCCGGGCGGTCCGCGCTGAGTTCCTCACGGGTGTTCTTGTGATCGTGTGTGTGCATCTCGGGGCGCGCGCAGCGCGGCGCGAAGCCTCGCATATCCGGCCTGTTTCGCCAGTCCCAAACAGCGCCCCGGTTTTCGAATTGCGGAAGGCGCCGCAAACGTCAATGAATGGAGCCATGCCGACCGCCTCATTGCTCTCCCAAGACGCATCCCGTAGCGCAGCCGTCCGACGCCGCAGCCCCCTTCACCGCTGCGCGATCTTGTCGCTGTGCTTCCTCTTCCTCGGCGCGGCCCTGACTGTCGCAGCCCCCAGGAAGATCGTCCTCATCGCCGGCCCCATCACCGGCCACGGCAAGAGCATCCACGAATACGAGAAGGACGTCATCCTCATCAAACAGCTCCTCGACACCTCGCCCAACCTCAAGGGCGTCGTCACCGAGGCGCATTTCCAGGGCTGGCCCAAGGATCCATCCACCCTCGACGACGCGGACCTGATCCTCTTCGACTCCGACGGCTCCAACCGCGAGGAGACCGCCCATCCGCTCTATGTCCAGAAACGCATCGAGATTCTGGAAAAGCAGATGAAACGCGGCTGCGGCCTGATCCAATTGCACTGGGCCACCTTCAATCCCAGCCGCTTCCATGAAAGCGTCACCGAATGGGTCGGCGGCTACTTCGATTACGAGAAAGGCTCCGGCAAGAACAACTGGTATTCCGCCATCAAGACCTATGAGTCGCCCGCCAAGCTCGGGGATGCCGCGCACCCCATCCTCCGCGGCGTGAAGCCTTTCTCACTCAAGGAGGAGTTTTACTACAACATCCGCTTCCGTCCCGACGATCCGCGCGTGAAACCGATCGTCCTCACCCGCCCTCCCGGCGAACAGCGCGACCATACCGTCGGCTGGGCCCTGGAGCGCCAGGACGGCGGCCGCGGCTTCGGCTTCACCGGGGGACATTACTTCGACAACTGGCGCAAGCCCGATTACCGCAAGCTGCTGCTCAACGCCATCGTCTGGGCCGCCGGCGCAGATGTCCCCGAAGGCGGCGTCGAATCCATTATGGAGAAGCCGGTCAAGGCGCTCATCGTCACCGGCTATCACCACCCCGGCCACGACTGGCGCAAACTCACCGCCGCCCTGATCGGCGTGCTGGAACAAGACCCGCGTGTCGTCGCCCACGTCACGGAGAACCCCGACGACCTCGCGACGATCAAGCGCGCCGACTACGACGCCGTCGTGATGAACTACTGCAACTGGGACAAGGCCGGTCTCAGCGACGCCGCGAAGAAGGGCTTTGTGGACTACCTCAAGAGCGGCGGCGGCCTCTCCGTCATTCACTACGCCAACGGCGCCTTCACCCCGACCATTCCCAACACCAATTCCGTCTGGCCCGAGTATCACACCAGGATGCTCCGGCGCTACTGGCTCCACGGCAAAGGCAAGAGCGGCCACGACAAATACGGCCCCTTCAAGGTCGATATCGCCAACCCGACGCATCCCATCACCCGCGGCTTGAAACCCTTCTCCACGACCGACGAACTCTACTTCCGTCAGGCCGGCGACCAACCCATCGAACCGCTCGTCACCGCCCATTCCAAGGTCACCGGCAAGGACGAACCCCTCGCCTTCGCCTACAACTACGAAAAGGCCCGTGTCTTCCAGACGCTGCTCGGACACGCCGACGAATCGATCCGCGGCGCCGGCGCCCTGATCCGCCGCGGCCTCATCTGGACCGTCGGCCGCGACAACATCACCTTCGACCCGCCCACCGACACCCTGGAGAACCTGTTGTTCCGCGCGGGCAGCCAATGGTCGCCAGCCGAATCCGAGAAACGCGCCGGCGGCAAGCCCGGACAATCCCAGAAACAAGCGAAGACTCCGAAGCCCGCCAAGCCGCTGCCGAAGGAGAAAATCGTCGCAGGCCGCTTCGGCAAGGCCTTGAACGCGGCGGCAACATCCCTCCGCGTCGCGCCCAAACAGACCTACAGCCAGCTTCCCTTCACCGTCGAATGCTGGGCCCGACTCGCCGGCAAATCGTCCTACAACATTCTCGTCGCCAATGAGTCCAAGGCCTCGGCCACGCATTGGGAGATCTTCAGCATGCCCAAGTCCGGCCACTTCACCGCCTTCCTGCCCGGCTTCACCCCGGATCACATCCGCGCCAAGACCGACATCTGCGACGACCAATGGCATGCGCTGGCCATGACCGTCACCGACAAGGAAGCGGCGCTGTTCGTTGATGGCAAACAGGTCGCCAAGTCGGCGATCAAATTCAACAACGGCAAGAGCCTTCCCGGAACCCTGGCCATCGGTTCGCTGAATGATGGCCGTATCCGCTGCAACGGCTTCATCGACGAGGTGCGCATTTCCTCGGGCGTCCGCAAGATCGCCGCCGCGCCCGCTGCTCCATTTAAAACGGATGCCCAGACCCTCGGTCTCTGGCGATTCGACCAGCTCTCGGCGAAAGTCGAATTCAAGGACCATTCAAAGACCGGAGCCAAGGCCGTCTTTGCCGCCGCCTCCAAACCGGCCAAGGCTTCCACCCCGCCCAATAAGGACGAATCATGGAAGGTCGCCGGCACCGGCGACGCCGACGACCCCACCCGCCAGACCGACGCCGACTGGCACGACGCTCGTTGGCAGAAGATGGACACCGGCCCCTTCCTCGGCGGCGCGATCAACACCGGCCGCGGCAAGGCCGCCAAGGGCATTGCGGTCAAACTGGCCGGCGGCAAGGCGGGCGTGGTCTTCGACACCGAGACCCTGCGCTACACCGCCGGCTGGACCGGCGGCTTCTTGAAGATGGAGTCGCGTCGCTTCGGCCTCGCCATCCCGCCTTCACCCGACGGCGAGATCCAGTTTCACACCGACAAGATGCCCGGCTGGGCCAAGGACGGGAGCTTTGAAGATCCGCGACCGAACAAGCTCGGTTCACTGCCGAAGGACTGGGCGCACTTCAAGGGGCTGTATCGGCACGGGGCTCGGGTGGTATTCAAATACTCGGTGGGGAAAACGTCGGTCTTGGAATCCCCCGAATTGCAGGAGTTCAAGGAGATGCGATTCCTCAGACGACACATGACAATTGCTCCTTCCGCGGAACCGCTGACGGTCCTGATCTGCAATGTTCCGAAATCATTCCACACGGCAAATGCCGACGGAATACCCGGGGCTGGAAAACACCATGTCGGCATCGTGTTTTCCAACGGAACCAAATCATTCGCTTGCTCGATCAAGGGAGAATACCCAGTAAGCCTCGATACGACGCCAGGCCGTAATCTTTTCGCGGTGATCGCTCCGTCGAAGACACCGCGCACGATTGAGATCGGCATCACTTATCCGACGGCGCAAACAACAGTCCATGAGATCATCAACAACATTGACTCAAAAGCCACCAGTCTCGACGAACTGATCGGAGCAGCGACCATCGCTCCCGACAAACTCACCAAAGGCGGCCCCGCCCTCTGGCCCGAAGTCCTCACCACCAAGGGCGCCCGCGGCCGGGCCTTGAACGGCTTCGCCACGGACACCATAAAGGTCCCGTTCAAGAATCCCTGGAACGCCCTCATGTTCACCTCCGGCGTGGACTTCTTCGACAACGGCGACGCGGCGGTCTGCACCGTGCATGGCGATGTCTGGCGGGTCAGCGGCATCGACGACGATCTCGACGAGGTGAAATGGAAGCGCTACGCCACCGGCCTGCACCAACCGCTCGGCCTGAAGGTCGTCGATAACAAGGTCCATGTGCTCGAACGCGACCAGATCACGCGGTTGCACGATCTCAACGGCGACAACGAGGCGGATTTCTACGAGAACTTCAACAACGACGCCGTCTCCGGCGGCGGCGGCCATTCCTTCACCACCTGTCTGGAAACCGACCCGGCGGGCAACTTCTGGTTTATCAAGTGCGGCGAGAACACGCCCCAGGGCGGCACGGTCGTCAAGGTCGCCAAGGACGGCTCCAAGCTTGAAGTGATCGCCACGGGCTTCCGCAATCCCAACGGCCTCGGCGTCAGCCCCAGGGGCGTCGTCACCGCCGCCGACCAACAGGGAACCTGGGTGCCCGAAACGCGCCTGGATGTGATCCGGAAAGGCGGCTTCTACGGCTTCATGCCCATGCACAAGCGCGACATCGCCCCGACCGACTTCGATCCGCCGCTGATGTGGATCCCCCGCCCCGTCGACAATTCGGCCGGCGGCCAGACCTGGGTTCCCAAGGGCGCGTGGGGGCCGTTGTCCGAACAGATGCTCCACCTTTCCTACGGCCGCTGCAAGTTCATGGCAATCCTGCGGGATGAGACCAACGGCGGCATGAACGGCGGCGCGGTTCAGCTTCCCGGCCGTTTCCTCTCCGGCGTGATGCGCGCCCGCTTCAATCCCCACGACGGCAACCTCTACCTGAGCGGCCTGAAAGGCTGGCAGACCGCAGCCCTGCATGACGGCTGCCTGCAACGCGTGCGTCACACCGGCGAGAAGCTCTACCTGCCCTCCGGCTTCAGCGTTCACGAGAACGGCGTGAAGATCACTTTCAGCCAACCGCTCGATCAGGAACTCGCCGAGGACATCGAGAGCTACGCCGTGGAACAATGGAACTACAAGTGGACCAAGAACTACGGCTCCCCCGATTTCAAACCGTCCAACATGGACGAACGCGGCCGCGACAAAATTGAGGTCAAATCCGCCAAACTGCTGCCCGACAAGCGCAGCGTTTTCCTCGACCTTGGCGGGGTCGATCCGGTGCATTCCATGGCGATCGATTACAACCTCGACGCCGACGACGGAGAACTTGTGCGCGGAGCCCTGTATGTTACGATCAACCGCGTGGGACCTAATTTCGACTGATGGCTGAC
>CAZFLK010000182.1:0-11122 GCA_964519245.1 uncultured Verrucomicrobiota bacterium
TGCTGCTCAATGAGAAGGGCATCTTCGAGCCGCCGCCCGGCCCGCGCGACCCCGAACAGATCGCGTTCATGGAACAACTCAACATCGGTCGCATCGAAGCCTTGGAGCTCCGCAAGGACTACAAGCGCATTCAACCGCTTGGGGAACAGGCGTTCGACCCGTTGGACAACCCGTTGCCCAACATTCCCAGCCTCGCCATCCTCTTCGACCGAGACTGCATGGACGACGCCTTCGGTTGGCAGATGCTGCTGGCCTTTCTCCGCCGCGTTCAACCCTCCGCCCTGCGCAAGAAGATGGCGCTCCACGCAGGCAGTCTCCTGGGCTTTCAGAACCTCTGCGCCATCGTGGCCCGCAGCCAGTCAGCCAAGGATCTCGTCCATGTGGCCCAGCAGTTCGGCGCGGAGTTCCACGCCGATTGGATACTCCCCCACAACCTGCGCTTCCTGAGATCCGACAAGTCGGACGCACACCGACTGCCGCGGACATTCTCCATACCGATCGAACTCATCCTCGAGGGCGGCGTCGTTTATGCGGACGCCAACAGCGTCGCCGGCCGAACCATCACGGCCGATTGCCTCGCCTCCATGGATTGGAGCCTGCCCGAATGGACCCGGGAGCCGGCTTGAAAACAATTGACCCCCCCGTCGCCGCTGCTTAGTTTCCCGGCCAAGAGTAGGATTTTTGCCGACCATTCCTTAGCGGACCGACGAGTCTTACAGCGCCAGAAACAACTCCACCAAACTCTCCAACATGCCAGTCTATTCCTACATCGCGCGCGACGCCGCCTCCGGTAAGGAGATCAAAAAGGAAATCGAGGCTCCCTCCGAGGAAGCCGCCACCGCCGTTCTGCTGGGCAAGAACCTGATCATCACGCAGATGAAGGAGAAGGTCGCCCAAAAGAAACGCGCGGGCGGCAGCATCAAACTGGAGGACCAGGTCGTCTTCACCCGACAGCTGGCCACCATGATCGACGCCGGCCTCGCCATCGTCGAATCCCTCAAGGCCCTCGCCGAGCAGACCACCAACAAGGCCATGCAGGATGTCATCAGGGACGTCACCAACCGCGTCGAAACCGGTGACAACTTTTCCGACTCGCTGCGCAAGCACCCCAAGGTCTTCGACCGGCTTTACACCTCCATGGTGGACGCCGGCGAAAAAGGCGGTCTGCTAGCCGAGATCCTTTCGCGCGTCGCGACCTTCCTGGAGGCGCGCCAACGCATGAACAAGAAGATCAAGTCGGCCATGATGTATCCGACCATGGTCACCCTGGTCGCCATCGCGATCACGATCTTCCTCATGGTCAAGGTCGTTCCCGTGTTCGCGACCGTGTTCGCGGACTTTGGCGGTGAATTGCCCAAGCCCACGCAGTATCTCATCTACGTCAGCGACTTTCTGAAGGCCAACCTGCTCTTCATGCTGCCCGCCGCCGGCGGCGCCGTCTACGGCTGGCTCTGGTACATCAAGACGCCCAAGGGACGCGCCTTCTGGGACCACCTTCGCATCCGCCTCCCCATCTTCGGCCATATCGCCCACAAGATCGTGCTCGCTCGCTTCACCCGGACGTTCTCCGCCCTGATCCGCTCCGGTGTGCCGATCCTGGACGTCATGAACATCGTGGCCAACACCGCCGGCCACACCCAGATGGAAGCCTCCATCCGGCACGCCTGCAGCGACATCGAGAAGGGCGACGGCATCTCCGCCGCGCTCAGCAAACACGAGATCTTCCCGGTCATGATCATCCGCATGATGACCGCCGGCGAGCAGACCGGTAATATCGACACCATGATGGAAAAGGTCGCCGACTTCCTGGATGAGGAAATTGAAACCATTCTCAACGGCCTCACTTCCCTGATCGAGCCCTTGCTGATCGTCTTCCTCGGCGTCACCGTCGGCACCATCGTTGTCTGCATGTTCCTCCCGATCTTCAAGATGGGAACCTTGGTTTCATCCTGAACAGGCGAGCGCTTCATCGCCAGACCATCTAAAAAGCCCCGCCGATTGGCGGGGCTTTCTAATTTGGACCTGACGCGCCGAACCCCTCGTTCAATCAATCCTCCCGGCAGATTTGTCATCGCCCCCCGGGCCGCCGGAGCCTGGCGCCGCCCCTTCGCCGCCACTGACCAGAAACAAAACGGCCATCCGCACCGCCAGACCGTTGGTCACCTGGTCAAGAATCACGGACCGGTCGCAATCCGCCAGCTCGCTTTCAATCTCCACCCCCCGATTGATCGGCCCCGGATGCATGATCGTCGCGTCCGGCTTGGTCAAAGCCAACCGCTTCTCGTTCAATCCGAACATCGCGGTGTACTCCCCGATGCTGGGAAACATGGTCTTGCGCTGTCGCTCATGCTGGATACGAAGGAGGTTGACGATGTCCGCGTCGGCAAGCGCTTCGTCCAGATCGTAGGTCACCCGGCAGCCCATTTCTTCAAAGACCCTGGGGACCAGCGTGGACGGGCCACACAGGGTCACGTTGGCCCCCAGTTTCTTGAGCGCCCAGATGTTGGACCGGGCCACGCGGCTGTAAAGAATGTCGCCGAGAATGGTGACGTTCAATCCAGCCACCCGCCCCTTGGTCTCGCGGATGGTAAAGACGTCCAGCAGCGCCTGGGTCGGATGCTCATGCGCTCCGTCCCCCGCATTGACCACCCGCGCCTTCAGGAAGCGGGACAGGAAGTGCGGGGCGCCCGCCGCCTTGTGGCGTATGATGATGACGTCCGCATTGAGCGCCTCCAGATTACGCGCCGTGTCCTTCAGGGTCTCCCCCTTCTTCAACGAGGACGACTCAGCGAAGAAATTGATGATATCCGCGGACAGGCGCTTGGCGGCCAACTCAAAGCTGATGCGCGTGCGCGTGGAAGGCTCGACGAACAGATTGACCACGGTCTTGCCCTGCAACGCGGGCACCTTCTTGATCGCCCGTTCACCGACCGCCTTGAAACTCTCCGCCGTGTCGAGAACGGCCGTAATTTCCGCCGCCGTCAGCGATTTGATATCAACCAGGTGTTTGCGTTCCCAACTCATAAGCGTTCCAAGTAGACCTCATCGTTGCCGCCACGCTCCACCAGCCGAACGTCAACCCGTTCGTTCTGGGCGGTGGGCACGTTCTTGCCGACAAAATCCGGCTTGATGGGCAGTTCCCGATGCCCCCGATCGATCAATGTCGCCAATTGAATGCGTCGAGGTCGACCGTAGGCATGGACCGCATCCATGGCCGCCCGAACCGTCCGACCGCTGTAGAGGACGTCGTCCACCAACGCCACCGTCCGCCCCGCGCAATCAAACGGAATCATGGTGGGCGCAATCTCCGGCGCAGGACGCGAACCGAGATCATCGCGAAACATCGCGACATCCAGATACCCCACTTCGACCTTACGCCCCAGGATCTCAGACAACAGGGCTCCCAATCGATCGGCCAATGCGACCCCGCCGCGCTGAATGCCCACCACGCAAATCCCCGAAGGGTCGTCATCATTGCGCTCCGCAATCTCGTGCGCGATGCGCGTCAGGGCCCGCTCCAAAGCGGAAGCCGACATCAGCAACGTCTTCTCAGACATAAAAAAATCCGAAGCCATCGGCGGCCGCCGACGTTCCGGATGTCTTGCTGGTTGGATTTGTCATGGTTTCCTTGGGGCCTCTCTGGACCGCCTTCAAGGAAGCAATCGGGCTCCGGCAGTGAGGATCAGGAGCCGCCGCTGGCCGCAGCTTCAACGGCCTGCTGACGCATGCGACGCCAACGCGCCCGGTGCTTCACGATCCAATCCGTCAAAGCCATTTCAAACCCGATGTCGTGCCCCGCCTTCTCGGACTCGATCCACTTGTGCCGCATGATCTCATCACGCTCCGCCTGAAACTCACGATACAACGTGGAGTTCTTCAGCAAATCCTGACTGTCGGATACTTTCTTCATCACACACGGCCAAACATCACTGAAACTGCCGCCGGGTAAGCCATGCATTGTAGCGCCCACGGAACCGATGACAACCGTTTTGACGAACGAAATGGGCGGCGCCCCCGCCGTCCGCCGCGTCCGAATCAGGCGCTGGCCTGCTCCACGGCGCGGCCGACCTCGATCAAGGCCTTGCCCGGAGGTGAATCCGGCGCGCCCGCCACAACGGGAACACCCGAGTCGCCCCCTTCACGAATCTCGGTGAAAATCGGCACCTCGCCCAGAAATCGAACATTCGTGCGCTCGGCCTCCGCCTTGCCGCCGCCGTGTCCGAAGATCTCAACGCGCTCCCCGCCGGGAGCCGTGAAGTAACTCATGTTCTCAACGATTCCCAGAATCGGAACCTGCACCTTGGCAAACATCGCCACTCCCTTGCGAACGACGCCCAGCGACGCCTCCTGCGGCGTGGTCACAATGACGCCGCCATCGATCGCCGTGGTCTGGCACAACGACAACTGCGCGTCGCCCGTCCCGGGCGGCAGATCAACCAGCAGGTAATCCAGTTCGCCCCATTCGGTCTGGTTGATGAACTGGTGCACCGTCTTCTGAATCATCGGACCGCGCCAGATGACGGGTTGGTCATCGTCGACAATGAACCCCATGCTCATCAGACGGACGCCATGCGTTTCCAAGGGCACCAACCGCTCGGCGGCGGTCACTTGTGGCCGTCCTCCGGCCCCCATCATCAACGGAACACTGGGACCATATATGTCGCAGTCCAGGAGCCCCACCTTGTGACCCAGATGCTTGAGAGCGCAGGCGAGATTCACGGACAACGTCGACTTGCCAACGCCGCCCTTGCCGCTGGCCACGGCAATCACCTTCTTGATGCCATAGGCGCGCTGAGGCCCCTGCCACTGCGCGCCGCCGCCCGGAGCTCCCCCGGGCGTGGGCCCCGAAGCGGCGGGCGGCTGCTTGACCTCAACATAGGCCATCCGCACATCCGGCAACCCTTGAATGACCGCCTCAGCCTCTTTCTTGATCAACGCGCCCTTTTCCGGATCGTTCGAAGTCATCTCGACCACCACGCTCACGGCGCCTTCGCCGCAAGCGATGTCTTTGACCATTCCAAAGGAAACAATGTCCCGCGAATAACCGGGAAATTTGACAGCCTGCAGGGCTTCTTTGACAGATTCTTGAGTCAACATGGGTATAATCAGCAGTCAATTTCGAAATCAGAACACGAGAATGAGCGGTTCCTTCCCGATTCCGCAAGCGCCATCCGCAGAAATATGACAATAAAGGGGCAAATCGCAATTAACCTACTGCCTCGCCAAAAGCCGGTCTTTCAGGCGTTCTCTGCCTTGACCAAGGTCGATGGATTGATTGCCATGGGTGGCCAGAGAAATGCGAAGAATGGGAGAGATGGGAAGAATAGTTCCCATTCTTCGCATCCCTCCCATTCTCAACCCCCAGCCTCAAACCAAAGTCCCCCGTTTCCCCGCCTTGAATTCCTCCCAGGTCGGAGACATGCCGCGCAAATCCCCAATCACACCAGCCAGGATCCCCACAGCCTCATCCACTTCCGCCTCCAGATTCATCGCGCCCGGCGACAAAATCACGCATCCCTGCGCCAACGCGGGCTCCAATCCTATCGCCGCCAGGGCGCGCGGGACTTTCAACGCCTTGGACACACAGGCCGAACCACTGCCAATCGCCACGCCCTTCAAATCCGCCCGCAACGCCACGCCCTCGCCTTCGACGAATTCCACGCTGAAATTCAGGTTGGTCGGCAATCGCGCCTCACCCGGATCCGGCCCGTTCAACCTGAGCTGCGGAACGCGCGCGCGAAGACCGTTCCAAAGCCCGGCCTGAATCCGAGCAACGCTCTCCCGACGAACCTCCGACTCGCGCAGCGCAATCTCCGCCGCGACCCCCGCGCCGACAATCGCCGGCAGGTTCTCCTCGCCCGCTCGACGGCCCTCCTCCTGTGAACCGCCACGGATCATCGGCTGGATCCGCGCGCGACGATGCCGATACAAAACGCCGACGCCCTTCGGCCCGTGGAACCGATTCGGCTCCAGCGACAGCAACGACGCATTCATCGCCCGCACATCGACCGGCAGCCAACCGCCGCTGAACGAGGCGTCCACAAAGAACGGAGCCGCCTTCTCCGCCCCGATCTCACCCAAGCTGGCAACGGGCTGGATCGTTCCCAAATCATGGTTGGCATGATGCGTCGCCAAAAGCAGGCAGTCATCGGAAAGAACGTCCTCCATCTTGGCGAGATCAATCGACCCGACCGAATCGACGCCGACCAGTTCGCATTCGACGCCGCTTGCCTTTAATGCCAACGCTGGATCAATTACCATGGGATGCTCGGCGGCGCTCGTGACCAGTCGCGCTCCCCCGAACCTGCGATTGGCCTCGACCGTTCCCACAATGGCCAGATTGGCCGACTCGGCCGCATTGGCGGTGAAGATGATTTCCTCCGGCGATTCCGCGTTGATCAAGGCCGCGACCTGCTCGCGCGCCTTGTTCAGTGCGGCGCGGGCGTCGAGGCCGAAACGATGCAGCGAGGAGGGAGAGCCGAAACAGTCCCGCGCGCATTTCGCCATGGCCTCCTCAACCTCCGGAAGCGGGCGCGCCGCGGAATTGTGATCAAGATAAATCAACGTTTCAGAATCGCCTTCACCGCTTTCAACAACGCCGACATCTCGCGCTCCGTTCCGATGGTGATGCGCAGAAACGTGTCGATGCCCGGCTTGTCGAAAAAGCGGACGATGATCTTCCGGTCGCGCAGTTCCCGGAACCAACGTTTCGCAGCGAATTTCGGTGGACGCGCCAACAGGAAGTTGGTCTGGCTCGGCAGGACCTTGAACCCGAGCGCTTCCAAATCCGCCGCAACCGAATCGCGAGTCTCAATCACCCTCCGGAAGTTCGCGCGATAATACGGCAGGTCCCCCAGAGTCGCCAGCGCGCTGGCCTGTCCCAAGCCAGTGGCGTTATAGCTGTCGCGGATCTTGTCCAACGCCGCAACCAACTCGGAATGCCCCACAAAATACCCGACGCGCTGAAAACACAGTGAATAGGATTTCGAAAAGGTCCGCGACACGATCACATGCGGATACGTCAACGCCAGTTCCATCGCGTGCTCCTTCGCGAAGTCGACATAGGCCTCGTCAAGAATCACCAATCCCTTTTGCGCCCGGCAAAGCTCCTCCAGTTCCGCCGTCGAATATCCGCGACCGCTCGGCGCATTGGGCGTGGTCACGTAGGTCAACGCCGCGCGGAAATTCCATTGCTTGCCGCGCCGCAATTCCGCGACCGACGGCAGACTGTAGTCCTCCTTCAAGGGAACCTCGTTCTTTCGCGCGCCGTGGATATCCGACAGGACTGGGTAAAGCGAATAACTCGGAACGAAGTATTGGATGGTCTCGCGATTCACCGCGGCTCCGGACTTCGCGGAACTCGCCGGCTCGACAAACGCGCGCGTCGCGAGCGCCAGCAGTTCATCAGAGCCATTGCCGACGATGACGTTCTCCGCAGAACATTTGTGCAGCTTCGCCAGACGTTCGCGCAGCGGCTGCGCGGCGGGATTCGGATACAACCGCAACCGCCCGTCCACCGAACGCTTGATCGTTTCCAACACCTTGTCCGAGGGCGGAAACGGATTCTCATTCGTGTTGAGCTTGATCAGACCGCGAACCTTCGGCTGCTCGCCCGGCACATACGCGTGCAGTCCCCGCACCAAGGGCCGAATCAGCGATTGCGGCGCCGGAAAGGACGGCCGGGTCCTGGATGACGTCTTACGCTTGTTCATCGAGGCGAATCTCCGCGGAACGGCCGTGCGCATCCAATCCCTCCATCGCGGCAAACTGCTTCACCGTGTCGATGGATTTGGCCAATGAAGCGCGGTTGTATTGCACAACACTGGTGCGCCGTTGAAACTGGTCGACGGTCAACCCCGGGAACGACGCGCCCGCTCCGCCGGTCGGCAGCGTATGACTCGGCCCGGCCAGGTAATCGCCCAGGACCGTCGGCGACATCGGCCCGAGGAAGATCGCGCCCGCCGTCACAATGCCCTTCGACACCTTGGCGGCATCCTTGGTCATGACCTCGCAGTGCTCGGGCGCCAGTTGATTCACCAGCGCAACGCCATCAGCCAGCGACTTCACCTGCACCAGCCACCCGCCATTCTTCAACGCCTTCCTGATGAAATCCCCGCGCGACAACGCCGGCAACTGCCTTTCAATCTCCTTCTGAACCGCGGCAATGAAACGGGCCGAAGTGGAAACCAGCCAGACGCGTTCATGTCCGGAGCCGTGCTCAGCCTGCGCCAGCATGTCCGCGGCGGCAAACTTTGCGTTGGCCGTATGGTCCGCCAATACCATCAACTCGCTGGGCCCCGGCAGCAGATCAATCGCCACGTGCCCGACCAACAACCGCTTGGCTGATACGACATAGGCGTTGCCGGGACCGTAGATCTTCTGAACCGGCCGTATCGTCTTCGTGCCCAAGGCCAACGCCGCAATCGCCTGCGCGCCGCCGACCCGGTAAATCTCCGTCGCCCCCGCCTTCTGCGCCGCGTAGAGGATGGCGTCGTTCACCTTGCCGTCCTTGCCGCAGGGCGTGCAGACCACGATCTCACGGCAACCCGCCACCTTCGCCAGGACAATCGTCATCAGGCAGGTCGAAACCAACGGAGCCGTGCCGCCCGGAATGTAGATGCCAACGCGTCCGAACGGGTCAAACTTCTCGCCAACCGTCGCCCCCTGCGCATTCTTGGCCGACCAGTTTTTTCTCAATGAATGCTTCGCAAAGAACGCCACATTCTTGCTCGAGACGGCAACGGCCGCGCGCAATTGGCGACCCGCCGCCTGCTTGGCCGCGGCGAGTTCAGCCTCGGTGACGGCCAACTGCTTCGCGCTCAACTTCGCAACGTCGAAGCGTTCGGTGAATTCCAACAGGGCCTTGTCGCCGCGCTTGGCGACCTCGTCCACGATCGCGCGCGTCCGCTCCTCGATCGCGCGATCAAACAAGCTGGAGGGCGCGGTCAGCTGCTTCAACTGCCGCTCAAAGTCTTTGTCCGAATGACGGATGATTCTCATGCGCGCGCGAAGCTAGAGGAAGAAAGCGCCAAAGTCAAAACGGGGGGAACCGGACGAAATCCCAAGCTCCAAGCTCCAATTCCCAAAGAAGCCCCAAATCTCAAGCTCCAAGGCTCCATCACTTTCCGTGTCTTCCGCGTATTCCGTAGTTCAACCAATCAACAAGGACCGTTCACAACGAGACTCAACGCTTCAATCCAGACCGGTGAAGCCCAGATCAGGATTGCGTAGAAGATCCAACCACGACCTGTTTCCCCAAAGCGTTTCGCCGCGACCAACCGAATGGCGATCAAGGCATCGAATGACAGGGCCCAAACAACCTTCGTGTTCCCAATCGAACAAAGACACGGAAACAGCATCATCTGAACCAGAAACACAATCCCCCAGACCGCCCACAAATGTCGGAAGTTCCAAGGCGCCGGAGAATCACGGGCTGCAACTTGCATCGTTCGCCTCCTCACTGAGAAACGGCCTTTTCCTCAGCAGTTCTCGCCGATTCCCACTCTGCAATAGATCGAAACCGGCTCAGGTCAAGAGACGCGAACTCTGCGGGCGTGATTAGATCGATTTCCCCATCCGCATATCCGACGGCATACGTCGCAGGCGCACGACCGAATCGACGTTGTGGCACGTTCCGGAAAGGCTTGCCACCAATGACCAGAATCGTCCGCGGCGCATGTTTTCCAACCACCACATCACCCGTGCGAACGTAGAATCCCGCGTCTCCCATCCAGGTGTCGCTCCGGCTTCGCAACATTTCCAACATCCACTCGATCTCCGCTTCAGGGTCCATATCAATATTGAAGACGTCCCCACCGTTATCGAACGCAGCGAATCTCGCATTCACAATATACATCTTGCAGGCTCCCAAGGCCGCGGTGTTCCCTCCACAGTTCGAAGGCTGCGCCAGCAGCGGAGCAAAGACACAAAACCAGACTAGGCCTGCCAACAGTCCATAAAGGAGCAGATTGAAAGCCCGTTCCAACCGCAACCGGCCGAACAGGCTAAATCTGCTCCGAATCTCCCGCTTGTTCATCCCCTTCCTCCTCCTCCGCACGTTTGATGTCCGCCTTCAGGCTTTCCAGCTTCTCCAAATCCCCGAACACGCCGATGTAGCCGCAGCGGGAACACATCTTGGCCACGGTCTTGATGTTGATGTCCTTCAAGGTCCAGAACTTCACATTGCCCGGCCGAAAGTGATTCCTGCCCGTCGCCTCCAGCAAACCTTCTACCATCTCGTCGTGGTGACAGACCGGACAAATCATCTGCACCTTGGGAGCCTCCTTGACGCTCGGATGCACCTGCACCACCGCGTCCAGGTCCTCTTTCAGGAAGCGCGTTGAGTCTCCCACCTTGCGAAAGGTGATCCGCCCATCCCGCATCCAGCGGTAAATCGTCGGCTCTCCGACCTCCAAATACTCCGCCGCAGCGCGAATCGTATACCAATTGGGCTTCTTGTCTTGATTGCTCATGATTCTGTTTGATTGGTTTAAATTACTATCATTTACTTTCTAATTGTCGAACTGTTTTTGTTTGAAATCCACTGCGGCACACTTCGAAAACCACTTAACTAATTCATTTTAAGCTACTTAAGTCGCAACCAAGCCGCTTCAATCCCAAGTTGACATACGCTCCATATGATAGTATATGATAGTCATTAATAATCGCATCGATGCCAAAGAGATGGATTATGAATGCGCCCGCCCCAATCTTCCGCCCCCCTTCCCACTCGAGTTGCCAACCACCCTCCCTGCCGAACCCGCGCCGTAGCGTAGCCGTCCCGGCTGCGGGTTTTCGCGGCGTCTCGCCGCGAGGTTTCCACGACCAGGCAATCACGCCGGTCGAATCCACAGGCGGGGCCGCCTGCGCTGCCCAACGCCCAAACACCACCCGATTCAGTCCCCCGAATATCGGCCCGCTGCAACACGGGTCGGCCCCGCATCAACAGCAGGGGCGAGCCGACGCCCCGCCTCAACGCCAAACGGCCCCGCCCTACAACTCCCCCCACGGGTTCTCAGGGAACATGACCACAACAACCGCGCGCCGGCCCCCTGCTGTGTCGATCCCACCATTCGCCAGCCCCAATAACGAGCCTGTCACGAATGGCACGGGATTAAGGGAT
>CAZFLK010000183.1:0-11098 GCA_964519245.1 uncultured Verrucomicrobiota bacterium
GACTTCCGACTTCCGACTTCCGACTTCCGACTTCCGACTTCCGACTTCCGACTTCTGACTACTCGGCCTGCATGGCCTTCTCGATGGCCGCTGTCGGATCTTCGTGCGCGGTCACATTGCTGATAAGACCGTTCCGGTTCACCAACCACATCGCCGGTATTCCCTCAATGCCCAGATTGTCGGTCAGCTTCGATATCCAGCCCCCTTCATCGTAGGCCGCCGGCCAAACGATCTTTTCCTCTCCCACGGTGCGCTGAAACGGAAGCTTCTTGGAATCCAGGCTGAGCCCGAGAATCTCAAACCCGGCTTCCTTGTGCTTCGCGTAGGCCTTCCGCAGTTGGGGCAGTTCCTCGATGCAGGGACCGCACCACGACGCCCAGAAATCAATCAGCACAACCTTCCCTTTCAATTCCGCCAAGTCGATCTTCCGTCCGTCGGACGCCGTGAACTTCAGCTCCATGCGCTTGCCAAGCGGCGCCGTCCTCAATTCCTCCATGGTTGCAAACGCCGCCGCCTTGGGCTTCCCGGCCGCGGGGTCCGCAAGCTCCGTCTTGACGCCCGCGCGCGCATTCTCCCGCTGCTTCTCCAGGTCATCCAACTCCGCCAACGCCTTGCCGCCCTGGACCAACAGCTCTCCCGCCCGGGTCTTGGTCGTCTCCGCGGCTCCGCTCGCCTGGATTTCCCTGAGCAACTCCATCCCCTTCCGGATCTCACAATTCTCGGCGACCGCCAACAAGAGGTCATACACCTCCATGCGAGACGGATACTCCTCCATCAGTCTGCGCGCCTGACGCTCCAATTCCTGGACCATGCGTTCGTTGGACTTTTGCCCCTTCTTCTCAAAGGCCGCGCGCATCGCCCCATCGAGCCGATATTGAAACAGCTTCTCCGGGTCGTCGCCGACCAGGAGCGTCTCCAGTTCCCGAATCCGCTCCTCATGGGCGGTGACGCCATGCTCGGCGGCAATCCGCAGGAACTTGAGCTCCAGATCGGGCGCCTTTTCCGCCATCGGGTGCTCCGAAAAATTCTTCCCGAATTCCCGGGTCATTTCGGCCGCCTTGGCCGCGCGCTGACCATTGTTGGTTTCCCATTCCGCGAACACCTCGTCGGAGGGCGGGCTGTTCGTCCAGGAGGGCGGCGGCTCGATCGGCTGGGCTTGGGCCACCAACGCCTCCCAGGCGGCATTGCCGCGATCCAACTGATCTTCCAACTCCACCGTCGCCTGACTCACCGGCGGCTTCGGAGGATTGGGATCGTAGCTCTTGCCCGCGCGCGAAGGCGTGTCGAAATCACAGCCCGCGATGCCCGTCGCGCAGGCAACCGCCACCAACCAGATGACTCGTCTCTTCAACATCGCTCCCTACTCACCTTCCCCGCCGGATTCGCCTTCCACCAGGGCGTTGAGCCGCTCAAGCGTCCATTGAATCCGCGCCGGGTTGTCCGGTGAACCAAAATCCGCCGCGCGCACATCGTCAACCGGATTCTCCAGCGCGCGCTCCAAGGCCCGTTTGATCACCGCGCCGTCGGCCAGCGTCAAGCCGCCGTCCAAACCGCCCCCCTGCTCCCCTCGCATCGCCGTCCGGGCAAACTCCAGCAATGGCGCACAGGGCTCCAGGCAGGGAATACAGCTCTTGGCATCTTCGGCGTCCTCGGCCAATCCCGGCGCCTCCCAAAGCCTCCGCTTGAGGCAGTTCTCACGGGCGCAGACAACCTTCGTCACAGCGCGCACGAGATCATCGTCCAGCTTCTGCGTCAGTCGATACATCCCCGTTTGGCGTCCCGTGAACTCCCGATAGGAGGTGGCTCCAGCCGTTCCCGATCGTACGGCCTGCCAATCCGCGAGGGCCCCGGGATACAGCTCGTTGAGCGCCGCCGCCAGTTCCCCGGTCTCCGCAACCCCGCAAATCCAGCCCGATCGCAGGTTCGGACTCGACTTCAAGGGCCGGAACGCGCCGCTCGCCGAGAATCTGGCCAATTCCCTCAACTCCGACCACGCGACCTCGCGTAGCCCCGCACCATCCGTCGCCCGATCCGCGACATGTCGCAGTTCGAACCCATCGCCCCGCCGAAGGATCAACACCTCTCCGAGGAGCGTCTCCGCGTCGAAACCAACCACCATTTCCCGAATGGCCTGACTGCATGTCGTAAGCATGGGCGGCCAACCTAACCGATTCAGCAGATTTGCAAACCCTTTTGCCGATTGACGCGCTTCCGCAAACAACGTTCTACTCTTCCCTCAACCCGCCTTATGAAATCCCGTTCCATTGTCACACTCATCTTTTCCGCGCTGTTGACGACTTCGGTTGGCTCCGAATTGCCAACGATCACCGGCGTCGAGTTCCAACCCTTCGCCTCCGCCACGGAGCGCGTCCTCGAAGCCTTGCGCTTCGTCGGCGCCCCCCTTTCCAACGAGGACGAATCGATCGTCCGACGCGCCCTGCGGGAAATTGACCAGGACGCCGCCATTGAGAGGATTCAATCCGTGCTGGACCGCCACTGCGTCGCCGGCGTGCACATCAATCCCGAAAGCCGCGTCAAGGTGCAGGAAGGCCCCGCCAAGAAGGAACTCATGCAGCAGGGCTGGCGAACGTTCCTGGTCAAGGTTCACAACGAGGCGGGCATCACCCCCATCCTCAAGGCCGAAAGCCCCAACGCCCGCCCCCAATACAAGCGCAGCCGCGGCTCCCCCGAGCCCAAACTGGAGATCTCCACCGCCGATGTCGCCCATCGCTTCCTCGACATCAAGATGTTCAACAACCGGCCCCTCAATCCCGGCCTCTCCGGCCTCGAGGCGGAATATCGCATCATCCAACTCTACAGCCGGGATGTCGGCCGTCGCGAGGCCACCCTCGCATTCAACGTCGGCCAGGGCACCCAGGACCTCGGCTTCCGCAATTCCGTGGCCATCCTGTTCCATTGCGTCCCGGCCGTCAGCGTCTCACTCGGCGTCAAGGACGTGGACGGCAAACCCACCTCGGCCGGTTTCGTGGTCCGCGACCTGCAAGGCCGGATCTATCCCAACCCCGCCCGACGCCTCGCCCCGGATTTCTTCTTCCACGATCAGGTCTACCGCGCCGATGGCGAGACCCTCCTGCTTCCGCCCGGCGATTATGACGTCACCATCACCCGCGGACCGGAATACCTCGTCCAGAACACCAAACTCACTGTCGGGAAGGGCGTCGCCAGCCAGAAGGTCGAATTCCAACTCCAACGCTGGATCCATCCCGCCACCCGTCGTTGGTTCTCCGGCGATCATCACGTCCACGCCGCCGGCTGCGCTCACTATGAGAATCCGACCGAGGGCGTCACCCCCGCCGACATGATGCGCCACATTCTCGGCGAGGATCTCAATGTCGGTTGCGTCCTGAGCTGGGGCCCCTGCTGGTATGCCCAAAAGCAATACTTCGAGGGCAAGACCTCGTCTCTCTCCAAGGGCGACTACCTCATGCGCTACGACGTCGAGGTCAGCGGCTTCCCGTCCTCCCACGCCGGCCATCTTTGCCTGCTTCGCCTCGAGGAAGACGACTACCCGGAAACCGAACGCATCGAACAGTGGCCCAGCTGGACCCTGCCCGTGCTCAAGTGGGGCAAGGAGCAACACGGCGTTGTCGGCTACAGCCACAGCGGCTGGGGTCTCGCCCTGCCGGATTACGCCCCCGACGGCAGCCGCATCGAAATCTTCCGCCGCAAACCCGGACCGCGCGGCCGGGCTGCCGACAAACTCCCGGACTACGCCATGCCCCGCTTCGATGGCATCGGCGCGAATGAATACATCGTCACCGTGGCCCACGACGCCTGCGACTTCATCTCCGCCGTCGACACCCCGGCCATCTGGGAACTGAACATCTGGTACCACACCCTCAATTGCGGCTTCCGCGCCCGCATCAGCGGCGAAACCGATTTCCCCTGCATCTACGGCGACAAGGTCGGCCTCGGACGGATCTACGTGAAACTCGACGAGAACGAACCGCTCAACTTCGACAACTGGGTCCAAGGCCTGAAAGCCGGACGCAGTTACTGCGGCGACGGCATGAGCCACATCCTCGATTTCAAAGTCAACGGCGTCGCCGTCGGCGAACCCGGCTCCCAGGGCAAGATCAGCCAACTCAACCTCGCCAAAGCGGGCAAGGTAAAGGTCGACTTTGACGCCGCCGCCCTGCTCGCGCCCGAACCCACCGCCGAAACCGAACGCATCCGGAACGCCCGCCTCGACGCCAAACCGTATTGGCATATCGAACGCTGCCGCATCGGAAACACCCGCAACGTTCCCGTCGAAATCATTGTCAATGGCCAGGCCGTCGCCCGCAAACAACTGCTCGCCGACGGCCAGACCCGCCCCATGAGCTTCGACATCGACCTCAAGCATTCCAGTTGGGTTGCCGTGCGTATTCTCCCCAGCGCCCACACCAACCCGGTCTTCGTCGAGGTCGGCGGCCACCCCATCCGCGCCAGCCGCAAGAGCGCCGACTGGTGCATCAAGGCCGTCGATACCTGCTGGGAACAGAAGCAGAACCGCATCCGCGAGGATGAACGCACCCAGGCCAAACTCGCCTACGGCCGCGCCCGCAGCATCTACGAGAAAATCAAACTGGAATCCGTCGCGGATTGAGGCGCAATTTCACAGCGTTCAGATCAAGGAAAGGGATCCAGCTCAGTCGCGTAGCGTAGCCGTACCGGCTGCGGGTTCCGGCGGCGTCCCGTCGCCAGACGCGAAACACCAGGAGAGGACGCCTGCGCCGCGCCCTTGGTTCGTCCCCATCCTCATGTTCCCACATCGCCCTTTCATGCGTCACGCCGCATGAAGGCTCCCGTTGAAACTGACGAAGTGTGAGGACGCGGATAGATGATCGCAGCGGATTACGCTCAATGGGGCTTCAAGCCCTTGATGAGGGGCGCTGACTGGAACGAGAATCGAGCTGAAGGAACCTCATGGTCCAGGTTCGCCTGGACCTCGAGCTTGAGTGTGTCTCCGGCGTGATGAAGCCGGCGCAGTCAGCCGCCGGGTGAAGGGGAACGGCCCGGAATCCCGGAATGCGACCTCAAAATAAATTCTGATTCTTGTGGCGCTTCGGGGAAAAAGCGTTAACAGTGCCGCTTCTGTTGGATGGCCAAGCTCTTTCAAGACATGGATGATCTTCAAGTGAACCTCGTTCAGTGATGATATTAAACCCGATGGTCGGGAACAGTCTTCAGGAAAGTCTCGGGTTAGTCAGGCAGTCAGACATCATCATGAACCAAAACAAACTATACGTTGGAAACCTCTCTTTCCAATCCACTGAGAACAGCATCATGGACACGTTCGCCGAACACGGCACGGTCCTCGAAGTCAATCTGATCACCGACCGGGACACCGGCCGGATGCGCGGATTCGGCTTTGTCACCATGAGCTCCGACGAGGAAGCCCAGAAGGCGGCCGAGGCCATGAACGGCGTGGAACTGGACGGACGTCAACTCACCGTCAACATTGCCAAACCGCGCGAAGATCGTGGCGGCGGCGGCGGCGGCGGTCGCGGTGGTCGCAACCGCTACTAAGAAACGATTTGCCCCACAACGAGGCCCGGGTATCCGGGCCTCGTTTTTTTGTGTCCTGTCCCTTGGCCCTGATTGGGACGACGTTCGCAACCAAGCCGGATCCGAGAACGATCCGGCTCTTGGTTCCTTGAAGTTCAGCCGGATCGGGCGCCCTACCGCAGGTCGTCCGGCGCAAACTCGAACCAGTTCAGATTCATCATGTGATTGGGGCCGTTGAACGTGACGAACAGCTCGAACGGCTCGCCCGGATCCTTGATCGACGACGCGAAGTCCTGATACTTGCCCCAGTCCTTCGTGCTCGTGACCTTCACTGCGCCGAGTAGCTCGCCATCGCGCGCATGCTTGCGAAACTCCACGATCCCGCCGGCCCCGCCGCTGCTTGCGCGACAAACGACCTTGCCAATGCCGGTAAGATCCACCTGTCCGAACCTTGCCCAAGCCCCGCTCATGGTGGCTCCAAAGTTCTTCTGATTCTTCCCGTCGCTGTTGCCCCCGATACTGACGCCGTAATGCTCCGCGGCGCTTTCGGCCTCGATGCGAGGGCTGCGCAGGGTCACCTTCACCGACGTCGTCAACGGCCCCACTCCATCGCCTCCCTTGTCAGTATAGGTCGCAGTCAGGGTATAGGCCGCCGCTGCGGTTCCCTTGGGCTCGGGACCAACTTTAAGGCTCCCTTCCGCCAGGGAATCCACCAACGCCGCGCTGACCGCGTCTTCCTTCTGAGCCAGTATCCAGGCAACCATCTGACGCGCCTCGGCCAACGTGTGCTGCGGATGCGGAAGCATCGGAACTTCGCTCCAGACCGTGGCCGATCCCTGGATCACCCGCTGGGCGGCCCGCTCAAGCGCCTCGGCATCCTCCTGATACCGTTTGGCAATCTCCAGGATCGCCGGCCCCACGATCTTGTGATTCATGCCGTGGCAATTGAAACAGTCGCTTCCGCGCATCAGTTTCAACCCGATGGGATCGCGCTCACTCGGTCCGGCGCCCGCGCCGAAGCCGCCACGCACATCAATCTTGCCCATGAACTCATCGTCCTCCAGATCATAGCCCGCGACCTTGAACTTCAGATCCTGTCCCCAATGAAAGAAACCGCCCGACTTCGGATACTGAAACGCCAAGTCCGGCGGACGATTCCCCACCAGCGTCGGAACCTGCGCCACCCCCTTCGCTCCCTGGGAATCAATGACGGTCAACTCCACGCTGTAGACGCCATTCTCGTCGAAGCGCAGCTCCGGGTTCGGCTCGGTCGAAACCACCTCCCCGCCCGACTTCGTCCGCCATTCAAAACGCAGTTCATCGCCGGCGTCCTTGTCGGTCGATCCCGCGCTTGAGAACACCGCCTTCAACGGCGCGCGGCCGATATTGCCCGTCGCCGAAGCCCTGGCAACCGGGGCGCGATTGCCGCGGTTGTAATCGATGCGCAACAGGCGTGAGTCGTCGTTGAAGCCCCAGGTGTCGCCATACTCGAGCACATAGAGCTCCCCGTCCCTGCCAAGCTTCATGTCGACCGGCCGCTTGAGCGAATGTTCTTCCAGAAAGGGTTCGATCTTCACGATGTTCGAATCCTCGTCCAGATGCACGGCCATGATCCAGTGACGGCTCCATTCGTAGATGAACAGGCAATTGTCATAGTAGCGCGGCAGCTTCGTCGGCGACGGATTGTTCTCGTCGAAATGATAGACCGGCCCGGCGCAGGCCGTACGGCCGCCTGTCCGCAACTCCGGAAACGCCTCCGATCGGGCCGAGGGATAATGGATCCAAGCGGGTTGCGCCGGAGGCAGGATCTCGCTCCCGGTATTGTTCGGGGACCGGTTGATGGGCCGCTCGACCTCGAACTTTGGCCCGGTCGCGCCCGTCGCGTAGTCCCAATCGTGATACGGCTGGTTGTCGGCAATGAAATAGGGCCAGCCAAAGAACCCCGCCTTGCGCGCCTGGTTGACCTCGTCGTGACCGCGAGGACCGCGTCCCTCGAGATTCGAGCCCGCGTCCGGCCCCACATCGCCCCAATACAGGTAGCCGGTTTCCTGATCCACCGAGATGCGCCAAGGATTCCGGCAGCCCATAACATAGATTTCCGGCAGTCCCTTGATCCCGCCGCCCTCCGGAAACAGATTGCCTGCCGGAATCTCGTAGCCTCCCCCCGCCTTGGGCCGGATGCGAATCACCCCTCCGCGCACATCCATCGTGTTTCCCGAGGACTTCTGCGCGTCAAAGGGATCGCGCCCCGCGCGTTCATCAATCGGCGCATAGCCCTTGGAATCGCCGAAGGGATTCGTATTGTCGCCCGCCGAAATGAACAGGCAACCATCCGGCCCGAAGGCGATGGAACCCGCCTCGTGGCAACAGCTGTCCTTCTTGCGATCCGTGCGGAACTTCATGATCAGCGTCTCGCTAGCCTTGTCCAACACATCCCCTTCCATCGTAAAGCGACTGATCCATTCCTCCGAATGCTCCGGGTGCGAGTACTTCAGATAAATCCACCGGTTCTTCTCGAACTCAGGATCAAGCGCGATCCCCAGCAGTCCGCTCTCCTGCTTGTCGTAGACCTTGAATTCCGCCGCCTCCGTCACCCGCCCGTCCCCCGGATGCCAGATCTTCACCTTGCCGTGCAACTCGATGAAAAACACCCGTCCGTCCGGCGCCGGCGCGAGCGCCAAGGGTTTCGGCATGCCCTGATCCAACACGGCAACCTCAAACCGGCCGGGATCAGGTTTCGGCGCATGGACATCAGCTCGGCCAACCCCGACCAGAATCACGACGCCAAACAGGCACGACAGCTTGCTCAATAGTGGACGCATGCTCCAAATCACATCCGTTTCCAACCGCCGCTGGCAAGCAGAATCGAGCCCATCTTCGTTGCGCCAATAAACGTCCAACTCTATCAAGGATCACACTGGTGCCAGGCTCAAGATCGAGGGCATCGCGTGGATCTTGGAAGAAGGCATTGGACGGCTTGGACGCGCCGCGCGAAGCGCCGTTACTACGCCGGCTGATGGGCGCACGTCAATTTTGTGCAATGTTCCGGCCCAAAGGGCCAACCCTATGTCAGCCCAGGCCAACGGCCTGGGTAGGCGAGCAAAACAAGATGAGCCCCAAAGGGGCGGCCCTATCGTCCGCCGCCAGCGCTATAGGGCCGCCCCTTTGGGGCTCAGACTTTATTGAAACCGTTTCCCAGGGCGATGCCCTGGGCTGACATAGAATCGACCCTTCGGGCCTTCGCTCTGCACAATCGTGACGTGCGCCCCCGGCTGATTCAACCCTTTCTCGGATGTAGCTCGATGGGCAGGTATTTTGCATACCGCGAGAAATCGCGATCCTTGGTCAAAATGCGAGCCTTCCATTTTACGCTGCATGCACAGATAAGAAAATCGGTGTGCGATCCTTGGATTCCCCTGCTTCGGCAAGTGTTGAAGAAGGACGCAGCCAGTTCATAGATTGGCTCCTCAATCCTTTGACTAGGGAAGGCCCTCAACGCCTTTCTGATTCTCTCGAATCGCTCGCTCTCCTTGATCCCCGAAAGGACCTCCTGGCGTATGGGTCCGATCATCAACACTTCGCCTTCGTTCACAAGGTTGCGCAGGCAGACGACGCTGACGCTCTCTTTGCCCTTCTTTCGGAACGCCTCGGACCAGACATCTGAATCGACAATGACCCTCACTTTCGACGGGCTTTCTTGGGTTCATACTCGTCGAAGTAATCAACGGTTCCGAACAACTCCAGAACCTCCTTCTGCTCTCTCCGCACAATGAATTCCTTGAGCGCCTCGTTGACGGTATCCTTTTTGGTCTTCTTTCCCCCGATCTTGAGCGCTTTGGTCAGCAGGGCGTCGTCGATTGCAAGATTGGTAGCCATGTGTAAATATCCACACAACCTCTCTCCGGAGTCAAATCCCTTTGGGTGACCGCGAAGTGAGCCGCCGGGCGAATCACCCGTGAGGGCGCAGATGCCAGGCTCAAAGTCGAGGAATGGAAACATCCCAAGTGTGGCTGATCCATGGGCTGTGGGTCCCAACCTCCATGGCGATGCGCGCCTCCGGGAAGCGGGCGGCGAGTTTCCCCAGCTGAGGCCGGGTGTTTGGGAGGCTGAGTTCCTCGAGGATCTCGTCGGTCGCGTGATCGAGGATGCAAACGGCGTGACGTTTGTCGCCGAGATCAATCCCGATGGTGTGGGTGGGAACGAAGGCGGCGGAGGCGGCGGAGGCGGCGGAGGTGTTTGTCTTGGTTTTCATTGGCAGTGAGGATAACGCCCGGAGTCCCGGGGTTCACTGCCTTCTCATTTAATCTTGTTGGGCAAGTTCACTGCTTGAGATTGGGCTCCCCTCTGGCTCCGTGCCAAACCCTCAAGACGGAAAGAATGGCGGCATCATCGTTTACTTCGTAAATCACTCGATATGGCGTAATAATCACCTCGCGAATCAGCTCATCCCGATACTCCGGGACGATTCTTCCAATCCGAGGAAACGGCGCCAGACCCTCGACTTTCGCAATAATCCGGTCGCCAAAGCGCTTTGCCGCGTCGCGGTCATCAGCAGCGATGTAACGCACCAAATCACGCAAATCCGCAAGGGCGGTCTTCGCCCAGACTATTCGGAAGTCCATGCTTGCAAGAGATCTCGAACCTCTTCGTGGGGGGTCACTTCCCCTCTTTGCACTTCCATGCGGCTCTTTTCGATTGCCGCGAGAAAGCGAATTCGTTCCTCGATATCCGGCCAAGACGCATCCTCTGGCAAACCGCGGATGGTTTCCATTGCTAACTCTTTCGTCGACATATCCTCACATTAATCTGCTCAACATCGATATTCAAGTTTAGGCGCCCACGCCAGGGCCCAACGTCAAAGGTCTGGCACCGGCTACCGGCGGCGAGCCTTCGACTGCTGGTTGAGGGTTGAATGGTCATGACGGATTGAACTCGCGGCGGGGCAGGTGTTGAGAGCGACGCCTTGTTATCCCTTGGTTTGGTTCTCGGTTAAGCTTCGCCAGATCGCCTGCGCTTCAGCAAGGTCATCAGCTGAATCGAAATAGATCGCCATCTGAACATGTCCCTCCTCGCCAATCGCGAAACAATAGAAAGCTGGCTCACGATCATCATTGGAATCTTCCTTCAAGCGGTAGGCGTAACGCGAAACTCCGTCAGACGATTCAGTGACCTTGTCGAACGCATCCGGTGACGAATCACCCTGAATCCACTGGAGACGCTCGTCCTGAGATTCAGATTTGTCGTTGTTCCAGACGTTTGTCCATATCGTGAATCCCGGCTTCCAAATGACGAGCTGCCCCTCCTCAATTCGCCGGTTGAATTGGGTGGGAAGCGTACAGACCAATCCGCGGTCATCTGGTAGTGACCTTCAACGATCGGGAAATCAGGGTGCAATGACCTCGGTCGGTCGGGAGACTGGATCAAGGAACGCAGCGTCGGTGTTTCCACAAGCGCAACAAGGCGGCGTCAAGCCGCCGCAGTCCAAGGCGCTGGCGCGCGGCATTTGGGTTGGATTGTATCGTGTTTGTGCGGAAGGGAGCCTCGCGTGAATCTTGGGGGAAGGCATTGGATGGCTTGGGCGCGCCGC
>CAZFLK010000184.1:0-11060 GCA_964519245.1 uncultured Verrucomicrobiota bacterium
ACCCACGTTTAAACGCCGGACGCGTATTCTCACTGTTTCGCCGTCACGATGAACTCGATCAGGTCCGCCATCTTCTGGTGGTCGAGACCGGCTTCGAGTCCCTCGGGCATGATGGACATGCCCGTGCTTTTCATTGCAGCGATGGCGGATCGAGGCACCGCGGTCGTGGCGCCGAACGCCGCCTTGAGGGTGACATTCTGCGCGTCCTCGTTGGCGATCAGCCCGGAATGATTTTCGCCGTCCTTCGCATCAATGGAGTAGCCGTAGTATTGCGGCGCGACCTCGCGGTTGGGATCCAGGATGTTGACGAGGATTTTCTCGCGGCCCATGGATTTCATGGTGACCAGGTCCGGACCCAGGGCGTGGCCCTCGGAGCCGAGCTTGTGGCAGGAGACGCAGAGTTGCTGATACAGCGTTTTCCCCCTGCTCGCGACGCCTTTGAGGCGCATGGCCGGGAGAAAGGAATCGACGACAGATTGACGGTTGGCGGAGGGCGGTCCGCCGAGAACGGAGAGGGCTTGCGCCTTGATCGCCTTGTCCCGGTGTCGGCGCAGCGCTTGAACCTGGGCGGCGGACAGGAGCGACGCGCGAATCGATCCGGATTCAATCGCCTTCAACAGTCGTTGTGTCCTTGATTTGCGCGCCAGCAATCTGGCGACGGCCTCGTTGCGAACCGAGGCGTTGTCGCTGTCGGCGGCGAGGTCCAGGAGGCGGGAGGCAATGATGGCGTTGTCAATGCCGTCCACCGAGCGAATCAACGCGATCGTCTCGGTTGCGGACAAGGCGGCGCTCCGGAACAGGAGATCGAGCGGCAGGAATGGGTTGAAGACATCCGTTTCCTTTTGCGGGTAGAAATCGGGGATTCCCAGCATCCGGATTGCGGCCAGGCGCAGGGAGGCATCCGGCATGGCCTTCGGGCTCGCCAGTTCGGCGGCGAGCGTCTTTCCCGCATCCTGGTGAAGCTTGGCCAGCGTCGCATCATGGCCGTGATCGGACAGGGAGCTGTTGGAGCGTCGCAGTCCGTCACTGAGCGCGCGGACAATGGAGAAGGCGGACGCCTTGTCCGGCATGCGGGCGGCGGACTTGACGATGGCGTTGACGCCGTCAGCCTGCTTTCGCCGGCCGATGTATTCGGCGAGCTTGAGCAAGAAATCGCTGGCGGCCGCCACGTTCCTTGCGCTCAAGTTCGAGAACAGGCTCATGGGGTCATTGCCGATGGAGCTCATGATGGCGGCCTGCATCCACTTGTCGCCACCGTCCTTCAGCGCGAGGGCCGCGAGAGCTGCGCTCTTCACGTCGTGTTCGCAGACGGCCAGGGTGAAGGCGAGCTGCAGCCGAACCGTTGGGTCCGGATCGTGGGCCAGGTTGCTTGCGTGGCGCCAGTCGATCGCATCCGGTGGGAGCGATGGATCTTCCAACAGTTTCAGGGCATGGCGGCGGACTTGGGGATGCGTGTCCGTCATGGACTGGTGAACGGTCGGCAGGCTCAGCGCATTCAGGCCCTTGAGGGCGTGCAGCGCATGGAGACGACCCACGGCGGCGTCTGATTGTGCGGCGAGTTTTTCGAGCGGTTTGATGGCGGCTTGATCCTGGCGTTCGTAAAGCAGGCGGGCGGCGGTGTCGCGATGCCAGCCGTTCGGGTGCGCCAGCATCGCGACGAGTTCCTTGGAAGTGAGGCTTGCGAGGTTCGGTTTCGCGGGTTGTTGGAAACCGTCGGGAACAATCCGCCAGATGCGGCCGCGGTCGTTGCCGCTGTTCAGGTCCAGGTGTTTCTTGATCGATTCGGGAATGGACCAGGGGTGCTCGATGGTCTCGCGATACATGTCCGCGACGTAGAGGCAGCCATCCGGCGCATTGGCGAACTGCACGGGGCGGAACCAGTTGTCCGTGGAGGCGATGAACTCCACGTTGCTCTCGTCGGCGGGGCGGCGTCCGACGGGTTGTACGCCGTCGTAGTCGATTTGCTTGCGGTGAATGAGGTTGCTGCCGGCGTCGCCGATGAAGGCGTTGCCCGCGAAATCATCCCCGTAGGCGTTGCCGCGATAGATCGTGACTCCGGTGGCGGCGGTGAAATAACCCGAAACGCGGCCGCCTCCCTCCACCACGCCGCGCACGGCGCCGGTGACGCGCCAGCGGGTGCGGACGATGCGCCAGGGTTCGTCCGGGCTGATGCGAAAGACCTCGGCGGCGGCTCCGTCGGCCGCGGCGTTGATTCTCGCGCTGGGCATGGAGTAGTGGGGATTTCGTCCGGCATAGGCGGCGTCGTACATGATCGCCTGCAGGTGACTGCTGTTGCTGCAGACAAACTTGCGGCCCCAATCGTCGAAACTCATGCCGTGCTGCGCGGTGGAATCCTCGGCTTGGAATGTCATCGTCCGCGGATCGAAAGCGAAATTGCGTCCCCGGACGCGGACGGCTTTCGCGTTCTTGTCATTGGGATTGTGGATCGTGCCGCCGTTGCTGGCGGTGGCGCCGTGGATGCGGTTGTCGAGGCCCCAGCGCAAGCTGTTGAACATGGCCTGGACGTTCAGGCGCGGGCGGTCGGTTCCGAAGCCGGTGAAGACGACCTTCTTCAGGTCGGCGACGCCGTCGCCGTCCGTGTCCTTCATGAACCAGAGATCCGGCGTTACCCCGACAAAGACGCCGCCGTCGTAGCAGAAGACCGCAGTGGGCCAATTGAGACCGGCGGCGAAGACCGTGCTCTTGTCCATCTTTCCGTCATTGTCCGTGTCTTCCAGCAAGCGGATCTGGCCGAGCGAATCCTCGCGTCTCTCGGAGTAGCCGCGCATTTCCACGACATAGAGGCGCCCGCTGGCGTCGAAGGACAGGGAGACAGGGTCGGTGACCAGCGGTTCGGAGGCGACGAGTTCGAGGCGGAAGCCGGGTTTCACCTGGAAGGTATCCAGGGCGTCGGCGGGTTCCGTAGCGGGTATGCGGGGTAGTTCACCGGGGTCGGGGGTCGGTTCCGCGGCGGTGAGGGGGAGAAGGGTCAGGAGGAGCAAGCCAAGGGCGCGTTGGGGCTTGCCTGTGGCGTTGAGAGCGGATGCGGGATTCAATTCCATAACCATTTCCAATTTGAATTCAACGGGGCGGGCGTTCAGTATGCGAAATCGCTCAAACAAACCAATCGAATACGGACGAATGAAAACGCAGATCACACGTCGGAGATTCATCGCATGTTCCGGGATGGCTTTGGCTGCATCAAGCGCAAAGCCGCTGCTGGCGGCGGGCAAGCCGGAGCCCATCATCGATATTCACCAGCACACGGGATATCATGGTCGAACGGATCAGCAGTTCGTCGCGCACCAGCGGGCCATGGGCGTCACCACGACGATCATCCTGCCCGCCGGAACCTACGTGGATCTGCCCTCGACCCGCAACGGCAGGTCCAACGGACTGGCGGCGCGCTGCACGGGCACGGAGGACGCGGTGAAGCTGGCCAAGGAGTTTCCCGGCGAGATGGTTTTCTTCTGCAACGAAGTGCCGGATATGCCGGGCGCCCGCAAGAACCTGGAAAAGTGGTTGAAGCTGGGCGCCATCGGCATCGGCGAGCAGAAGTTTCATTTGGACGTGGAATCGAAGCCGATGCGGATGATCTACGACATCGCCAAGGAGTATGGCGTGCCGGTGTTGATGCACTTTCAGCACAACACCTACAACCTGGGCTTTGAGCGCTTTCACAAGATCCTGGAGCAGTATCCGACGGTGAACTTCATCGGGCACGCGCAGACGTGGTGGGGTAACATCGACAAGCGGCACGAACAAAAGACGATGTATCCCGCCTTGGGAGCCAAGGTGACGCCGGGCGGCATCACGGACCGGTTGCTGACGAATTACCCCAATATGTACGCCGACCATTCGGCGGGCTCCGGGTTGCGAGCCTTGTTGCGCGACGAGGCGCATACGACGGCCTTTCTCGAACGCCATCAGGATCAACTGCTCTACGGCAGCGACTGCAAGGAC
The DNA here is from genome assembly GCA_964519245.1 of uncultured Verrucomicrobiota bacterium. Lineage (GTDB taxonomy): Bacteria > Verrucomicrobiota > Verrucomicrobiia > Limisphaerales > JAYPEY01 > JAYPEY01. Next base: position 3,964 of record CAZFLK010000184.1, read on the forward strand.
ACCATCGGTCGCGGGCCGGGATGCCAGGGCGCGCAGACGCTCAAGACGCTTCGTCGCCTGGCTCCGAACAAGAAAGTGGAACGCAAGATCCTCTACGAGAATTCCAAGAAGCTGTTCAAGTTGTGAGCTGTTGCGCATTTCGCTGGAGATGGTTGGCTGGCCTCCTGGTTGGCGTCCTTGCGCTGCGGATCGGCTCCGTTGCCGTCGTTGGCGTGGACATCCAGGACGCGGAGGCCGCCGCCGCGAGCGGGGATCACGAGTATGCCGTGACCATCGCCAAGGACCTGGCTGGCAATGGGGACGCCAAGGCCTGCCTGTTCCTGGCCAACGCCTACCTCAACGCCGCGGGTGTCGAAGGCGATTTGAATCAGGCGGTGACCTGGTTCTTTCGCGCTTCGGACAAGGGCGTCGCCGAGGCGGGGCATACCCTGTCGTTGCTGCGGCGGAAAGTGTTTCAATCGGAATCGGATGACGCGGTGGCCCGGGCCATTGGGGCCGCGTTCGAGGGCTATCGCACGAAGGCATTGGCGGAGGAATTCAAGGAATTGGACGACGCGAAGTCCGGGGAGTCGATCGGGGCGCGGCTGTTCAAGGCGGGGCGCAAGGAGGAAGCCCTCAAGACCTTGTTGCGCGAGGCGCGGGCGCTGGATCCGGCGGCGTTCATCTTTCTGAAGATTTTTTATTTCAATCGCATAGAAGGGGTGCCGGAGCGCGATCCGCGGATCCTCGCGTTTTTTCGGGAGGCTGCGGAGGAGGGCGATTCCCGGGCGCGCGATATTCTGGGGCGCATCCTCATGGAGAACGGCGCGGCGCAGGACGAGGAGAAGGCCATCGAGATGCTGGCGGAATCCACGTCGGAGGAGTCGAGAAAGCTTCTGGTGAAGGCCTAGCTGGAGCGCGGATGGGAAGAGAAGGCGGCCGGGGTTTATCGCGAGGCGGCGAAGGAAGGCAGCGCCTGGGGGAACTACGAGTATGCGGGTTTGTTGTTGCGCGAAGGGTTGCGCGAGGAGGCGATTCCCTATTTGGAGCGGACGTTGTCGGCCGAGCCGGAGCATTGGCAGGCGACGATCAAGCTGGGCAAGGCCTTGATTGAGCGGCGATCGGGATTGAGCGACTTGAGTCGAGGGTTTGACCTTTACAAGCGGGCGGCGGACATCGGCAACGACGCGGTCAGTCAGTATGTGGTGGGCTTGCTTTATTTGCGCGGCACGGGTGTTCCGGCCTCAAGGGAAGACGCCGTTTCCTACTTCGCCAAGGCCGCGGAGGGAGGGGTGATCCAGGCCCAGCAGGAACTGGACAAACTGACCGCTTCGAGTTCGCCCCGGATGGCGGCCCCCAGTTCGGACGTGCCGGAAGCGGCGGCTGTCTCGGCGGGAGGCGGCAAAGCGGTGGAGGCGGTGCAGCCTGCACCCGCTCCCAGAAGCCGGCCGGCCGTTCACGTGGTGGAAGAAGGGGACACCTTCTACGGCATTACCTTGGAGTATGGCATCTCTTATCTGGCCTTGCGGCGGGCCAACCCGGGGGTGAACGAGGCCAAACTGCGCCTCGGGCAGAAGATCAAACTGCCGAGAAAGTGAGCGTTTCCCGGACTTGAAGGGCCGGCGGGCGCTGCTAGTATCAACGAAATTCCGATGTCGATGAAGCCCATGAAATCAGTGACGAGGCGCGAGGTCTTGAAGGCCGCGGGATGTGGATTCGGTTATCTTGCCTTTGCGGGCATGGCCGGACGACAAGCCGCCGCCGCGCCGGCGAATCCCCTCGCCGCGAAACGACCGATGTTCGCGCCGAAGGCCAAGCGTGTGATCTTCATCTTCATGCAGGGCGGCCCCAGTCAGGTCGATTCCTTCGATCCCAAACCGCAATTGGAGAAATATGACGGGCAGAAGGTCGAGTTCTACAATGCCCGTCACCGGGAGCGGCGGCAGGAGCCGGTGATGAAGGCCCTTTGGGATTTCAAACGCTACGGGCAGTGCGGCCAACCGGTGTCCGAATTGTTTCCACACATTGCGCGGCATGTGGACGACCTCTGTTTCATCCGCAGCATGCACACCGAGGGCGTTGCGCACGGGCCGGCCACGTTGTTTCTGCACACGGGCGCGACCAACTTGATTCGTCCCTCGGTCGGCGCCTGGGTCAACTACGGCCTCGGCTCCGAGAACGAGAACCTTCCGGGCTTTGTCTCGATCAATCCGACCGCAGCCAAGGGCGGACCCCGCAATTATTCGAACGCATTCCTGCCGGCGGTTTACCAAGGCACGACGATCGGCCGCGCGGGATTGCCCATGACGGAGGCGGGCATCAAGCACTTGGCCAACGATTTTTCGACCGGCTCCCAGCAACGGAAGCAGTTCCAGTTCCTCCAATCCCTGAATCGGTTGCAGGCCGACCGGCAGCAGGAGAATGCGAATGTGGAGGCGGCCATCAGTTCCTTTGAACTCGCCTACCGCATGCAGTCCACGGCGCCCGAGGTCATGGACATCGACGGCGAATCCGCAGCGACGAAGGCGATGTACGGCATCGACGAGAAGCCCACGGATAACTTTGGCCGGCAATGCCTGATGGCGAGACGCTTTGCGGAACAGGGCGTGCGCTACATCCAGGTCAGCTACTCGGACAACAAGGCCACACCGATGTGGGATCAGCACAACAACATGCCCAAGCATGCCGATCACGCCCTGGCCACGGACAAGCCGGTCGCGGGGTTGCTGCAGGACCTCAAGCAGCGCGGCTTATTGGAAGACACCCTGGTCTGGTGGGGCGGTGAGTTCGGCCGCACGCCCTTCACCCAGAACAACAATGGGCGCGACCACAACCCCAAGGGCTTTTCCGTCTTCCTGACCGGCGGCGGTGTGAAGCCGGGCCTGGCCTACGGCAATACGGACGAATGGGGTTACGAGGCGGTGGAGAACAAGGTGCACATGCACGATCTTCACGCGACGCTGCTTCACTTGCTTGGCGTGGACCACGAGAAACTCACCTACCGCGTGGATGGTCGCGACTTCCGCCTGACCGATGTCTACGGCCACGTCGTAAAGGACATCATCGCGTAACGGCTGGTCCGGCTTCCCCCGGCTGTTTGATCCCCATGATCTGCAGGGTGAACCTGCCGTCGCTCTTCCGGAGGCTGATCTGGACGATTGCCTTGCCGCCCGATTTCAGACGGCCCGTGTAGTGCAGGTCGTCGTCCGCGTAGTCTGTAGGGAATCGATTGACGTCCAGTTTGAAGGTCCCGATGAGACGGTGGAGCTTGGTCTTGTAGTTGTCCGGAACAGGCTCCAATGCGTGGTCTTCAACCAAGGCTAGCAGGCGTTCCTCCGTTGTCTTGCCTGTGGCGATCAGGGTCCCGCCATGGGGGATGGTGACGGCGTTGTAGTAGTAGATTTCCATCGGACCCGCCGGTTGCAGAATCTCGAACAACTCATGCGCGGCGGGGATCTCCGCCGCCGAAGCGATCCGGGTGTCCACTTTCTCGTATTGATAGCGCCAGGCGGTCAATCCGCCGGCGACGATGAAGAGGATGGCCAGGGCCCGGCCGAGACTTTGGCGCGAGACGGCGCTGGTCGGGGGATGAAAATAGCGAACGTGGACGACGGCGAGGAATCCTGCAAAGAGGAGGTTGGTCAACTGGATGAAGATTCCCAATTCCGGCTTCACGCCGATGAACTTCTTGATGAAGGGGATCAGGTTGGGCGCGCCTTGGGAAGGGGTGACCGTCCAGAAACCGATGACCTGCAGGAGATAGATCAGGTGGAATCCCCAGACGCGAAGCCGGATCAACCCGATGGCCGCGGCCAGGCTCAGCAGCGGTCCGATGCACAGCGCGCTGAGCAGGAGCGCCTTGGCGGGATCCACGGCGATCAGCATCAGCGGCAGGATCAGAACGGGAAGTTGCGCGATCGCCGCGGCGAGGATCGCCCAACCGGAATACCTCGCCCAGTTCTTGGCCCGGGCAATCCGGATCGCGAGATCGACCAACTCAGGGTCGACCTCCTCAGACTCTGGTTCGGCTTGGGCGTCGGACATGGACGGAAGTGGCTGGGCGCGCTGAGGAAGGCTTGGGACCTGGGCTGACGCGTTCGTCAGCGCATGGACTGGAAGTAGACGTGGGCCAGCGAGCCGATCACCGGGGCGTTGTCGCCGCAGACCGAGAACTCGAAGGATTTGAGGTCCTTGAAGGCGTCGAGCGCATGGCTTCGGTAAGCCTCCTCGGCCTTGAGTCGATACTTCTTCCGCACATCGGGAGCCAGTTCGCAGACGCCCCCGCCGATCACAATACGGTCGTAGTCGCCCAGGTAGTCGGCGTTGAGCAGGGTGATGCCGAGCGCGTGGGCCTGGTCGAGGAAGAGTTCCAGCGCCAGTTCGTCGCCCGCGGCGGCCAGTTCCCGGAGTTGTTTGGCCTTGTCCCGCACGGAACCCTCCTGGGAATTCAGCGGATGGTCGCGCCATTGTTCGAGCGTGAGCCGGTAACCCAGTTGATGGGTGAGCCCGGTCAGCGAGATGGCGGATTCAGCGGTCGCCAGGGCGTGGCCGACCAGGAGATTGCGATCGTGTTCGTGGCGGAAAGCGTATTCGGGAAGGGTGATGTGGCCAATGTGTCCGGCGCGGCCCTCGCGTCCCCGGAGGACGCGGCCGTCGCGCACCATGCCGCCGCCGAGTCCGGTGCCGACCACCGCCATCAGCAGGGTTGACAGGCGGTCGTCGTCGCTATCCTTCAGGGTGATCTGGTCATACCGAAGCGCCCCGCTTCGGATCACGTATTCGCCCAGGGCGGCGGCTTGGCCGTCGCCGAGGTAGTGTACCGCGATCTCCGGATTCCTGAGCCGGAGAGCCTCTTCGAGTCGGGCGCGTATCGGAAACTTGTTCCAGAGCTCGGGATTCAGATTGGGCGTCTTGTGCAGAACGCCGTCGAAGGAGGCCGGACCGGGCGTCGCGAGGCCCACGGCGCGGACGTCGCTGATGGACGAGCCGATGGACTCCGCGATGGCGATCGCGTTCTCCACCATGGCCTGCACGGTCGCTTCGGGCCCTTCGGCCGAACGAGTGGGGAATTGGTCGCCGATGCGCAGAACCTGGCGCGACTCATTGCCGATGGTAATGGTCGTGGTGGTGCCGCCGACGTCGATGCCTAGGTAGTGACTCATGGAATCCTACTTGGCCATCACCGCGTCGACTTTGCCGGTATTGGGATCGTAAGTGAACTTCATGCCGTAGGGGGTCTTGGGCATCTTGGTCAGGTAGCCGGACTTGAGAAGTTCGTCCAGGCTCTTGGGCTTGCGGCTTTCCGAGGCCTCGAACATCTGGATCGCCTTGTCGAACTCCGCGATCGCGAGCTTGGCCTCCGAGGACTTCTTACCTTTGGCGAGGACGCCGCCATACTCGACCGGCGCCATCGCGGGGTTGCCGCTGACGGCGCTCTTGTTGGGAGCAATCGGCGCGGGCTTGGAGTCGGAGGAAGAACTGGAACTGGATTTCTGGCAGCCGGCGGCGAGAAGTCCGGCGGCGGTCGCGACGAGGAGAAGCTTCTTCATGCGCGCAAGATAGCGCTGCTGGGGCGGGATCCAAGCGGAATGAGCGGGTCAGCGGCCGCGCCTCAAGTGTTCCTTCACCAACTCGCGCGCCTTGAGCACGAGGCGGGCGTCTGTGCGCAGATCGCCAAAACGGAAGGGCGCTTCGCCGCTCTGGTCCTTGCCGGTTAGTTCGCCGGGGCCCCGTTGAGAGAGGTCGAACTCCGCGATGCGAAAGCCGTCGTTGGTCTCGACCATGATCTGCATGCGTTGCTTGGCCGCTTCGGTTTGGCATTCTCCGACGAGAATGCAGAAGGATTCCTCGCCCCCGCGACCAATGCGGCCCCGGAGTTGGTGGAGTTGGGCGAGGCCGAATTGCTCGGCGTTTTCGATCAGCATCACGGTGGCATTGGGGACGTCCACTCCGACCTCGACCACGGTGGTTGCGAGCAGAGCCTGGATGCGATTCTCGCGAAAGTCGGTCATCACGGCCTCTTTTTCCTCCGGCTTGAGTCGGCCGTGCAGCAGTCCGACCTGGTGCGGCTCCAATTGTTTTCGAATCTTGCCGAGTTCGCGCGTGACCGCCTTGAGCGAAGAGTTGTCGGTTTCCTCCACGCGGGGATAGACGATGTAGGCCTGCCGGCCCTCGGTGAGTTTGTCGCGGATGAATTGCCACACCTTTGGCAGGCGGTCTGGAGTTCGGGCGAAGGTGCGCACGGTCCCGCGGCCGGGGGGCAGTTGGTCGATTGTGGAGATGTCGAGATCGCCGTAGAGGGTCAGACCAAGTGTGCGGGGAATCGGCGTTGCGGTCATGACCAGCAGATGCGGGTAGTCGCCCTTGCGCAGCAGTTTCTCGCGCTGATTGACCCCAAACTTGTGTTGCTCGTCGATGATGACCAGCCCCAGATTGGCGGCGTTGAAGCCTTCCTCGATCAGGGCGTGGGTGCCGACCGTCAGGGTGGGGAGGTCGGGCGTGGCGGCGTCGCTCCCGAGATGCAACGCCGCCTGATCTTGCTCCGTGGCGGTCTTTCGCGCGCCGGTTCGCAAGTGGACGGAGACGCCGAGCGGGCCCAGCCAGCGGGTGAAATTGACGAAGTGCTGCTCGGCGAGGATTTCCGTGGGCGCCATGAGCGCGACGTCATGACCGCTTTCGATGGCCATCAACGCCGCGACGGCGGCGACGACTGTCTTGCCGGAACCGACATCGCCCTGAAGCAGCCGTCGCATCGGGGCGCCCCCGGCCATGTCGGCGCGCAGCTCCCGCAGCGCTGTGTTCTGGGCTTCGGTGAGGCCGAACCCGAGCGCGTCGACGAAGGGCTTTATCAGCCGGTTGTCGCCGGCGCAGGGAATGGGTCGGGCCTTGGATTCCAGTTTGCGCCGGCGTCCCTGGATATTCAGTTGAAGTTCGATGAACTCGTCGAGGGCCAACCGTTGCCGGGCGACGTCCGCGTCCTCCATTTCCTCCGGGAAATGCAGCATGCGGATCGCGTTCTCCCGGGTGGGGAAATCGTCGATCACGATTTCCGGATGCGGTTCAGTGACCTTGTCGCCCAAGCGGTTCAAGGCCTGCCAGATCAACACGCGCAGCCAGCG
>CAZFLK010000185.1:0-10964 GCA_964519245.1 uncultured Verrucomicrobiota bacterium
GGGTCATCTGGTGGTTGGTTTCCAAGGGGCGGTTAGGGGAGGCTTCATTTTTGTTGGGGTTGCGTTTACAAGCGGGGAATGGCGCCTGATGCTTCCTGGTCCCATGCGCAACGCCATCGATCGTCGACGCTTCCTCCAATGCAGCCTGACCGTGGCTGCCGGATTGAACCTGGGGGGGCTTGCGACCCGCGCCGCTGCAGCAGTTAAGACCACCCAGATCGAGCCGAAAGGTTTCTTCACTCTCGGGCAACGCGAGGGCTATTGGTGGTTGATCACGCCGGACGGGAAGCCCTTTTTCACCATGGGGCTGAACCATATTGAACCGGCAAACCGGTCCTGCTGGCCGATGCCGCCAGGGTGGATTGGCGCGGCCAGGCGTTCTACAAGCCGAACAACGGCGCCTGGTATGCCGAGACACCGGCCGAACTACACAAGAATCCCGGCTGCATCGGGTTCCATCTCTGCGGCGCCTACCAGCGAAACAAGGCCCGCCGACGGGGACTGCTGGATGAGTTTGAGAACCCGGACACGGAGAATGTGAACCAGATCAAGGCCGCCAATCAGCAGATCGCCCGTTGGATGGAGCACGCGTTCTAGGCGCCGTCGAGTCGCCTCTGGCCGCCTGCCTTCCTGGTCGCAAGAAGAACCATGAAATACACGCTGTTCAACATCTGCCTGCTCATCGCCGGTCCGCTTCTCTTCGCTGCCGAACCGGAGGACATCAACTACGATGAATCGAAGATCCCGGCCTACACGCTGCCCGCGTTGAACGCCAACGATCGGGATCATTGGGAAACCACGCGGCGGGCCGAGGTGATCCGACTGCTGGAAGATCATGTCTATGGCAGGACGCCCAATAACCCCGTGCGGATCGAGGCAACCCTATTGGAAGGACCCACCGAGGTTTTCGAGAACGCCGCGATTCGTCGGCAGATGCGACTCACACTCTCGCCGCTGGAGCGCCCTGAGCGACGTGTCAGTTTCGACGTTCTCATCTACGCGCCCAAGTCGACGGAGGGGAAGTCGCCTGCCTTCATGGGGCTCAATTTCTCCGGCAACCAGTGCGTTCACACGGATCCGGGAATACACCGGAGGCCGGCTGGCGGGAAAGCGAGCGGGGCCTACGCCTTGAGGTGGCAGGTCCCCATGCTATTGGAGCGCGGATACGGCCTGGTAACCGCTCACCGTGACGACATTGACCCGGACAACTATCGACACGACTTCAGCGACGGGCCGCACCCGTTGTTTTACGAGCCCGGGCAAACCAGGCCGGGGGAGAAGGAATGGGGATCGATCGGCGGTTGGGCCTGGGCCCTGTCGACCATTCGCCAATGGCTCGAGGGCGACGATCTGATTGACGCCGATCGGCTCGCGGTCATTGGGCACAGTCGTCTGGGCAAGGCGGCGCTGTGGGCCGGGGCGCAGGATCAGAAGTTCAAGCTCGTGATCAGCAACAACTCCGGTTGCGGAGGCGCGGCGCTCTATCGTCGCTGCTATGGCGAGCGCATTCATCACATGCTGAAACCCGTCGGCTACTGGTTCTGTGGGAATCATGCGTCATATGCCCGTCGCGAGTCCGAAATGCCGGTCGATCAGCACATGCTGATGGCCGCCATTGCGCCGCGGGCCCTCTACGTGGCCAGCGCGACGGAGGATCGCTGGGCCGATCCGAAAGGTGAGTATCTCGCCTTGAAACACGCCGAACCTGTCTACGCACTCTACGGACTGGCCGGGCTGACCGCGGACCAGTGGCCTGCTCCAAACGAACCAACCACCGGCGGCCGGGTTGGCTACCACCTGCGAGCGGGGAAGCACGCGGTCACAGACTACGATTGGCAGCGTTATCTCGACTTTGCCGATCTGCAACTCAGGTAGCGGAGCGTGGGCCGATTGCAACCATGCAGGTCGAGCTTCAGGCGGGCGCACAACCGTGGATGAAGAGGTTGTGAAAATTGCCCGGCCGGGCGATTATGGGCAGATGGAAGTTTGGTTTCACCAAGGGGGCGGGGATCTCGAAGCCGGGCTTGAGGTCGTTCGCCAGGCGTCGGTCCCATGAAACGCGCTCTCATCATTGCCTGCCTGTTCGCCTTCGTGATCATGATCAAGGCCGATCCGCTCCTCGTCAGGGACGGATTTCCCAACGCCGAGATTGTCATTGCCCAGCAACCGCCCCGGGCCGCTGCATTCGGCGCGGAAGAGTTGCAGGCCTACCTCGAGAAGATCACCGGCGCGCGCTTGGAGATCGTCGCCGAACCGACCGCGGGCCGGCCCCTCAAGATCTACGTCGGCGAAAGCGAACACGCGCGCAAGGTCGGCATTCACGCCGAAGGATTGAAGCGGGACGCATTTCGCATGGTCTCCGGCGAAAACTGGCTCGCGCTGGTGGGCGCCGACAAGGAATTCGAGCCCCGGGAACCGTGGGCGCGGAATCATGGCCAATGGGCCCGGGAGAAGGAGGCGGCGTGGCTGAAGCTCGCCGGCAGGCCTTGGGTGAACCCGGTGGGCCGGAGTCTCTATCGGGACTACAACAAGCAGTTGGATATCTGGAATTTGGACCACCGAGGATCCCTGAATGCGGTTTACGCCTTTCTGCGCAACCTCGGCGTGCGCTGGTACATGCCGGGGGAGTTGGGAGAGATCGTGCCGCGACAGAAGCATGTCGCTCTGCCGAAAGTGAATCGCACGGTGGTCCCGGACTGGGAGATTCGCAGCGTCAGTCGACCGCTCATCTCATCAAATGAACTGGAGGATGCGCTCTGGTATCTGCGAATTGGGGCGAACGAACAATATGGCGTGCTTCATCATGGTCAGCGCCACCTGACCGAACATCCCGGTCAACGCGAGGCTCATCCCGAGTATTATGCGATGATGGCCAATGGCGAACGCGACAACGCCAGCAAGACCGCCAACGCCTGCCTGTCTTCTGAAGGTTTTTTTGAGGAAATGGTCGCCTTCGCGCGGCTCATGTTCGACCACTATGACGTCCCGGTCGTTTCGGTCATGCCGCATGACGGTTTCAATCATTGCCAGTGCGACTCCTGCCGCGAGCAGGCCACGGTCGAACGCGGTCCGTCCGGCATTTCCTCCGACTATGTCTGGGCTTTCGTGGTTCGCGTTGCCAACGAACTCGCACGGACGCATCCGGATCGCAAGGTCTTCTGCGGCGCCTACAGCACGTATCGACTGCCCCCGCTCAAGATCGACAAACTGCCCGACAATTTGCTCGTCCAGATCACCAATGGCCGGCCCATCCGCGAACTGGACGACGCCGCGCACGAAGAGGCGGCGAAGCTCCGCCGGATGTGGCGGGCCAAGACGGATCACCCGCTCTCGGTGACCCTGAACTATACGCCCTTCACCAACCGCGGCGCGTTTCGTCCCCAGTACTGGCCCCACGTGATTGACCGCGGATTGAAGGCGACAGTTGGCGAAACCTGGCGGGAGGACGTCTGGCTCTCCAGCGGCAAGGGCGGGCTTCACTACCCGGGCATGGCGCACCTGAACCCGTGGATCATCTCGCGCCTCTGGTGGGACGTGGACCAGGACGTGGATGCGCTTCTGGCCGAGTACTACGAACTGTTCTATGGCCCGGCCGCGGCGGCGATGAAGGCCTTCATCGAGTTCTGTGAAAAGGAGTACGCCGCCCTCGGATCCGATGGCGAACTGGCGGGCAAGGCGTTGCAGTTGTTCGACCAGGCGAGGTCCTCAGCGCCGGTCGATTCGGTCTACGCCCAGCGACTGGCGTTGGTCGATGCGTTCCTCCCGGCTTTCCGCAGCCGCGCAAAGCAGATGAGCGTCCCGCGTCCCGAGGGACTGCCCGAGTATCGACTCATCGACATGGGCAAGGACAAGTGGCGGGACGTCCGCGACAGCCTGAAGTTGGACGGCAAGTTGGATGAGGCATTCTGGACCGCCTACAATCATCCCCGTCCGCTGCGTCATATTCAAACGAAGGCGCCGCCTCAGGGACGGACCCGCTTCATGGCGCGCTGGCATCAGGACAGCCTGATCTTCGGCATTCGTTGCGAATTCGATCCGGATGAACCGCCGGTGATCGGCGCGAGGAAGGACCATGATCCGGCGATCTGGCAGGGCGAACACCTGGGGCTGCTGATCGAGACCGACCGCCATTCCTACTACCAGATCGCGGTCAACCCGGCCGGGGCAATGATCGACCTCGACCGCGGCGTTTCGCTGAAGCAGGGCCGCGCCTACGAATGGTCCTCACAGGCGAAGGTGGCCGCGCACGTGGACAAGGATTTCTGGTCCGTCGAGCTCCAGTTGCCGGTTACGAACTCGGATGAGGACCCCCTGCATCAGATCGTCGGCTCCCGACCGTTTGAATCGAAAGCGAGCGCCTTGAAATCGGGCAAGGGCTCCAGCCTGCCCTGGTTTTTCAACCTGTTTCGAAAACGTTCGGGAACCGAAGCGGAGGAAACGAGCTCGTTCTCACCATTGGGGCGGGACGCCAAGTCCTTTCACGAGCCTCTGAGATTCGGCCGGCTTTGCGTGCGCTGAAGCGGCCACATTCGTATCCCCGGTTTCCCCCTCCTGTTTCAAGCGGCGTCGATTCACGACCTGTGAGAAGGCCACAGGCGTTGGTGGGATGAGGCGGGAGAAAACAGCGGTCAGGCCAGGATGTCTGACAGCACGTGGCCGTGCACATCTGTCAGGCGGAAATCCCTGCCCGCGTAGCGATAGGTCAATCGTTCGTGATCCAGGCCGAGGCAGTGCAGGATGGTGGCGTGCAGATCATGAACGCTGGTCGGATCCTGCTGGGCGCGGAATCCGAAGTCGTCTGTCGATCCGTGAACGGTTCCGCCCTTGATGCCGCCGCCGGCCATCCAAACGGTGAAGCCGTAGTGATTGTGATCCCGGCCGAGTTTTGACTTGCCGGCTCCGGTGAGTTCCACGGTCGGGGTGCGTCCGAACTCGCCGCCCCAGATGACCAGCGTGTCGTCGAGCATGCCGCGTTGTTTGAGGTCGGTGAGCAGGGCGTCGATCGGTTGATCGATCTGGGCGGCCAGGCGACGGTGATTCTCCTCGATCCTGTCGTGGTTGTCCCAGGGTTGGCCCTTGCCATGCCAGAGTTGCACGTAGCGGACGCCCCGCTCGAGGAGTCTCCTGGCCATCAGGGTCTGCCGACCGTGGACGCCGTCCCCGTAGAGATTGCGAATGGGCTCCGGTTCCTGGTTGATGTCGAAGGCGTCCGTCGCCTCGTGTTGCATGCGGAAAGCGAGTTCGTAGGATCGGATGCGTGCGTCGAGGCGGGCATCCATTCGCGTGTCGCGGTGCCGGCGGTTCCATGTTGCGATCAGGTCCAACTGGCGGCGTTGATCGGCGGTGGAGATTTGAGGATGACGGATGTTCTGAATCAGCTTCCCGATCTCGGTGTGTCGCGGATCGATGTATGTTCCTTGCAGCGCTCCGGGCAGGAATGCGGACTGCCAGTTTTCGCTGTCTTTGATCGGCATGCCGCCGGGGACCATGGCGATGAAACCGGGAAGGTTCTGATTCTCCGTGCCGAGTCCATAGAGTGTCCAGGCACCGACGCTGGGTCGCGCCTGCACCGAGTCACCGCAGTTCATGAGCATCAGGGAGGGTTCGTGATTCGGAACCTGAGCATACATTGAACGGATCACCGCGATGTCATCGATATGGCGCGCGGTCCGAGTGAACAACTCGCTGACCTCCAAACCGGATTGGCCGCGCCTTCGAAACTCGAAAGGAGAGGGGAATGCCGCTCCGGTCTTGCGCTCGGTCGCCGGCGTGTCCGGAACGGGCTTGCCCGCATACGTGGCCAGCAGCGGCTTGGGATCGAAGGTGTCCACGTGCGACGGCGCGCCATTGAGGAAGAAGTGAATGACGCGTTTCGCGGTCGCCGGAAAATGCGGCCTCCTGGCCGCGAGCGGATCCGACGCGTCGGCCATGACGCCGAACAATCCCAGCATTCCCATTCCCAGCGCGGACTGGCGCAGGACTTCGCGGCGGTTTAATCGAAGGTCTCTCATCAATCCACGAACAGGAACTCATTGGAGCAAAGGAGCGCCTGGGCGAGTTGCTCCCAACCATTGAGACGTTGCGCTGCATTCGGGGTGAAGTCCGACTCGGAATTCCAAACGGCGCCGCCGCTGATCTCTGTGATCGTGGACCAGCGGTGGTATTGGTCGCTGTTCAGGACCTTGTCGATATCCACGACAAAATCAATCGTGTCTCCCTGAGCGACCGTCAACTCATCGATCTGATGCTTGTGACTGCCTTGATGAAGCGTTGCGGCGAGGAACACATCGGTCGCCGGACTCACGATAAACGCCCGGATTCCATCTCCCGGCCTGGCCTCATGCCTGATGTGGGATTCAACCCGCACGCGCATGCTGCGTGGGGCCGTCCAACGTCTTATGGCTGCAAACTCGCGGGTGTTGCCCGGATGGCCGCCGCTGGCGTGCAGCTGCACCCAACCCAGTTTGGGGTCCGGCCATTCTGGTCCGCCTTGCCAGGCTTCACCGGCGAAGTGTGGTAGACGGGTGAAGCCGTTCACCTGGCGGTTGGTTTCGTCCAGCTTGCCGTAGCCGTATTGCCAATCCTGACTCGTGGAGGGCGTCTTCATGTTGGCCGGTTCGGCAATCCCGTTGACCAAGGCGAGCGATTCCGCGATCTCCCGTTGGGAAGGTTGGCGCTGGACGAGACGCTGGAACAACTCGCCAACGCGCGCCTTCGGATCCTGCTCCGCGGAGGAGGCTACTCTCTTGAGGCGATCAAGGACCATCGGGTCATTGAGAAAGAACAGGGCCTGTTGCGGCACGCTTGTCTCCGGGCGTTGAGGCACGTGAAGATCCGGCGTGGCCACATCGAAGACCCTCATGGTGGCGGGGAAGAACTGCCGGTCGATCAGTCCATAGATTGTGCGTCGCATTGGATACGGCGGTTTGAACATGTCCGTCGGCTTGCCGCCCATTCTGCGGTCGAGATCACCGGAGGCGGCGATCATGGAATCCCGAAGCTCCTCGAAGCTGAGCCGTCTCGGACTCATTCGCCAGAGCAACCGGTTTTCCGGGTCCTGCTGGATTGCGAGGGCATTGCCGGCGGAGGATCGGCGGAAGGCGCTCGAGGTCAGGATCCGACGATGGAGCTTCTTGAGACTCCAGCCGTCCCGGATGAACTCTGAGGCGAGCCAATCCAACAACTCCGGATGCGACGGCTCCTTCGCGCGCAGACCGAAGTCGCTGGGGGTCTCCACGAGGCCTCGTCCGAAGTGATGCATCCAGACGCGGTTGACGATCACGCGAGCGGTGAGGGGATTGCCCGGGTCGACAATCGCCGTCGCGAGTTCCAGGCGTCCGCTGCCATGCGTGAGAGGCGAGCCGCCCAGCAGGTCCAGAAACTTCCTGGGCGCCTCGTGTCCGAGTGTGCGCGGATTCCCCCGCAGGTAGACGCGGGTCCGGACGGGGCGCGGCCGATCCACCAGCATCAACGCCTGCGGCGACTCAACCTTTGACTTCACAATCCAGCGGTCGATCTCGCCCTGCGCCTTGAAGAGGCGGGTGATCTCACCGGAGGCAAAGAAGATGTCGCAATGAACCACGGGTAGATCAGGAATCTCGAATGGTGAATCCGGGCCGTTCGTGATCTGCGCGAACGACTCGTGCTGCAGGACTTTGGCGTAACGCTCAGCCACATCGCGCGTGGATGTGGGCGGCGTCTTGAATGCGGCCGCCACTCGCGGGTCCGCTTCTTGGCGGAGCGCAAGTTCGCGAGTCGCCTGGACAAGATTCTTCGCCGCCGCGTAGACGCGCCAATGAAGGAAGACGGGATCATTCGTTTCTTTCGCCCCGCGCAGAAACTCCTGCCAACGGTGGACGAAAGCGGGAAAGATGTCCGTGGTCTCGAAGATCTGGTCGAATCCGGCGGCGGGATACTTGTGCAACTCGGTCTGGGCGAACAGGTAGTCCGCCAGGCGTTGACGGGCCCGATCGGCGGCGGTCTTTCGAAGTTTGGCGAACAAGCTGTCGTAGGCGTCGCGAAGCTCCCGGAGTTTCTTCCGATACGCCGCGTCCCCGATATCCGGATCGCCAAGCGTGACCGTCCTTTCCGCGCTGCTGTCGAAGATGCTGAAGAGCGAGTAGTAGTCCCGGGTGGGTATCGGGTCATACTTGTGGTCGTGGCAACGGGCGCAACTGACCGTCAGCCCCATGGTTCCGCGGGTCACGACATCGATCCGGTCGTCAATGATGTCCCGCTTCACGCCGAGGAACCGACGGCCGAGGGTCAGGAAGCCCATCGCCGCCTCGTCGCCCTTCTCGCGATCTTCGACCTGATCGGCCGCGATCTGCAGCAGGAGAAACCGGTCGTAGGGCAGGTCCTGATTCAATGCCTGGACGACCCAGTCGCGATAGGCCCAGGCGTGGGTCCAGAAGCGTTCCTCGCGACCGTAGACATAGCCCTTGGTGTCGGAGTAGCGCGCGACGTCGAGCCAATGCCGCCCCCAATGTTCGCCGTAGTGCGGGGAGGCGAGCAGCTCGTCGACCAAGGCGTGGTAGTCCGGAGCCTGCTCGACGCGCGCGGGGTCGGGAGGCAGCCCCATCAGGGTGTAGTGGAGCCGCCGGATCAGCGTGCGCGAGTCCGCTTCGGGAGCCGGAGTCAGGCCGTTGCGCTTCAGCTTGCGGGCGATGAAGGCGTCGATCGAGGGGCTGCCGATCGTGGGTTCCTTGAGCGGCTCGAACGCCCAATGCGCCGCCGGAGCCTCGAGACCCAGCAGAGCGAGGATTAGGAACACAATCGGGCGCATGGCTTGCCCGGCATTTTGCATCAAACGGGCTTCAAGACGAGAATGAATTGTGCCGGGAAGTGATCGCCGGGCGCAGGTCACGATGGCGCAGAACGAAGCCCAAGGGGTGGTCCCATGTCAGCCCAGGGCATCGCCCAAGGGAACCGGTTCAACAAAGCTTGAGCCCCAAAGGGGGGCGATGGCATTGTCGGTGGGCGATAGGGCCGCCCCTTTGGGGCTCAGTTCGCTTTACTCGTCGACTACCCAGGCCGTTGGGCTGGGCTGACATAGGGTTGGCCTGTTGGGCCGGAACTTGGCACAAAACGGAAAGGCGTCGCGCCGTGATCGCGGTTCGACGACGATTGGTGTTCGAGGCGTCGCCAACTTGTCATGCTGCTCTCAATCTTGGCGAAAGCCGGTGGCCGGATGTGGCCTGCAGTCGATGTCAGAACCCGACTGCGACAGCGGCTTGCCTCCCTCTCCTTCACAGGAAAAAGGTCGCAGGAAAGGCCGAATCCTCATTCTGATTCCTTTCATGGTTGAGCTACAGGCGCGCCAGTTGGTATTCCAACTCGTGGATGGAGCCAATCTATCACAATGTCGTTTTTTTTATCGTGCTCTTCTTCTGCTGGACCAGTTGCGTGAGTCTGGCGTTCCCATCCGCGGTCCTGACGCAACGGGAAAAGCGAAAGAAAAGAAAAGCGAAGGGCAAGTCCGTTGAGAAGTCTTCTCCCGCGGCTGAATCCAAAGAGTTGGCGGGGCTGAACTTCTCCGACGAAGCGATCCGGCGGGAGCGTATTCGAGGCGGCCTCGGTTTGGTGATCTGGGTCACGGCGCTCATCTTCCTGGACGTAAACGTGGGACTGCGCCATAAGGCCGCAACAATCCAGGAATCGGATTCTTCGTTGCGGGCAATGGCGCTCCGCGAAGCTCAACAATACATGCGCCAGGAGCCCATCGTGGGAATGGCGATCGCCATGATCAACGGTGAGGAAGAGTTTGTCATGGGATTGGGCAGGCGGGACCTGTCCTCTGATCTGCCTCCTGATGGAGATACGGTTTTCGAGCTCGCCTCAATCTCGAAGCTCTTCACCGGCATTCTCCTGGCGCAGGAAGTCCGGAGCGGCGCCCTCGCATTGACCAACCTCGTTGCCGAGCAACTGCCGGAGAGGGTGGCCATGCCGGACCCGGTTTCCCGGTCGCTTACTTTCGAACATCTGGCGACTCACACGTCCGGCTTTCCGAGCCGTGGAGAGAACCTCAAGTCGCAGACCGGGCTGCTGAGCCTGATCAGGGGAAGAAACCCATATCTTGGCTACAGTCAGGAGGCGTATTGGGATGATGTTCGTTCCGTCCAGCTGGAAAGCAGCCCGGGCAAGGAGTTCCGCTACTCCAATTTCGGAACCAGTCTGGTGGGCGCCATCCTTGCAAACCGGAACAGGACGTCTTTCGAAGAACTGGTCCAGGAACGCATCTGTGATCCATTGAATATGAATGACACCACAGCCGTTCTCTCACCGGATCAGGAATCTCGACGAGCCGGCGGTTATCGTTCGGTCATGAGCGCGGGACCTCTGCTGCTTGGCCTGGCCGCTGAACCCTGGGTGGTTCCCGATGCCAGGGTTCCTGAAGGAGGCATTCTCTCCACGGCCAATGACATGCTGAAATTTCTCAAAGCCAATGCGAAGCTTGATCACCCCGATCTGGGGGCGGCCATGAGACAGGCGCAAGCGCATCGTTACAAATGGACGGACTACTACAGTCTCGGGATCAACTGGTTCAGACTGAAATTCAATGGGGGCATCCTTCTCCAACATGAAGGTCGCTCCACCGGCCAGCGATCCTTTATTGGAATCATTGAAGGTCAGCCGATTGGAATGGTGATCCTCAGCAACAGCCAGGTCCCGGTGGATGATCTTGGCAAAATCATCATGAGAAGAATCCTCCAAGCGAATAAGGAGAAAGATAGATAGCGGCCCTTTCCTGCCTTTCGTTGACCGATTGGCCCGTCTTCTTCGTCACGGTTCGCGGCAGGGCCCGCCGCGACACATTCGCGCGAATCGAGATTGAAAAAGCGGGGGTGGACAACCAGCATGCATGAAACAATCCCGCACTTATGAAACCGAACCGACACCGATACGCACTAGGAGCCAGCGCTTTCCTGTTTGCCTTTGTCAACCTGGTCGCAGAGGACTGGCCG
>CAZFLK010000186.1:0-10855 GCA_964519245.1 uncultured Verrucomicrobiota bacterium
CAAAAGGCGATGGAGCGGCAAACCGAAACCTTCCATCTCCATCGATGCGTAAACTGCCACGCCGGTTGGCATGGTCCACGAAAGTGAGCTCACCTTTGTAGGAATGAGCTTTTTCCAAAGGTGGAAATTCGCCGACCTTTGGACGGAAGGGCTTTTCCTCGGATTCTGCCCCTTCTGCATTCGCTATAATGGTGAATAGGACTAGTCTAAAGAATTGTAAGGTAAATAGGTAAAACTTACTAAATGTCATCATATCGAAGAAAATTCAGTATTTCGCGATAGAGAAGTTTACAGTATTCTAAGGGTTCCCCACAGGTTGGGATGCAGCATGATTTCGCCAGGTATATCATCGACCAGCATGGTTGCCGGGTTAGCCCAGTAGGAGCGGAGCTGGGTCTCGGTTCCGTCGGCGTCGCCGAAGGTGACTCCGAAGTCGGCTTTCAAGGTTGCATCGGTTACTTCCAGGCCAAGCGTTGATCGCGGGATTCGGACGTCCACGGTATAGAGATTGTTCCTGACATCGACTTTAATTTCTGTATCTGTCAGGCGAATGACATTATCGACGGTTTCACCGCGCCAGGGCGAGGTGAATTCGATCGGGTTAAGGTCTTTGCCGCCGGTTTTTCGGTGCTGGTAGAGGACGGCGATGGGGTTGCCTTCAAAAGGTGCAATGAGCAAACGCTGGTCGCCTGTCACCGGCTTGCGACGGTCGGGATCCGCTGCCCCATCTACGCCGATCTGCAAATCCACGGTATCTCCTGTCGCAAACAGTGTAGTCCAGTCGCGGCCGTTGTTCACCCAGGGCGAACGATCCTGAACCTGGTAGACGAGATGAAGATGGTCACCGTCGAGTTCCGCAGTAACCTTCGATTTGAACTTGCCGCTCTGATCCCAGGAAATCGTTCCGGGAATCTGCAGTGACTTCTCGCTCTGCTGCTTTTGTTCGGCGAAGCGACGTAGATTGCGTTGTTCCGCCGATGTAATTTGCTCAGCGCTGACATCGATCGATCCCGACATGCGTACCGCCTCATCAATGCCGTGCAACTGGTAGACGCGATAGGGGCCGTGACCGATCTGGACGTAGTAGTTTCCGTCCTTGGAACGCTCGAACATTCCGCCGAAGATCTCCCCGCCGAGCCGCAGGTTGCTCTTCGCGTAGCTGACGCGGACGTCGGTGAAGCCTTCGTCGAGATAGATCCCGTCGCTGGTCAGGAGAAAACAGCGGCCGTGGTTGCCATTGAGGAAGAAGACGTCGGCCTGGTCGTCGAATTCCGCCATGCCGAGAATCGCCATCGCGCCCTGGATGACGCCGGTCTCGGGCAGCGGAGCCTTGTGCGAGCCGTGGACGTTGGACCACTGATTCGGGAATTCCCAGAGATGCCTGCCGTCTTTGCCGTAGGCGTTCATTTCCGGATCGGACAGCAGGATGAAGCGGCCAAAGCGATCACCGGAAGTCGCGACTCCCTGCCGGGCGTAGCCGGTGGTGAGATCAATGTCCGTGCGGCTGTTTTCGACCGCTTCCTGGAGGGCCGGATAATCCGGGATGCCGTTTGCGAGGAAGCCACGCGGCGCGATTTCGATGATCATGGCCTGGTCGTCGATCGCGGCGGGGAAACGATACGTCAGGGAGTTCTGCATGTGGCCCCAGGCGCCGTCGGCGAACTTGACGTTGCCTTCCGTGAACGAAAACTCGTCCTTCTGCGGGAGTCCGTCGGCGTTGCGATCCACCCACAACACGCCGGCCACCCGTCCGGCCCACGGTTTGCCGTCTCCACCCCTGCCCGGGCGTTCTTCGGCCCGCTTCTCTGGCCATTTTTCGTAGAAGGCATCGATGTAGGCCTGGGGCGGACTCCACCGGCAACCGTAGGCAAAGTGATGCGTCCCACAGGCGGCGGCGATGTCGCGAATCGTCCCGTCTTCGAAGACTTCGGAGATGAGCGCGATCTTCCCGCGAGCCACGAGGAAGGTGCGTCCGGATTCGCGGATGAACGAATAGCTGTGGGGATGATAGGTTTCAAAATGCGCCTCGTCGTCGGAGAAAATGTGGGTCGGCCTGGACTTGCCGGTCTCCACGTCGACATCCCAGAAACAACCCAGACCAATCCAGCGACGCGGGTTTTCCGGATCGAAGCCGGAACCGTCGCCGCCGTAGTGCGGCATGCCGAATTTTTCGTAGACGACGGAGTCAAGTTCCGCGTTCCAAGCGAGGATGCGCTTGGGATTCCAGCGTTTTTCGGTGACCCAGAGTTTGCCGTCCGGGCCGAAGGCCAGGCCGGCCGGTTCGACCATGCGATCCCGGTCGTACTTGCCGCGATACGGGCCTCCTGGCTTCCCAATCGTACGAAGCCGCCCGTCATCCGGTTTGTATTCGTGAACCTGATGCGAAGCCGCATCGCTGATCCAGAGATGGCCGTTCGGGCCAACGGTGAGCCCGGCGACATCCGCTTCCAGCAGCTGCTGGCCGTCGGAGAGTCTGACAACACCAGAATCCGTCGCGGCGTAGACCGATTCCGGCCCGGCGGCGAGATGCCGGACGCCTTTGATCGCAATCGAACCGACGCGCTCGCCGTTCTCCGGGTTGAAGATGAGGACCGCCTTTTCACTACGGCATCCAACATAGATTTTTCCATCGAAGACGGCGAGGCCGCCGAGGTTGTAGTCCTTCAAATCCGAGTGATTAACGCCCGGCCCGACTTCCATGGTATCGGCCTGAAAAGCGCGTTTCCTGCCGGGGAACTCGACGACTTTCCCGGTCTTCAGATCGTAGCGGGCCACGGTCAGCGTCCAGGTCGCGGTCCAGTCGTCGCTGGCGAAATCGACTCCCTTCGTGCCGCCCCAGCCAAAGCCATCCTGGGCGCAGTAGAGGTAGTTATCGTCCACCGCGATCGCGTTGTGCCCGATGCCGAAACCCTGCTGGTGGTCGTAACCCTGGACGAAGTTTCCGTCCGCATCTAGTGCCATGATCGCCCATCCGCCTTCGGTCACGGGAGAGGCGAAGTAGATGTGTTTGGCGTCGGAAACCGCGTGGTGAAGCAGGCCGTGATTCGTTCCCCAGGGGCGCCCGCCCGCGTCGATGCCCTCGCCGCCGTCGGCGAAAAACATCTTGAATTCCGGCCGGATTCCGGGGTGCGAAATCCCGCGCCAGTGGTAATTGCCCGGCGCCATGAGTTGACCGCTTTCGTCGAGACCATCCCAGACGACGGTGTGCGTGCCTTTGCCATACGACTGACCGGAAACGAGGTTCCGGATGTGGCGCCCCTCCGCGTCCTCGATCACGATGCTGGCCTTGCCGTCGAGCGGTTGTTCGAATTCGAGCCGGATCTCCTGACTCCGCTCCGCAACGATTTGCTGGTAACCTGTCAGGTCGAACGGCGCCCAGGTTCGGGGATCTTCGTCGAAGGGCTCGTGAATCGCTTTGCCGTCGACGAACCCGATGCGTTCCTGTTGGCTTCCCTCTTTCAACCCGATGGCGATTCGTAGGTCCGCGAGGTCCGTGGTGGGAATCTGAAACCGGCCCGCGTTCGGCTTGGCGACGAAGGCTGCGTTTGCCGTCGCCACGCCAACCTGGATGTCCTCGGCGGAAGTTCGTGCGACGAAAGCCGTGGATTCCCCAAGGTTCCTGATCGCGATCGAACAAGGCAAGCCGCCGGGATGACTCACGTCGAAGAATTCTACTTCGGTCAGAGTGAAATCAGGAACAGCCGAGCCCTGGAGTTTCACCACCTCCGGAGCTTCGGACGAGTCAGGCTTTTCGGACGTCAGCTCAAACTTCGCCAGCAGCTGCCGGCCCGCCTCCAGGACAATCGCGCGGTTGCCTGACAAGGCCACCTGGCGCGGTTCGGCCAGGCCAACGCGAGTGGCGATGCGCGAGCCGAGCGAATCGTAGACATGAACCTTTCCATTCGTCGTGTCGGCCACGATCAGGCGCTTGCCATCGCTGTGGACCCAGGTTTCCTCACCGAACTCCGCGATCCGGGTGAACTCCTTCCAGCCTCCGCCTTCGGTCTGTTCCAAAACCACGAGCCGCCCCCTGTCCGCCGCGATCAGGTAGCCATCGAACCAGGCCAGGCTGGTGCAGTTGGTCAGGCCGGGCAAGGCCACCGCGGCCGGTTCGCCCCCGATGTCGCCCGATTCGGACAGCGCGAATTCCACCGCAGTGCCGTCGGGCGGCGTTACCAACAGCCGCTGTTGGCCTTGAGGATTGGTGAAGGCCGTTGCCGCCAGCGGCTGGTCGCTGAGGGAAAGCCCGCCCATGCCGCGTACTTCGAAGTGCGACCAGCCATTGGCATCCAGCAGCGGGCCGCGGACCTTGTAGAGATTGCCGTAGTGTCGCTTGAGAAGGCATAGCGTCGTTCCGCCGGCCACGACCGGCTGCGTCACCTGCTGCGGCCTGGTGTCGCCCAGCGACAGTGGCGTTTCCGGCCCGGCATTCCACCGCCAGCTGCCGCCCGGGGTCCAGATGTTGCCTTCCGCATCGAGCGCGATCGCGTTGATCCCGGTGAGCGCTCCGATTCGTCGAACGACCTGGAAGCGGTTCTCCGCCTTGCTCCATCGCAGAAGTTGAACCACGCCCGCCATGCCGGAAACCGCGAAGAGATCGTCGCGAATGTGGACCAATCCGCGGCCATGGACGAGGTCGGAACTCTCCGGCAGGTAACCAATGAAACTGCCAGAAGCGCCTCCGAGAACCACGCCCGGCACGGGCTCGAAGCGGTCGTTGTAGCGCCGGATCGTGCCGTGATAGGCGTGCGAATACCAGAAACCTCCGATTTTCTGCGGATAGGCCGCGTTCAGCTCGATTGGGTAGCCGTCCAGCGGTTGGCCGTCCTTCCACGCTCGGACATCGTCGCGGAATGCGTAGACCGTTCCGCCGGCATCCAGCGCGATGTGCCGAGGAACGCTTTCCGATGTGGCTAACGCCGTTTTCTTGCCCGACGCGACGTCGAACCAGGAAAGTTCGGTCCCTTCGGCGATGACCACCCGTCCTTCAAACGAATCACACGATAACGCACCAACTTTGCCTTCGTAGCAACGTTCCGGAGCTGTCCCTGGTTTGGCATTCAAGGGCAGACGATAGAGCAGATCGCGGATTCGCAGAATCAACTGATTGCCAGCGAGAGCCATGGTGTCCGAACCTCTGATCCCTGGACTATTCGGAAGCGGAAACGAAGCCAGCAGCCGACCGTCCAGCGAGTATCGATTCAGCTGTGAGGAACCGCCGCGATCCCAGAGGGTGTTTTCTGAATCGAGAACAAGCCCGAGACCAGTCGATTCTTGACCGGCAAATTTGACCAGAGTATCGCCGTCGCCGCCCGAATTGCCAAGAATTCCGACTGGGCGGAGTTTGGCAGCATTCAGCACAGCCGTCGGTGCTAGCATCAGAGTAATGAGGAAGGTGAGGCTTTGTTTCATGTGGTTTTTCATACCTCTTCCAGCATCAAATTTGCATCGCCAAAGGTCTTTGGCCTGACTTCCATCTTGTCCATCATGGAAAGAAACAACCGGCAGAGCTGCCGCTCCGGTTTGCCCCGATAATCAAGTACTCGCCCGCCTTTGATTCGCCCGCCTGCTCCGCCAAGCAACATGATGGGCAGTTCGTGGTTATCATGCTTGGCGCCGGCCATCATGCTGGAGCAACTCAGCAACATCGTGTTGTCGAGCAAGGTCCGTTCGCCTTCCTGAATCGAGTCAAGTTTTCCGGCGAGGTAAGCAAGTTGTTCCATGAAGAACTGATTGACTTTAAGCCAGTCCTCTTTGTCGGAATGGGAGAGGAGATGATGAATCATGTAGTCGATTCCGTTTCCGGGTTGCTGAATCGAGCTGAGATTTGGGAACCGAAGGGCACTGTGATCGTTGTTCAGTTTAAGCGTGGTGATCCGGGTCGTGTCGGTCTGAAATCCAAGCGTGATGATGTCGCACATCAGCCGCATGTGTTCACCGACGTCCTGTGGGATGCCGTCGGCTGGACGCACGATATTCGGTTCGGTCAGCGTCGGGCGCCAACCTTGAACCTCGCCGCGCTGACCAGCATTTTCGATGCGCTGTTCGACTTCCCTGACAGAATTCAAATACTCGTCGAGTTTCTGTTGGTCGACCGAACTAATGTTGCGCCGCAGCGCTTTCGCATCGGCGAGAATCGCGTCGAGCACCGACTTGTCAGCGGGTGTAGCTGAATCTTTGAAAAGTCGGTCGAAGGCAAGCGCCGGAAAAATCTCCAATGGCGTTGGTGTGGTCGGTGAGCTCCACGAAATGTGTGAACTGTAGAGCATCGAGTAATTCTTGTGGACTGACGGATTGGAACGCTCGCAGCCTAAAACGAGACTTGGGACCTTCGTCGACCGTCCGTAAGTTTGCGCCAGCAACTGATCGACACTTGTTCCCGAACGGATTTCACCGCCGGAGGCGATCGGCGCACCGGAGAGCAGATTGCCGGTTTGCGAACTGTGGATGTTGCCCTTGCGAGCTTGTTCGTGATAGAGCCCGCTGAAGAAGACCATCTTTTCGCGGTAGGCAGAAAGCGGCGTCAAGACCTTGCCCAGTTCCATGGTATTCCCTTCGCCCTTGGCCCACCATTCCTTGGAATGAAAGCCGTTGCCGGAAAAAACGACTGCGAGCCGGACCGGTGCCTCGCTGGCAGGATCGTTGCCGCGTGGTTGGTCGCCCCAAACATTGAAAGATTCCAGCCATGGCAGTGCCATGGTGACTCCTGTCCCACGAAGAAAATTGCGACGATTGAATTGGTGAATTTTAATCATTGTGTGAGTTTGGTTGTGAATTCACGTCCACGTACGTTTTGAAATTGCGGGCTCTGCACGATCATCTCGATGGCTGAGGCCACCCCGGTTTGCTCGTTTAGTAGTTTCTCGGTTATCTCTTTCAGCAGCGGTTTGTCTGAAAGTTGAACACTGCGACCTAATGCATAGCCCAAGAGTTTTCGGCTGAATTGCCTCACGAAATCTTCTCGTCTGGTTTTGACAAGATAAGAGCGAAGTCCTTCGATTCCCTCGATTTGCGTTCCGTCTATGAGTTTGGCCGAGGTATCGTTACCCTTGCGAACACGTCCGATCGCATCGAATCCCTCTAATGAAAATCCGAGTGGATCGATCTTTGCATGACAGCGGGAGCACGTCGGGTCGCTGCTGTGTCGTTCGATCAGTTGGCGCTCGGTCAGACCTGCGGGAGCCTCATCCGGTAGTAACGGAACGTCCTTCGGAGGTCTGGGAAGCCGTTCCCCGAGGACGACTTCACTTATCCAATTTCCGCGCAGGATCGGACTGGTGCGGGATGCACCACTGTGTTTGGACAAAGTTGATGCAAAACCAAGGATTCCTCCGCGCCCACGCTTCCTCATGCCCTCGATTCTATGCCAATCGTCGCCTTCTATTTGAATCCCGTAATGATTGGCGAGTTCTCGGTTTACAAAACTGTGGTCCGCGTCAAGCAAAGACAACACGGAGTGATCGTTTTGAAACAGATCGACGAAGAAAAGTACGCTCTCTTCGTGCATATCGTCACGCAGTCTGATGAACGTGGGAAAGTGCCGCTCGCTCTTGTCTTCGAGCGTTGCGACATCCCTGATATGCAGCCATTGCGTACCGAATTCCGTAGCCAGCCGGCGGATCTTCGGGTCTTTGATCATGCGGCGGGTTTGGGAGGCCAGTACCACGGGATCGTTGAGTTCGCCTGCAGCTGCAGCCGAACGGAGTTTGGCGTCGGGAGCAGAAGACCACAAAAAGTAGCTGAGCCGGGTCGCCAATTCCCAATCACTGACTGGAGCCGGTTCCAGGCCAGGCGCAGCATCTTCACCGCGATACAAAAACGCGGGAGCGACCAACACCCGAGCCAGCAGCTGGCGTAGTGCGTTTTCGTGATTGAGATCTTGGTTGCGAAGCTGAGCATACAAGTCCGATAGCCCGGTACGCTCGGTTGCGGTTAGCGGACGACGCCACGCCAACTTTGCGAATTCGACAACCGCGGCAATTTGGGCCGGTTCAACTTCGAGCAGGCGTTGTTTAAATGCGGCAGCCCGGGTTTTGATCGGTTTGCGCATTGGTTCGAACGCACTTGGATCGGCATCTTGCGTCGCGTACTGCCAGAGTTGATCAAAGGCGTCGGATAAAAGTAATGGTTCGCGGCTCACGAATCGAAACTCATCCCAAAGCTGATTCAGCTCAGCGGCTTGACTATCGCTCAACATCAACCGGCTGAGTCCGCTGTCTTCGCGATGGAATAGCGTCAGGGTCACCACTTCATCAACCGGGACGATTTGTGTGTAAGCCAGGGCAGCGGGAAAGATTGCTTGAAACCCGGCGATATCGGCGAGGACCCGCGCTTCGGCGACGCTGCCTTCTCGGACAAGGATCGGCCGTTCCGGACTCATCGGTGGGCCCGCTGAGGTCCACGCTTTGCCTTTTCCCGTGCCGAGAGGTTTCAGTTCACCAAATGAAAGCGGCAACGGATTCGGGGGGGGGTTGAACGAAACATAAGCTTGGGCCGTCGAATCCGTGGTGGATTTTTCAGGGTGCAACTCAATGGTTGCTTCAAATTCGGCACCGAAAGCGAGTGAATCCGGCACCGGAAACTCCAATGTCGATGGCGCAGTTAGCTCTATATCTTTCACCTCGCCCGCATCTTTGGGTAACCAGTGGTACCCACCCTGAAAGTCGGTCACGAGCAACCGGACCTGTTTGTCCGCATCCGTCTCGGGATTGATCAACGCCGTCTGAACTGCTTTCGAATTGTGGGTTTTGCCTGCAAGAACGGCAGCACGCCACTTCTCCAGTTCAGAGCCAGGCGGGATCTTCGGACCGGATTCCGCCGCCGCCTTCGAATCGGCAAAGTGCCAGACGCCGAGCGGATTGCTTTCGTGAATTCGGTCCACGACGTCACCCGCCAGATCCCAAACCTTGCCACCCTCGCGTTTTTCGCTGATGGTCAGGCTGACCTGCGTCGTGTCGCAAATGTGGCTACGGTTGTGCGGCATGACCGTGAGCCGGATCGTTTCTCCGCGGCTAATATTGAGCGTCTTTCCAGAAAATTTATTTCGCCCGCCGTTCCCGAACTGCCCACTGGCGATCATGACTGGCCCCGCAGTCCTAAACATTTCCACCTTCCAAGCGGCGCCGTTCCCGCAAGCTCTGTCGGCATCGGCGATCAATCCATTAACGGCCACTTCTCCATCAATCGGGCTTTGCCAAAAAACAACCGAATCAATGTCCGGCGTCGGATGCACGTTCACCGATCGGCCAGGCAGGGTAAAGGTAGAATGGGAAATTTCGTTTTCACTTTGATTGACCATCAAGCTCGGCAAGCCTTTCCCACGCACCCATCCCTTAATGGCGTCCCATCCACCAACTTTATCGATTTTATCGGTAAAGTGTCCGCTCGGTTTGAAATCCTCACGACTCAACTGCAGCAGTTGCATCCAGTCAGATGCCAGTTGCGGGTCAAGCGAACGCGTCTCCGCCATTCCTTGAAGAGACTGCCCCTTTAAATAAGCCAAAGCACTGATTTCAAGGTAGGCGGCCGTTCGCGGTAACTCCCGCTTCTGTTTTGCTTGCGCCTCTCCTACCAGCCTACTGAGATTGGCCAGAGGGATTGGCCGGCGATTCGGAAAGGTAAGCCGCGGTTGTCGCCAAAGGATCACGTCCCCGTTACCAGACGAACCATCACCTGCTTCGCCAGCAGCCAAATAGATCGTGATCGTCCGTCCGTCTCGATGTTGCGGCAGTTTGAACTTCACCGATTGCGAATTCGCGACAGGCGAGGTCGGCAGTTGCCAATGTTTAGGCGCATTGCGTTTTCCAATATGGCCGACCTTTGAAAAGTAAAAAAGTGGCCTCTGCCAGCTTTCGATCAATCGCGCGACTGCTCCCATTTCTTCTGGCTTGGCTGCATGGTATTTGATCCGAATCGGGTCGAGGAGTATGGATGGCTCACGACTTTCTAGTGCAACCCTGAGTGTAGTGAGGTATTTTTGGCTTAACTCTTTATGTTCGCCGGTTTTGAGGGCCCGCAAGTAGGCTTTGAGAGGAATTACGGTACGCTCAGGAACATTTTTGACCGTTGTGCCGTAGGCCAGGGCTTGGCCACTCGAGAGACCATGCCGCAGGTGAAAATTGCGAATCGCGGCCAGCTTTTCGTTCGTCCAATCCGCCCTCGAATTGCTTGGCGAAAATTCAATACGATCCGGCAAGATCACGGCATGGCCCGCAACCTCCTTCGCAGTTTCCATGTACTTCGTCAGCAACCCCGGGGACATCACCAGCGCCGAACCCACATTGGTAAATCCTTCGCCCGCCGCGCCATCAACCGGAAACTCTCGTGCTGGATGGAGTGTTTTAACACCAGTCAGATCTCGAATGGTATAAGTGTATTCGTGGTTCGAAAGCCTCCGCAAAACAACCGGCCCCGGATCGCCTGCGTTGGTCAGGGCAATTCCATCTAGGGTTTGCCTGATCCACGCAATGA
This sequence comes from uncultured Verrucomicrobiota bacterium, assembly GCA_964519245.1. Lineage (GTDB taxonomy): Bacteria > Verrucomicrobiota > Verrucomicrobiia > Limisphaerales > JAYPEY01 > JAYPEY01. Next base: position 10,471 of record CAZFLK010000186.1, read on the forward strand.
GCGTTTTCTGTTCTTGAGTTGTGAGCTGTGGCTTCTTTTTGGGCGGCATTTCTGCGTCTGTGATTTGTAGCAGCGCGCTTTCCCAAACCCCAGCGTCCGCAGCGATGTCGGCAGTCGATGTAAACCGCTCCAAATCCAGTTCACCCTTTTTGTTTTCAGAGTCGTGACAATCAAGACAATATCTCTCGAGCAATTCCTGGATTGGTTCAGAAATTGGTTTGGCGCTGATCGTGAGAATCCACGCGCCCTGAAGGAGAGTGAGTAAAATTTTTTTTATCTTCTACAAATTAGTATTTTGGGAAAATAGCAGGTGTTGGGAAACGGTTCTCAGGGCTATTGTTGAAAAGGTATTCCTCCCTTGGGATTTGTGACTTGGGCCAGCTGT
>CAZFLK010000187.1:0-10785 GCA_964519245.1 uncultured Verrucomicrobiota bacterium
TTGGCCCATTCCTTATGAGACAGTTTCCGGTGGTTTCGGTTTGTCTGTCTTCTTCGGATCTTCCCCCTCGCGGTGCCACAAACAGCGCTTGACAAAGCATTGTCCGTGTTGAATCTGCGCGGCGTGAGCGACCACCCAAACCTGACGAAAGAAATCGCCGACCAGTTTCTCGCAGACGAAGATTCGGTGGACATCTCGGAGTTCACCTCCATTGAAGACGCAGCGGCGCAGTTACTGGCCGAGGACGAGGGAGAGCTCGACCTCGCTGGCCTGACGAGTCTGAGCGATGCCGCAGCGCAGGCACTGGCCCAGCACAGGGGAGAAGAACTTAGTCTCGCTGGCCTGACGAGCCTGAGCGATGCTGCGGCGCAGGCACTGGCCCAGTACCTTGGGTGGCTTCGCCTCGATGGCCTGACGAGCCTGAGCGATGCAGCCGCGCAGGCGTTGGCCCAGCAAGAGGGAGGCCTTAGCCTCGCTGGCCTGACGAGCCTGAGCGATGCAGCCGCGCAGGCGTTGGCCCAGCACAGGGGGAACCTTTACCTCGATGGCCTGACGAGCCTGAGCGATGCAGCCGCGCAGGCGTTGGCCCAGAACGAGGGAACCCTTAGCCTAAATGGCTTGACGAGCCTGAACGATGCAGCAGCGCAGGCGCTGGGTCAGCTCAAGGGAAACCTTGGCCTAAATGGCTTGACGAGCTTGAGCGATGCAGCCGCGCAGGCACTGGCCCAGCACGAGGGAGGCCTTGACCTCCTTGGCCTGACGAGCCTGAGCGATGCAGCAGTGCAGGCGTTGGCCCAGCACGAGGAAGACCTTTTCCTTAATGGCGAAGTTGAAGAGGCGGTCGAGCAAGCGCGGAAGTCGTAGGGTCTGAACTTGGGGGCCCCTGGTAACATTTTGCCTAGAGACAAGGGGCGCCTACTTCGGCCAACGCACTCCGCTTTGGATTCACGCGACCTGATAAAAACCTGAAAATATATTCCGGCCGGCTGTGTTCAGACATACTCTCACCACCTGAGAAAAACAGGTCGACGCTCGTATTCCCTAGGAAACAAGCGAATTCTGATCTCTTTGCAAACAGTCTGTTTGCGACGGAGGAGATCGCAGCGGGGCGTTTCGATGTGATCCGGGAGCGGGCCGCGGCGATGATTCAGGCGGTTGGAGTCGAGGGGTAAAGGCGGAACGGAATTCGCCCCGGAGCGGTGGCTCTTACCGAGGCATCTCCACGGGAATGCGGCTGCATCGCGGCTTTGAAACGAGCGCGCGGAGCGCTGAGCATAGCTCGGCGTAGGCTGTCGCCCCTGGCCCAAGCCGAGCAATGCTCGGCGCTCCGTATGGGCGAGGAAGTGCGACTGCATGACGTTTCGACGCTCGATTGAACGTTGATGCCCGTGGCGAACGGGATGAATCGCGTCCCACGTCCTGCCCGCAATTTTGGTCCTTGGCCGGCCAACAAGGGGGAGGCGTCCGCGGCGAAGTTCGTCACCATGGGAGTGGCAAGAGAGACCCAGGAGAAAGGCATTCCATGAGCGCGGAAATCGATGTTCCCAGATGGCGGTTGCTGGAGATGAAGGCGAACCTGCTTCGGCGCTTGACGAAAATCGACGGCGATATCCAGCGGAAGGAAGGCGCATTGGAGCGCGACTCCCAAGAGCGGGCGATGCAGTTGGAGAACGATGAAACACTGGATGCGCTGGACGAGGCGGCTTGTTGCGAACTGGCCCGGATCGACCAGGCCTTGGAGGACCTGGACGATGGGCGTTACGGAATCTGCCGCGACTGCGGCCGAGTGATCGGTCCGGGGCGGATGGAAGCGCTGCCGTTTGCGGTTCATTGTGTGGAGTGCGCAGAGAAGGCGGAGCGGGCGTGAATGAAGTTTTTGCTTCCATCAGATGGCGGAATCCGTAGCTTGTGCGCCCCATGAGCGAAACGACTGTGATATTGTTGAAGCCGGATTGTTACGAGAAAGCCTTGGCCGGCGAGGTTATGGATCGGTTCCAGAAGGCCGGGTTGTCCATCCGCGCCTGCAAAATGATGCGCCTGACGGATGACCTCCTGCGGGAGCACTATTCGCATCTCGCCGAACTTCCTTTCTTTCCGGAGATTGTTGAGTTCATGCAATCGAGTCCGATCATCGCGTTGGCCCTGGAAGGGGACGGCGCGATCGGCAAGGTTCGCGACATGCTGGGACCGACTGATTCCACGGCGGCGGAGAAGGGCACCATCCGCGGCGACCTCGGCACGGACAAGATGCGCAACATTGCTCATGCCTCGGATTCCCCGGAAACGGCGGCTGCGGAGTTGAAGCGCTTCTTCTGCGAAGACGAGTTGTTCTGAGGTTGGACCGGGGGGCTGTGACCCGCAGCAATCCTCCTTCGCCCGGGGCTTCCGGTTCAAACCGGGGCCCGGCTTCTTCCAAAGGCTTCGCGGCTCACAGAGCCGCGATCCGGGGCGACTTTGCTCCGTAGGCACATGAAGTGGCTGGACTCACCCGCCTTTGCAACGCTTCGACGCGGGTGGCATCTGCTGCGAACGTGTGTCGTTTGGTGCGGTGTTCAAGAACGCACCCAGGTACTGGGGGATCCGGTCTTCCAGCCAATACTTGGCTGACCAGGGAAAGGCGCCGTGGACAAAGCCCACGTGGCCTCCGCGCTCGCTGACCTCCATCTGCGTTGATTCCGAAAGTTCGTGCGACTCCGGAAGCACATTCGGAGTCATGAACGGATCGTCCAATGCGTGCAGGATCAGGGAGGGGCGGCGGATGTCCGGCAGGAACTGCCGCGCGCTGCAGGTGACGTAATAGTCACGGGCGTCTTTGAACTGGTGCAGTGGAGCGGTGATCGCCTCGTCGAACTCCCAGAAGGTCTTGAGTGTCCGCAGTTCATTCTCGGTCACCGGCATGACGTGGCTGCCACTGCGGATCTTGGCGCGGACGGAGGCTGAGAGCTTGTCGATGAGATGCTTCTCGTAGGTGCGGCTAAAGCCCCGATGGATGGTGTCGGCCACCGATTGCAGGTCAAAGGGAACGGAAACGGCGACGGCGGCGGCGAGCGCATTCTCGGAGCCGGTCTCGCCCAGCCATTTCAGGAGGGCGTTGCCGCCGAGGGAGTAACCTATGGCGGCGACCTGCGCGTCCGGTTCCCTTTGCTTGATTGACTCCACAACGAAGGCCATGTCGCCGGTGTCGCCGGAATGATAGAAGCGGTCCTTACGGTTGGGTTCGCCGGAGCAGCTGCGGAAATGGATAAACACCCCGCGCCATCCGCAGCGTTGAATCTGCCGGAGGATGCCGCGCGCATAGGGCGATTCGATCGAGCCCATCAGGCCGTGGAAGACAACGACGAGCGGCGTTCCCGGCCCTGCATTCCCGCGCGTCCAATCGAGATCGAGAAAGTCGCCGTCGGGCAGCCTCAGGCGTTCTCGTCTCAGGTGCAGACGAATGCGCCGGCGGCCGAGTGTGGGCCAAAGTGTTTGGGCATGGCGATTGCGAAGCCACCAAGCGGGTTTGAAAGGGGAGGGCGACATGGAGCTGGGCTTCGTTGGAGAGCGTTGGCATGCGCTTCCGTTTGGCGCGGTGGATCGCGTTTCGGGCGCAGCGCGCTTGGGATCATGAGGCTGGAGTTCTGCGGATTGAAGCTAAATCACCCGGGACAACTGATTCGAATGGCCAAATCGCGTTGATTCTACAGAATGCCGGCATGATGACGCTTTTGATTGCGACGCGGAACCGGCACAAGGTGGAGGAGATTCAAGCCATACTTGGCGACGGGTATCGCTTCATGACATTGAATGAGTTTCCAGATGCGCCGGAGGTCGAGGAGGACAAAGACACCTTTGCGGGCAATTCATCGAAGAAGGCGGAGGAACTGGCGGCGTGGTTGTCAGGCCGGCCGGATCGACCGGAGGGGATGGTGTTGGTGATTGCGGATGACTCCGGACTGGAAGTTGATGTTCTGGACGGCGCGCCTGGGGTGTTCTCCGCGCGCTACGCGGCGATGGAATCGGGAAGCGCAGGAAACAGTCCGGATTCGGAAAACAATGCGCGTCTGCTGCGTGAACTTGCGGATGTGTCGGATGATAAGAAGACGGCGCGTTTCCGCTGTGTCATCGCCGTCCTGAAGGTTGGAGCGGGTCCCGGGAGGTCGGCGACATTCGATGGCGCCTGCGAAGGGCGGATCCAAGACGGCCCGACCGGAGACGCCGGGTTCGGCTACGATCCATTGTTTGTGCCGGAAGGATTCGAGCAATCGTTCGCCGAGTTGGGCGAGGAGACGAAGAACCGGCTCAGTCACCGCGCTCGGGCGTTGGAGAAGTTGAAGCCTTGGTTGGAGGCGAGATGAGGCGGGGGCGGGCGCCTTGGCCGCCGGAGCTGAGCGGCATTGCGCTCCTCAACATAACAGCAAGGGAATGGAGTCAGAGGAATGCCTCCATTCCGTCGCCACAGTTCCCCTGCCGGGCCTTGGGACGCGGACGCGGGGTTTCACTTCTCGAGCAGGCGCGCTCGGGGCGCGACCTGAAGGTCTCGGCTACGAGAGCCTGTCGCACCTACACCAGGTTGACGTAGGCTTTCACGCCGTCGCGGTCGGGTTTGATGATCTGACGCGGGGCGTCCCGGTCGGTGGCCTGGGAGAGGTCGATCTTGTTGGTCAGCAATTGCGGCAGCCAGCCGGTGAAGTGCTCCATGGCATGCTCGAAATCGCGCACACCGCGCTCGAAGTCGATGAGATGGGCGTTGACCGTTCCGAAGAACAGCTGATTGCCCAGAACGGCGGCTTGGTTGATCTCGTCCGTGCGCACTTCGCAGGTGTTCTCGCCGCCAGAGATTGAGCTCCAGATGCAGACGCCGTTCTTCGCGAGCAGGAAGGGAGCCTCGGCGATGGCGACCTTGGAGCTGCCCGACGATTCGAAAATGATGTCGAAGGGGCCTTCGCTTTCGAGCGCGTCGGCCATGTTGTTTCCCTCAGTCGCGACGTAGCGGGCGCCGATATGGTCCAGCAATTCCGCCTTGCGGTGGGGACCCGGGGTGCGGGCGCTGACCACGACCTCCACGCGGCGAAGGCGGAGGGCGAGCGCGGCGAGTTGGCCGATGGCGCCGGCGCCTGTGACCAGGGCCTTGCGCGGATGGAAATCCGGAAAACGCGCCTGCTGCATGAAGTAGGCGAGCCGGATGCCTTTCTGGACGACGGACATGGGCTCGGACAGGACGCCGATCTCCTTCAAGTGGCCCGGCATCTTGATGAGAAAGCTCTCATGCTCGACGATGCGCTCGCAGAAGAAGCCGTGTAGGAGATTGATGCCACGCTCGAAGTAGACATCGTCGTGGGTCATGTCGTGAAAGAACATGCGGTCGAGGACGCCGGTGCCGGGGCGACGAACGGTGGCGGTGACGAGGTCGCCCCGCTTGAAATCCTTCACCTTGGGGCCGACCTCAAGGACTTCGCCGAAGCACTCATGGCCCAACACGAGAAAATCATTGCCGGGAGGCGCCTGTCCGTATTCGCCGCGATTGATTTCGCGATCGGTTCCACAGGTGCCAACCTGGAGAATCTTGACCAGGACGCCGCGGCCGTCGGGGTGTTCCTCCAGGGAGGGTTCGGTAACGTCGGTGCGCAGGTGGATGGTGTCGTTGTCGGAACCGTCGAGGTGCGGGCGTCCCGCTTCTCCGGTGCGATTGACGGCAATTGCTTTCATATACAGTCTCGATTGAGGCGCAGTAATCCCGGCGGCATCTGTGCGACGGGGCGCGAACCATAGGCAACCGCGGCCCCGGAGCCAACCCGCAATTTTCATGGCGCGGCAGGCAAGGCTTGTGTCAGGATTCAGGCATGAACCTCAGCTCTGCTCGAATTCACTGGCGTCGCCCGTTGGCAATTTTGTTTGTCCTGTTTCTGACCTTGGTCGCGGCGAGCGGCGGCATCCTGAAATCGGGACAACGCGTGGTTTTTCTGGGGGATTCAAACACCTACGCCGCACACTACGTGGATTTCATCGAGGCCTCGCTGTTGACGCAGGCGCCGGATCTCAAGGTGGAATTGTTGAATGTCGGCTTGCCGAGCGAAACCACCAGCGGGCTGTCCGAGCCGGATCATCCCTTTCCCCGGCCAACGGTGCATGAGCGACTGGAACGCGTGCTGGCGATCATGAAACCGGATGTTGTGATCGCATGTTACGGGATGAACGACGGGATGTATTATCCGCAGAGTCCGGAACGGTTTGCGGCCTACCAGACGGGGATCAATGATCTGATTGCGAAGGTGGCCCGGACCGGGGCGAAACTTTATTTGGTCACGCCGCCTCCTTTCGATCCGCTGCCACAGCGAAAGGCGGGCAAGTTGCTCCCGAAGGATGCCCCGAAATTTGCGTGGTTTTCCATTTACGAGGACTATGATTCTGTTCTGGCTGACTATTCGGAATGGCTGTTGAAGTTGAAGGACGAACGCGTAGAACGCGTTTTCGATGCCCGGCAGCCGATGCTGGACTACATCGCCGAACGACGGAAGGCCGACCCCGATTACGTCATGTCTGGCGACGGGGTGCATTTCAACAAGGAGGGGCACCGCATTATCGCCGACGCCCTGTTGAAGGCCTGGGGCTACGATCCAGCGGTGAAGGTGGACCCGGAGTTGCAGAGTCTCGTGGCCCAACGCCAACACATCCTGCGCGACGCCTGGGTCACGCATTGCGGCCACAAACGGCCCAAGACGAAGCAAGGGCTGCCGCTCGCGGAAGCGCAAAAGAAAACCGCCGAGCTTGGGAAGAAAATTGAGGCGCGCTTGGATTGAGCCCCCCGAAGCGGACTCAATTCCGCCGCGGGACGCCGTGGGGGCGGCGAGGCCTTGAGCTTTGCCGGGGCGTGAGGGGCTGACTTCTCGTCCATACGGACTCGGGGCGCGACCTGAAGGTCTCGGCTACGGGATCACAATGGCGCGACCTGAAGGTCATCATCCCTTTAACACGGACAAGGCTGACTTCTCGTCCATACGGACTCGAGGCGCGACCTGAAGGTCTCGGCTACGGGATCAACTTGGCGCGACCTGCGGGATTATAACGCCTTCATGACCGTTGCTGCGGCTTCGACGGTCTTGTCGATGTCCTCTTCGCTGTGCGCGGTGGAGATGAAGCCGGTCTCGAAGCGCGAGGGGGCGAGGTAGATGCCGCGTTCCAGCATGCCGTGGAAGAACTTGTTGAATCGTTCGGCGTCGCCCTTCATGACGTCGTCGACATTGTGAATGGCATCGTCGGTAAAGTATCCGCAGAACATGGAGCCGATGCGATGGAACACAAACGGCAGGTCGGCGTCCGCGGCCGCTTGCATCATGCCGTCTTCCAGGCGCTGGCCCAGCGTTTCCAGCTTTTCATACCCGCCTTCCGTCTTGAGTCCCTCGATCGCGGCGATGCCGGCGGCCATGGCGAGGGGATTGCCGCTGAGCGTTCCCGCTTGATAGACGGCGCCCAGCGGAGCCAGACAGTCCATGATCTCCGCCTTGCCGCCAAATGCTCCCACGGGCAAGCCGCCGCCGATGATCTTGCCGAAGCAGCTCAGATCGGGCGTGATGTTGTAGCGTTCCTGGACGCCGCCAAGCGCCACCCTGAAGCCGGTCATGACTTCGTCAAATATCAACACGGATTTGTTGGCCTCAGTGATTTCGCGCAGGAACTGGAGGAAATCGTTCTCCGGGAAATAGAGTCCGGCGTTGGCGGGAATGGGCTCCAGGATGACGCCGGCTATCTGATCGGGGTTGGCCTCAAAGGCGGCTCTGACCGCGTCCGGATCGTTGTAGGGCAGCACAACGGTGTGGGACGTGAAGGCCTCCGGCACACCGGCGCTGTCGGGCGCCCCGAAGGTCAAGGCGCCGGAACCGGCCTTGACCAGAAGCGAGTCCGCGTGTCCGTGGTAGCAACCGTCGAACTTGATGATCTTGTCCCGGCCTGTGAAGCCCCGTGCGAGTCGGATGGCCGACATGGTCGCCTCGGTTCCTGAGTTGCACATGCGGACCTTCTCGACGCTGGCGACGGTTTCGACGACCAGATCGGCCATGGTGACCTCGTATGGATTGGGGATTCCAAAGCTGGTTCCATGCTCTGCGGCGGCCTTGACAGCGTCGATGATGCGGGGCGCCGCGTGGCCGTGGATAGCCGGCCCCCAGGTCCCGACGTAGTCGATATACTCGTTGCCGTCGACATCTCGCACGTGGGAGCCTGAGGCGTGGTCAACGAAGAAGGGGTTGCCGCCAACGGAGCGGAATGCGCGAACGGGCGAATTGACGCCGCCTGGTATGTGTTTCAGTGCGGCTGCGAACAGTTTCTCGGATTTTTCTCGGATCATGGTTGGAGTCTGGCGCGGGGCGTTGGGGGCGGGCCGTTCGTTTCAGGATTCGCGATAACGTTGGGCGACAGGAATCCTGCGTCCGACGCCGAACGCCTTGCTGGTGACCTTGAGGCCGGGCGCGGCCTGCCGGCGTTTGTATTCGGTGAGATCGATGAGGCGGGTGATCCGGTTGACCGTGTCCACGTCGAACCCGGCGTTGATGATCTCCGCGCGTGATTTGAAATCGACGACGTAGGCGTCCAGGATCTGGTCTAGAATGTCGTATGGGGGCAGGGAGTCCTCGTCCTTCTGGTCGGGGCGCAGTTCGGCCGAGGGCGGTTTGGTGATGGTGTTCTCGGGGATGATCTCCCGGTTCCGGTTGATCCAGCGGCAGACGTTGAACACCCAGGTCTTGGGCACATCGCTGATGACCGCGAGTCCGCCGCACATGTCGCCGTAGATGGTGCAATATCCGACGGCGAGTTCGCTTTTGTTGCCAGTGGTGAGGAGCAGCGAGCCGAACTTGTTGGACATGGCCATGAGGATCACGCCGCGGATGCGAGCCTGGATGTTCTCCTCCGTCGTGTCCTCGGGGCGCCCTGCGAAGAGATCCGCGAGTCCGCCCTTGATGGTTTCGAACGCGTCCTTGATCGGGACCACATCGTAGCGAATTCCCAGGTTGTCCGCGAGCGCCTTGGCGTCATCAAGGCTGTGGTCGGAAGAGTACTGGGACGGGAGGGAGAGGCCGCGCACATTCTCGGCTCCGAGCGCTTCGACCGCGATTGCGGCAGTGAGGGCTGAGTCAATGCCTCCGCTCAGTCCGAGCACAGCGGACTTGAAACCACATTTGTGCAGGTAGTCCCGTAGTCCGAGTACGAGCGCGTCATGCAGGTCCTGCTCGGCGCAGTTCGTCTGGTATTCCAAGGCGCTGTTGTCATCCGTATCGACGATGACAAGGTCCTCATCGAAGCGCCGGGCCTGAGCGATGAGGTCGCCTTCGGCGTTGAAGGCGAGGCTGTTGCCGTCGAAGACCAACTCGTCGTTGCCGCCGACCGCATTGCAGAAAATGAGGGGTCGTTGGATCTTGGCAACCATGCTGGTGAGCATGTCATGGCGGGTCTCGTTCTTCTCCAAATGCCAGGGGGACGCCGAACAGTTGACGATAATCTCAGCGCCTTGCTCGACCAGATCGAGAACGGGGTTGGCGGCGTAGCGGCGACGGGGCCAGTAATCCTCGTCGTTCCAGACATCCTCACAAATGGTCAGGCCGATCTTCCTGCCATTGAACTCGATCGGGGCGTTCTCGGTGGCCGGCTCGAAATAGCGGTCTTCGTCGAAGACATCGTAGGTCGGGAGCAGCGTCTTGTTTCGGGCGGCGAGAATGGAGCCGTTCTGCAGGAGGGCGACGGAGTTGGTGGCGTCGCGACCGGGGCCGGCGTTGTGATCGCCGACATAGCCGACGGCCATGCCGACGGTTCCACTTTGCTTGGCGAGATGATCCAGGGCCTCCAGATTGCGCCGGATGAAACCGCTGCGATGAAGGAGGTCGCGGGGCGGGTACCCGGTGATGGTCAATTCCGGGAAGACAACCAGCTCAGCGCCGGCCTCTCCGGCTTCCTGGTAGGCTTCGAGAATTCTGGCGGTGTTTCCGTCGATATCGCCGACGATGGTGTTCAGTTGGGCGAGTGCGATCTTCATTGACTGCGACAGTGTCTCAACGGCCGAAGAATGTTTCCCGGAGCGGGCCGTGTTCGGTGGCGATCACGGCGCCGGCCGAGACGCCATGGTTCTTGAACCAGTCCCGGTTCATTTCGAGCACGAACTGCACGGAGGAAGTTTGTGAAAAGATGCCACGGGTTTCATGAGGGACCATGTCCCGGGTTTCGAGGATCTCGCCGTCTGCGGCGATGTAGGCGCAGGTCATGGGAAGGGGGCAATTCTTCATCCAGAAGGAGCGGCGATCCGGCCGGGGGAAGACGAACAGCATACCGGCCATCTCGTCGAGTTCCGTCCGCCACATCATGCCGGTTTCAATCTGGCGCGGCGTCCGGGCGATCTCGGCGGTGATCTCATTCGTGCCGACGAACAGTTGTACGGTTGGGAGTTTGGGCTGGGGAGAGCCGGCAGGGGCGGCGACCGGAGTCGGAGACGGAGGAGGGGACAAGGCCGCCGATGTGGCGGCCCCGTTCTTGCCACAGCCGGCGGCAAACAGGACCGCAATCAACAGGATATGAGCGCTGGCGTTGCGTGACACGCGGGGAGAGTGGAAGCTCCGGCGCGCAAATTCAATTGTGAATGCAGTTTCAGGCGCGTTTCGCGCCGGCGGCGAACTTGAGGAGATGGGTCGCCGTGGACCAGGCTGGGCCCGGGAACCGGTGACATTCCGCAAGGACCTGTTCGAAGGCATTCAGGAACCAATCTGTGTTCGCGTCGGTCAGGGTCAGAGGCGGGAGCAGCTTGATGACATCCATGTTGTGCCC
>CAZFLK010000188.1:0-10695 GCA_964519245.1 uncultured Verrucomicrobiota bacterium
CGACCGGCCCCGGAACGCCGCCGCCCTCAAGCCCGGTCAACGCGCAGGCCACCGGGATGCAGAGCGGCATGAGGATCCCCATCGTGCCCCAGGACGTTCCCACGCTGAAGGACATCACCGCGGCGATCAGAAACACGACCGCCGGCAAGGCCCCGGCCGGGAAGCTGCCCGCCAAGGCTCCGGTCAACCACTCCGCCGTTCGCAGCTCTCTGATCACGCTCCCCAGCGTGAAGGCGAAGACGAGGATCATCACCGGCAGGAACATGTCCTTCATGCCTTCCAGGTAGAGGGTGATGGGATTCTCCCGTTCCCCGGATCGCCTCTGCCACAGGAACATCGCCATCGCGACCAATGACGCAAAGGCCGTGGCCGAGACGAAGACCAGGTCCGCGTCCGCCTTGCCAAAGGCCTGAATGGTCCGTTCCAGCTCGCCCGGCGGCCACGATTCCAACTTGAAGAGCCCGCTCACATACAAGCCGCCGAAAACGCCCACGATCAATACGCCCAAGGGCGTCAACGTCAGCCAGATCGTCCGCCCGGCAAACTCGCTTCCCTGGTCGCTTGCAGAGCGTTGCATCACGCCCGACTCGCCCCCCACGGCCGCCTCGGCTTCCCGCATGGGCCCGATGTCCCTCCCCAACCAGATGGTCAGGAAAACAATCAACAGGAGGAAATAGTTGTAGAAGCGATACGGCAGCGTCTGGACCAGGATTTTGTAGGAGGACAAATGCCCGAGTTGCGCGGCGTCCCCGAGCTCACTCTCCGCAAAGGCCGCAAACCCATTCTGGATCAGCGTCAGTTCGAAGGCGATCCAGGTGGAGATCAACGCGAAGGCCGCAATGGGCGACGCGGTGGAATCCACAATGAAGGCGAGCTTCGCCCGCGACAACCCCGCCCGGTCCGTCACCGGGCGCATGGTCTTGCCCACCAGCATGCAATTGGCGAGTCCGTCGAAGAACACCAACCATCCCATCCCGAACACGCCCAAGCCGGCGCGTCGCTTCGAATCGCCGGAACCCAGCGCCCGGGACGCCAGCGCCTGCATGCCGCCCTGCTTGTTCAACAACGCAATGAACCCGCCCATCATCAATGAGAAGGTCAGCGCGCAGACATTCCACCGGCTCGTCAACGGCGGAATCATGTGCCTCGCAAACAGATCGATGAACGCGGCAACCAGATTTCCCTCGGCCAACAACCACGCCCCCGCCAACGCGCCCAAAAACAATGACGAATAGATCTCGCGCGTCACGAACGCCAGCCCCACCGCCGCCACGCTTGGCCAAATCGACGCGAACGACGCCCGCGGATCCCCAAGCAAGGTCAACGCCAGCGTGATCAACCCGAGCGAGACAACAACAATGGCGCGCGAACGATTCATGGACGGGCCGCATTCAACGCGGCTTGCGCTATTTCAACAAGGACTGTTCCGGAAGACACTGAAAAAGCGGAAACCAAATCCGCAACAGATTCCGTCCCTGAGTTCCCTTCCGTGTCTTCCGCCTGTTCCGTCGTTTCTTACCAAACGACAACTCTCCCCCGGCTTTTTTGCTGTGCCTTGCCCGGATTCCTCAGGCATTTTTCCCGGAGCATCCCAACACATGAAGAAGACTCTCCTAGCTATCGGATTGTCGGCCTTGGCCGGCATCCCCTCACACGCGGCGCAATATGAAATCCTGTTCAACGGTAAGGATCTTTCCGGTTGGAAGGGCCTCCCCGAATTCTGGTCGGTCCGGGGCGGGAATATCGTGGGTGAGACCACGAAGGAGAACCCGACCAAGGGAAACACCTTTCTCGTCTGGCAAGGCGGCGAAGTCGGCGACTTCGAGTTCATTTGCAAGGCGAGGTTCGAGGGCAACAACTCGGGCGTGCAGTATCGCAGCAAGTTGACCCGCCCTGAATCCTTCGGCGTCAGCGGTTACCAAGCCGATCTCCACCCCTCGCAGAAATATTTCGGGATGTTGTATGGCGAGGGTCTCGGACGGGGCATCATGGCCGAACGTGGTCAACGGGTCATCTTCGGAGCCGACGGCAAGAAGCAGGTCGCGGGCGAGGTCGGCAATGCCGCCAACCTGGTCGCGGGCGAGTGGAATGTCCTGCGTATCGTGGCTGTGGGCAACCGCTTGATCCACCAGGTGAACGGCGTCACGACCTGCGATATCACGGACAACGACCCCGGGAAGCTCACGCGCGGCATCCTCGCGTTGCAACTCCACGCGGGTCCGCCCATGAAGGCGGAGTTCCGCAACCTTCGCTTGCGCCACCTCGAGGGCGCCGAAGCACAAGCCGTTCTGAAAGCCGCCGCCAACAGCGTGGCTCCGAAGGCGGAGCCTGCGGAAGCTCCCGACGCCCCGCCCGCCAACAACGCCGCCTGGCTCCAGAGCGAGCCGACCCCGCAATGGATCTGGACCGAGAAGTCCGGCGATGGTCAGAAGCTCTGGTTCCGCAAGTCGTTCACGCTCCGGGGCAGGCCCAAGGCGGCCAAGGTCTATGCGACCTGCGACAACAAGCTGAGTCTGTGGATCAACGGCAAACGCGTCGGCGACGCCCGCGATTGGATGTATCCGGTCGAGAAGGACGTGACCGCGCTGCTGCGGGACGGATCCAACCTGATCGCCGCGGAGGGCCAGAACGCCGGCGGAGTCGCGGCCATGGTTCTGAACCTGGCCATCACGACCAGCGACAACCAGAAGATCAAGGTCGTCACGGACAGCTCGTGGAAGATGGCGGAGAAGGCGCCCCCGGGCTGGGAGCAACCCGGCTTCAAGGACGCCGCATGGACAACCAAGGTGGCCGGACGCGGCCCCCTTGGCAAAGCGCCCTGGGGCGTCCCGAACTATACCAGCCAGCGACAACAGGATGGCCCGGGCAAGGCCGACCCGTTCGATCCCAAGAACATTTCCTCCGCGCCTGGATTCGTGGTGGAGCGCGTCTACACCGTCCCCAAGGACCAACAGGGCAGCTGGGTCTCGTTGACCACGGATCCCCAGGGGCGCTTCTATGCCAGCGATCAAAGCGGCAAGGGCCTGTTCCGCATCACCGTCGACAAGGACGGCAAGGGCATGGTGGAGGACGTGACGGTCAATTACCCCGACAAGGCGTCGCGGATCTCCGGAGCGCAGGGACTGCTCTGGGCCTTCGATGCGCTCTGGTTCCACCGCAATGGCGGACCGCTCTACCGCCTGACCGACACCAACGGCGACGATCGACTCGATCAGGCCGAGGCCATCCCCAGCGAGCGTGGCGGCGGCGAACACGGCAACCACGGACTGATCCTCACCGAGGACGGCAAGGGAATCTACATGGACGGCGGCAACCACGCCAACCTCGCGCCGGTCGCCTCAACCTCCGTTCAGACCTGGCGGGAGGACCTGTTGCTGCCGCGCATGTGGGACGCCAACGGCCACGCCCGGGGCCGGCTTGCGCCCGGCGGTTGGGTCACGCGCCTCGACCCCAAGACCCTCAAGCAACATCTCGTCTCAATGGGCTACCGCAACCAGTACGACATCACCTTGAACCGCGCCGGCGAGATGTTCACCTACGACGCCGACATGGAATGGGACATGGGCTCGCCCTGGTATCGACCGACCCGGATCAATCACGTCGTCAGCGGCTCCGACTACGGCTGGCGCAGCGGTTCCGGCAAGTGGCCGACCTACTACGAGGACAGCCTGCCCCCGGTCCTGGACATCGGCCCCGGCTCGCCAACCGGCGTCGTCTCCGGGTCCGGAGCCAAGTTCCCGGCCAAGTATCAGGACGCGGTCTATGCGCTCGATTGGACCTACGGCACGATTCACGCGATCCATCTCACCCCCAAGGGGGCCAGCTACACCGGCGAGCGGGAGGACTTTGTTTTCGGAACGCCGTTGCCCGTCACGGATGCGACCATCGGCAAGGACGGACTGCTCTACTTCCTGGTCGGCGGACGCGGGGCAAACTCCGCCATGTTCCGCGTCCGCTATGTCGGCAAGGAATCGACCGCTCCCTCTCGCCGAACCGATCCGCCCGGCGCCGTCGCGGCCCGCAAACTGCGACGAAGCCTCGAGCGTTTCCACGGCCGGAAGCATCCCGACGCCATTCGGGAGGCCTGGCCGCATCTCGCCAGCAAGGACCGCTTCATCCGCAATGCCGCCCGGGCGGCGATCGAATCGCAGCCCGTCGAGCAATGGGCGGAGAAGGCCGTCCTTGATCCCGATCCCCAGACGCGCATCACCGCCATCGTGGCGCTGGCCCGCATGGGCAATGAGCGCCACCGCGCCGCAGCAATAGGGCAACTACTGGAGCTGAACCCCGCCAAATTGACCGAGGGCCAGTTCCTCGGGCTGCTTCGCGCCTACGCTCTCAGCTTCATCCGTCTCGGCGCGCCCACCGACACCGAACGTCAACAGGTGATCGCGCGCCTCGACCCGCAGCTTCCGCACGCGAGCGCCGATGTGACCACCGAACTGATCCGCGTCCTGACCTTCCTGCGGGCGCCCAATGTCGTCGGCAGGACGCTGAAGCTCATCGCCTCCCGCAGCAAGCCCGAGTTGCCGGACTGGGCGGAACTGGCCAGCCGCAACAAGGGCTATGGGGGCAGCGTCATGCGCATGCTCGAGAATCATCCGCCAAGGCGCGAACTGAACTGGGCCTTCATGCTGCGCAACCTCAAGTCCGGCTGGACCCTGCAGCAACGTCGTGACTACTTCAGCTTTCTCAACGCGGTCGCCAAGACCTCCGGCGGCAACAGTTTCCCCGGCTTCCTGACCAACATTCGCGAGGAGGCCCTCGCCAACTGCACGGACGCCGAGCGCACCGCTCTCGCGGACATCACCGGCGAAGACTTCAATCCCGTTCCGGACTTTGCCATCAATCCGCCCAAGGGCCCCGGCAAGGAATGGACCGTGGACGCCGCCCTCCGCGCCGCGCGCGGCAAGCCCGACTTCGAGAAGGGCCGCAGTCTCTACTTCGCCGTGGGGTGCGGCGCCTGCCACCGCCTGTCCGGCCTCGGCGGCGCCATCGGCCCGGACCTGACCAGCATTCCGCACAAGTTCGATGAACGCTACCTCATCGAGGCCATCATCGATCCCAGCAAGGACATCTCGGACCAATACGGCTCCTCGATCGTCACCCTGAACAACGGTGGAACCCAAACCGGCCTGGTCATCGAAGACGGCGACACAATCAAGCTCTACCCGCCCGACGCCCAAGCCGAGCCCACAATCCTCAAGCGCAAGGACATCAAGAGCATCGGCCAATCGCCGGTGTCGCAGATGCCGCCGGGATTGTTGAACGTCCTCAACCAGGAAGAGGTCCGCGATCTCGTCGCCTACCTCATGTCCGGCGGCAATCCCAAGGATCGCCGATATCGCAGATAGTCGACGCCGTTCAGGGCTTGTTCGCCTTCACAAACTTGAGCGCGGCGCCAACCGGTGTGTCGGGATCGGCGGCCAGCTTGCCGTTGTCGGTCTCGATCGCCAGCACGCCGGGCCAATTGGCTTTCTTCAATTCGCGGAACAGGCCCTTGAAGTTGGCGTCGCCCGTGCCGACTTCCACGTCCAGGTAGACGTCGCGATAGCCCTCCGTCTTCTTCAGCGTCTTGTCCTTGAGGTGGATGTCGTAGACGCGCCCGTCATACTTCTTGAACTCCTTGCCGGCGTCGTAGCCGGCGGCGGTGATCCAACCGGTGTCGAGGCAGACGCCAATGCGCTTGTCGAGGTGCTTGATGACATTCCGAACGACATCCGGGTTGCCATACATCGAGGTGAGGCCGTGATTGTGGATCGCGACCTTGATGTCGTACTCCTTCACCAACTCTTCCAGGTTCTCGAAGATCTTGAAGTCGCGCGGCTCGACCACGACGATCTCGCAACCCATGAACTTGGCGAACTCGAAGAGCTTGCGATTGTCCTCCTTGTCAAGCGAGGTGCCGTTGACGCCGAAGGTGTAGCAGGTGAGTCCGTTGTCCTCCAAAACCTTCTTCTTCCGCTTGATCTCGTCCCAGTCTCCCTTGGGGTTGATATGCTTGGAGATCATCTGCAGGTGGGTGACGCCGTGCTTCTTGGCAAAGGCGACCACCTGGTCGAAGTTCATGTTTCGCAACGTCCAGGTCTGCACGCCGACGTTCAACTTGTAGTCGTCGGCCGCAGCGGCTTTAGAGGCGATGGAAACGGAAAAAACCGCCGCAAGGGCGATGGAGGAGAGACGTTGAACGAGTTTCATAGGCGTTTGTTTGAATTCCGGATTAAGGCCACCGATTCAATCGATTTTCGAGCGGCGGTCAATGTTTATGATGGTCGACCGATCGCCTGGGGCGCAGTTGAAACCGGGTGGCGCCATGCCAAGTCCCCAAGGGACGAAAAGAGGTCTTCCTGCTCACTGCGCCGGCTATGGCTCACCTGCAGCGCTTTCCCTTCCCCGCTTTCACCCCTGCAGGGTGTCGAAGTGGGCTCGACGGAGTCTCGCCCCACCGCCTTTTCGATTCGCTGTCGCGCGCTTCAGCGCCTTTCATTCCATGCCAGCGCCACCCACGACTCCGCTGCCAACAGCGCTTCTTTATTGCCGGATGGTTCGTGCCGCCGGTGGGGAGAGACTCCGTCGAGCCCATATCAACGTCCAGAAGGGACGAGGCAGCACGTTTCCGCCACCCTCGTTTAATCGCACGCGATCGCCTGGATCTCCACGACCCGCGCATGGTCGAGGCCCTGGGTCCGAGTGACAGTGACACGCAACGCGTCAACGGGGCGATCGCACGCGAGTTCGTGAACGCGCAAACGTTGATGGTTGTCGACGCAATGCGTGACGGTCTTCCATTCCCCGTCCTCCCGGATCTCGATCACGTAGTCGGCCACGGTCTCGGGTTGGGGTCGCCCCCAGATCATGCGGGCAGCGTAGCCGTCATGATGGCTGAGGGTGAGGTGTCGATGAAGTCCCGTGTCAAGGACCAGGCGCGCCTGTTGCAACCGGACCGGCTCCAGCCATTCAAGTTGAATCCACGCCGGCAGGCCTGCCGCCGGATCGGACATCCAACGATGCGAGCCGGGATTCGCCCGCTCGGGCGACGCGCCCCTTTTCCCATGCACACAGCGCGTCTGCCCGGAAACGACCCATTCCGGTTCGCCGCCAGCCTGAGAACTGGAAGCGCTGAGGGTCGCCTTGCCGGCCACATTGCGGGAGTCGGCAGCCGCGCGCCCGATGAGAAACGCGTCCGTCCGCAACAGCCGGCCTTGAATCCTCGCCATCAACTCTCGGTTATCCGGCAACTCTTGAAGACGCGCGCAGGCCTCCCCCGCCCCGACGGCAAACGCGGCCGCCGTTCCCACCCCTTGCCCCACCGCGGCGCAGGTCGCCATGACGCGGGTGGACGCAAAGGCGACATGCGTCGCCGATAGATTGCGACCGGCAAACATGAGGTTGTCCACGTTCCGCGAAACGCAGCAGCCCAAGGGGATATCGTAGAGGTGCGGGACGGGATGTTGCTCGCAGGGCTCTTCCGCGGGGGCATCGACGCCTTGGGGCGGATGCAGGTCGATCGACCAACCGCCATAGGCGATGGCGTCGGGGAACTCCCGCGAGTTCATGATATCCTGCTCCGTCAGAACCTGGCGTCCGATGAAACGACGGCTTTCGCGTTTACCGGGAAGGAAGCCGAACCAGTCCAGCGCCCAATGTGACGCATCGAAAGGGTCGCGGTCGCGACCGCCTTCCGGCGGACCGTTCTTCACGTGGTCCCAGATGCCCAGTACAATGGCGAGAAGCTCGTCGCGAATGGACTCGTTGTCCTTGATGGTGTCGAGCGTCCCGCCATATTCCGCCCACCAATAGCCGTACTCGTGGGTCGGTTCCTCTTCACCCGGCGTGGCGTAGAGGCGCAGCTTCAGGGACTCCCGGGAGAAACGGCGCGCCCAGGGCGGCGGACTGAAGGGCATGGGCCGATCGTGCTTCCTCGCCTGGATCAGGATGGTCGACCCAAGCCGCTGGTCGTCCGGCGTCTCCCGGGCCAGCGATTCGCCGAACTGCTCGCGACTTTCGCGACCCTCCATGAACTCGGCGCCCGCCTCATAGCCGAGTCTGCCATCGCCCGTGCAATCCACGAAGACCTCCGCCTGGATCACGAAACAGTCCTCCGTGCTCTGCCGTTCCGCGAGGGCATGGGTGATGCGGGAGCCGATCTTCTGAACGCCGGTGACCGTGGTGTTGAGCATCAGGTTCAAATTCGCCTCGGCCCGGCAAAGCTCGTAGAGAATCAGGTCAAACATCGACGCGGAGCGCTGCGGATTGCGCACGCAGTTCTCCAGACGGATCTCCTCGATGATGCCGCCTTCCCTCGCCTCAGTGAGCAACGCCTCCCCGCGGTCGAAGGAACCCGTTCCATTGGCTCCGACAATGTGCATGCGCACCTCGCTGGAGGCGTTGCCGCCGAGCATCGGGCGATCCTGGCAAAGGATGACCTTCGCCCCGCAGCGCGCCGCGGACAGGGCGCAACAGACCCCGGCCGGCCCGCCGCCGGCAACGAGGACGTCGCAGTGCAGCTCCTGGGTGTCCATCAATGTCGCCCTCTCACCGCCGCCTTACTTGGTTGCCAAGGATGAGACAGGGATGATCGAAAGGCCGCAGTCCTCCTTGCCGATGGAGTAGACGATGTAGAGCTTGCCACCGTGTTCATAGCCATAGGGGTAGGACCACTGCTTCGACTTGGCCCGGCCCGGAAAACGGGGCGGCTCCGATTTGCCATGGCGGACGCGCCACATGGCCGACAACGACCCCTCACCGGGACGCCCGACAGAAACAACCAAAGTGTCGCGATTCTTGAAGTTGGAAACCAGGTAGAGCTGACCTGTGCTGAGTCGACCGAGGTAGGCCTTGGCGCGCGGCATCGGCAGATTGCTTGGGGCTGCCTTTGACCACGTGCGACCGAAGTCCTCACTCGCCGCAACCCAGGCGACGCCGCCACCGCCGCGAATGACGGCGAGGACCCGGTCGCCGGCGGTCTGCACGGTCGTTTCAGCAAAACTCGGTTTCAAACGACGGTCGTAGGGAATCAGAACGGAATCCCACTGGGTAACGTCGTCGCCATGGCTGATGGCGACCACCGGCAGACCGTCCTTGTCCTGGCCGCCCGTGATGAAGTTGCCGTCAGCCATCCGGACCGGTTCGTCGTAGGGCCAGCAGTTGGTCATGACGATCCCCTGTGATTCCCATCGGTCGGTCGCCTCATTGAGCGTGAACGCCTCGGCGCAGAGCCCGGGAAACTTTTTCCCCGGGGTCCCCTTGCCGAAGCGGGCGGCAAAAGTCCAGAGGCGTCCCTGGTGGTTCATGAAAACGCCGTGACTATGCCGCTCCGCGCCTTCGAATCCCGGGCCGATCATCTCCACCCCTGTCCAGGTCCGGCCCCGGTCGTTCGAACGGCGGCCCTGCAGGGTTTCGAACTCCATGTTCTCATTCTTCGGACTGTTGGCCCAATTGGCGAAGAACGTCCCCTTAAAATCGATGAGCGCGGCCCCATGCAGGAACTTGTAACTGTGGGTGCGCGCGTCATGGAGGGTTCGGTGTTCGACGCCGTCCGCAAAGGGAATGTCCTCCGGCCGGCTTGGAATCGCGCCCCCGCTCCAAAGCGGAAAGACCTCGTTCTTGGGCGGCGTGTGAACCGCCGCAGCCGCCGCCTTCGCCCGATGCTGCGCGTGGCGCGCGGCAATCTCGTCTCCCGTCAGCGCCCGATCGACCAGGACCGCTTCATCCAGCGCGCCCAGGAAGTTCTGCCAGATCCGGCCGTTGTCGTTCACCCCGCCGAAGGTCAACGGAGCCTTCGTCCGCGCGAGCGGCCCCGCCAGATCGAGGCTTCCCGCGCTCTTGCCATCGACCCACAATTCCGCTTGCGCGGGCGAGATGGCAACGGCGACATGTTGCCACTTGCCGAGCGTGGGTCGACTATCCGAAGCCAGCGTGCGCCAACCCTCCTGCCGCACGTAAAGGGTGTAGCGACCGTCCCGATCGATCATCAACCCCCATTCCCGTTCGTTGAGCGAATAACGATTCTTCGCCACAATCATCTGCTGACCGTTGTCCGTGGCATAGGGATTGACCCAGAGCGCACAGGTAAATCCCTTCGCATGATGCGTCGCCGCAGTGGAATGCTTCAACTCCAGGACGGCGGCGCCATCGAGCGCAACGGCCTGGTCGAGAACACCCGGAGCCGACACCGCAGCGCCGCCCGTAACGGTGAAATCCGGATGAGTCGTCGTGTCCAATGACCACTGACGCTCGACCGCGGCGGACTCCGCCCCGGAGCTGGCGGCCGCAGTGAGCAGCAGCGATAGGAAACGTTTCATGCTGGCAGCTTGGCACAAAACAAGACGGCGCAAAACAACGGAAACGGCCCAAGCGCAAGAGCAAGAGTGACAGGTTCACTGTGGAGAAAACGACTCACTCGGGTATCGAGTTAATGGTGACAGGTTCACTGTGAAGAAAGCGACTCACTTGTGGCATCGAGCGCTATCGACGCAGGTGTTGGGAGGAGAATCGGAGCCGATTGGCTCGATCAGGTCAGAATTCGCGTGTCAGTTCCTGGAATCTTGAGGCGACTGAAGGGGATTCGCGCCGCTTGAGACTGCTGGAACGCAGACCTCCCCCCCGACGAGCGGAATCTCGACTGGTTGGTTGAAGATGAGGATGGCGGTCGCTGCCCTTGGGACTAGGTGAAGCGATCACCTCGAAGATCCC
>CAZFLK010000189.1:0-10682 GCA_964519245.1 uncultured Verrucomicrobiota bacterium
GTCGCGGACAAACCAGTGCCGGCATTGATCCTTGGCGAAACAGGGACAGGAAAGTAATTGGTTGCGCGAAGGATCAATGCCGGCACTGGTTTGTCCGCGACGGCGCCAATCTCCTTGAAAACCGTCTGCATGGCCCGGCACGAACCAATCATGGCGTCCCCATCCTGCAGCTCCTCGCCCATCACGACCGGCTTGGCGGTCAATCGACTGCTGGCGACCGCCTTGGAAACCACCTCCAGCAGATCCGGCATTTCAAAAGGCTTGATCAGGTAATCGAACGCGCCCTTTCTGGTCGCTTCGATGACCCGGTCGGTCGTGCTGAAGGCGGTCATCATCACAACCGGCAACGTAGGCCGCGCAACCTTGATCTTCTCGAGCAGCTGCATACCGCCCAAGCCAGGCATGCGGAAATCGGTCAAAAGGGCGTCAAAATCCTGCTGTCCCGCAATCGCCAGACCGGCGTCGCCATCTTCCGCGTGCACAACCTCGTAGCCGCGGCTCTCGAGAACGGCTTTGACCGCATCCGCAAGGGAGGCGTCGTCGTCGACCAGAAGAATGCGTCCAACGTCAGCCATCGTCGGGGAACGCTATCGGTTGCGCTGCGGGAGCAAAAGGCTTTTCACTCATGGGAAGCTCGCTCACGAGTCCGGCAGGACGTCGAGCTCAATGATGAACGTCGTCCCGCTCCCCTCGACGGACTCAAAGGTCAGTTCGCCGCCGTGTTTCCGGACGATGTTTCGCGCGATGGGCAACCCCAGCCCCGTGCCGCCATGTTTCTTGCTGAAGAACGGGACGAAGAGCTTGTCCCTGAAATCCATCGGAATCCCGCCGCCGTTGTCGGTCACCCGGATCCAGGCTTTCCCGCCTGCCCTTTCCGCCTTGAGCAATATCTTGCCGCCCTCGGCGGCGCAGGCCTCAGCGGCGTTGCGGATCAGATTCAAGACCACCTGTTTCATCTGGTCCCGATCAATTCGCGACTCGACGCCCGCCGCCGGCAGAAGTTTCAATTCTACGTTTCGTTCGCCCATCTCCGGAGTGACGAACTCTTGAATCTCCGCCAGAAAATCATCGAGCCGGATTCGCTCCGTATCCGGTTCCGCGGGCCGGGCGAAGTCGAGGAAATCCCGAACGACGCGTTCCATCCTGCCCAGTTCCTGGTCGATGACCTGGGCCTGCTTCGCCGCCGGCGACCCCGGTTCCACCAACTCGGCCAACGCGAAAGTGCGCGCCTTCATCGCCGTGATGGGATTGCGGATCTCATGGGCGATTCCTGACGCGAGAACCCCGATGTTTGCCAGTTCCTCTCGCTGCCCCGCCAATGTCCGCGCCGCCTGCAATTCCAAACGCATCGGTGATAAGAACACCTTCCAGGCCATCCAAAAGAGCGTCGCCGCCGAAACCACGGTCAGCAGGAACAGTCCCAGGACCGACCGCTGCAACCCACGCACAGACCGCCGATAGCCTTGCAGCAATTCACGAAAGGCTTCCGACCGGGCGTCGGCAAGTTCATGGGTTAACTCCGCTGTTTCGTCAGCCAACTCGACAAGTCGTTCGGTCCGCATCGCCGCCTGATCCGGTTCGACGCCCCCTTGCCGGGCCGACATGAACTTTCCGGCCTCCTTCTGATAGAGATGAAAGCTCTCCCCGATCCGACGAAGGATCTCCTGCTCTTCCCTCGACTCCACTTGCCCCCTCCGCTCCTCAACGAACCTCCTGAACTGCGACTGCTGGTTCTCAAAGCGCTCGACCAACCCCGCATCGCCCGTCACCTGGTGACGAAACAGCGTCGAATTCATTCGATGAATCCGGGAACGAAGTTGCGCGGCAACGCGAAAGTGTCGGACCTGCAGGTCATCCGAGGCCGACTGCACCCCCTCGATGGCGTCCATCGCTCCCGCCAACCGCCACGCCGACACCGCCAACAATGCCAGAAAGGTCGCCGCGACGACCTGGAACGTTCTCTGGGCGCTTGCGTGTTTCATCGCCGATTCGAATCCAATCCGCTCATCCGCTTCTCCGGATCATCCCGTCTGCAACGCTCCTCGAAAAGCCAAAAGCCGGCCGCGTCAGGGACGCGGCCGGCAAAGGGGGACCCGGGGTTCGCGTTCAGTCGTCGGCGCGGATGGTCCAGTGCCCCGAGATATTGCCGAGGTTCTGGTTCGTCCGGCCCAACGTGGCGCCGGGAACCAGGAACTCCACGTGCCCGTCCGCATAGAGATAGTTGAAGTTCTCCCCGTGCAGCGAATTCACACGCAGTCCGCTTCCCGAAATGTGCTCGTTCGCATTCTGAATGTAGTGCTTGTTGCCATGGATCGAGCCCTGCGAGTTCTGCGGATGCACGCGCTCGGTAAGCAGGATGGTGCCGACCTGGTCAAGCAGCATGTTGTCGCGAACCGATTGCTGCCGACGAGGCGCCACCGACGTGCTGGGGGCCGGGTCTGCGGGATTCCAGTTGCTGTTGGCCCCGGAGTCCACGATCCAGTGCAGTCCGACACCGGTCCGGTTCACCGGTTTCGGAGGCCAATCGTCCGTGGTGGCGGTATGGCCGCTGAACGTGTGCGTGCCCATGTTGTGGCGAGGCATTGCATAGCTGCGCCGAACGTTGTTCGGCTGGGACGCGTCGTTCTGGACCTTGTCCGAGGGACATTGCAGCGTCTTGACGCGCTTGCTCGCGCCGCCGCTCGTCCAGGCCCGCAACTCGCCCGCGGTCTTGATCCCTCCGAGATGCCCGTCAAGCAGGTCGTCCCAAGTCCAGGCAATCCCAGCCCCGGTGCGAATCGCCGCATACGGGAGCTTCTCCTTGTTGGAATCCGTGTACATGCGCAAGGCGACTCCCAGTTCCTTGAGATTGCCCAGACAGGTCGTCGAACTCGCCTTGGCTTTCGCCTTGGCCAGAGCTGGCAGCAGCATGGCCGCCAGAACGCCAATGATCGCAATGACCACCAGGAGTTCTATCAGGGTGAATGCGCGCACCGGCTTGGCGACGCGCAATTCGGTGTGATTCATGTGTTTTTTCATTTCTTGTGCTGTAGTTTGATTTGTTGATTTTGCCGCCGGATGCGAAAGGCAATCAGAGTTTCCGAAGATTCACTTCGAGCGATTCAGCGACGATGACATAAGCGTGCCCCTCCGGCGCAACCGGCGCCGAATCCAGAAAACCGAGTGTGACCAGTTCCTCGAGTGTGCCCGGGACCTTCTGCATCTCGGCGTGGAACGACTTCAATATGGCCGAGAGCTCGGCCACGACTTCCCCCGCGTCCTTGCCGTCAAAAAGCGATGGCGCAACCGCTTCGGGTTGAACGGGCTCGCCCGGAACCGGGGGCGGTGGGGCTTTCGCCGCGATTTCGTCCGCAGACAAACCCTTGGTCTCATAGACCGGTTGCCCGGGGACGCCAAGTTCGGCCGCGTCCTGGGAAGAATTGCCTCCGCAGCCAAGGAACGCGAAGGCGGCGGCCGCAGCCGCAGTGAGTTTGATTTTCATTCGAGCGTTAAACAGAGTTTTGATTTGAGACGTTTGTCCGTCGCACCGGCAACATGACGCCGGCCGACGCCACGCCCAGTAGCGTTCGGCGTGCCAACGTGTGATTGACGCCAGACCCCCTGTTTTTCGAATGAATCGTCGTTCTGAGGTCACGCCGCGGCGATCCGGTTGCTAACCGCCTTTCCTAGTTGCATGGTCGGTTGCCAATCTCCCCTCCGCGGCGCCGTCGGCACGAGCCGCAACGCGCCCGATTGCGCGGCTACTCCTGTCCTTTCCCGGTTGGCACGCAATCCGCTTGTTGTCGCCGTCTGAAGCGCCAACCCTAAATGAACCCAACCATTGCCGCGCCCGCCATTCTTGAGTGCGCGAACACAGCCATGAAACCCATCCTTCTCATTGTCGACGACGACACTGCCGTCCGTGAAGGTCTCAAGCTCGCGCTTGAGATCAAAGGCTACAACGTTGCCTCGGCAGCCGACGCGGAGGCCGCAATCGACTGGCTGACCGCTTCCACGCCCGCGCTCGTGATCCTTGATTGCCAACTTCCCGGCATGAGCGGAGCCGAGGCCGCGGGGTACATCCGCGGGCGCTTCGACCGACTCCCGATCCTCGCCATCAGCGCCAACCGCGAACGCGAAGCGGAAATGGTCTCGCAGGGCGTCACGGCTTTCCGACTCAAGCCACTGGACATTCGCGCCTTCGTTGCCGAAATTGACAGCCTCACAGGAAAAAAGCCGCCGACCTGATACTGCCCCCGACCCACACCGCTCGCAACAGCGCCCTGGATTCCATTCACCCAGGAACGAACCCTAACCCGATGACAAAAGTTTTTTCACCATGGGAAAGGCGTCCCCTCCCGGGCGAGGAGCCCCGCCCGACAGTCATCGGCGACCTCACCCTGCTGGAGCGCTTCGATGGCCGCGATTATTGGCTGGCCCGCGTCCACACGACCTCGAAAACCGAGCCCGCGGAACCCAAGTGGCTGCGTTGGCCGCTCAACGAGGACTACGACACCGTCTCGCTGGCGCCGCTGTTCCCGGATCGACCGGTCGTCGTGGAAACGGAGGTTCCCATCTGTCTGACACCCGGAAGCCAGACGCGGATCTTTGTGCGCTGCCCCCTCTGGGTCCGCCTCGATCTCGTGGGAAGAAGTCAATTGACCATCGATGAAATGCCTTGCGCCGTGCTCTCAAACACCTGGTTCGGCGTTTTCACTGACGGGACGCTGGCCTACTGGGTCTCCTCGCGGGCCCAAACCCGGATCGAACCGGATCCTGCTCGCCCTTGGATGGCGATCTGCCCCGTGCACATTCGCAATCAATCCGAAGTGGAGCTGAAGATCGAGCGCATCTGCCTCCGGGTCGAGCGCCTCTCCCTCTTCGCCCAGGACAGACAACTTTGGTCGGACGAGACGCGCGTCGCCTATCGCGGACTGGACAAGATCAGCTCGATTGAAAACTCGGGACAACGAACGCAGGAAACGTCCGACTCCCTCCTGGTGGCCCCGCCCCGGGTCTCCGCCAAGGAGAACATCGCCGCCCGAACCTTCTCTTCCCTGAAAACTCTCAGCCAAAGCATCGCCCTCTAGGTCGATTCCATCGCTTGCATGAACTTCAAAGCTTCCATCAACCCGGAGACGATCGGGGCCTTTTCCCGAGTCCTGGCCCTGCTCGCCTTGGCGCTGCCCGCGGTGTTCTGGTTCAGCCGTTGGGCCAATCGCCGCCTTTCCGAAAAATGGTCGTCCCACCAGGGCATGCTCGCCAGCAAGGTCATTCTCTACGGGGGCGTCATCATGATTGTCGTGACACTGATCCGCGAACTTGGATTCTCCATCGGCCATATCCTCGGCGCCGCCGGCGTGGCAGGGGTCGCCATCGGCTTCGCAGCCCAGACCAGCCTCTCAAACTTCATCAGTGGACTCTTCCTGATGGCGGAGAAACCATTCGTCGTCGGCGACGTCATCACCGTCGGCGCGACCAGCGGCGCGGTCCTGTCCATCGACACGCTCTCGATCAAGCTGCGAACTTTTGACAACAAGATGGTCCGGATACCGAACGAGACCATCATCAAGACCGAAACGACCACCGCCACGCGTTTCCCCATTCGCCGGGTCGACCTCGACATCGGCATCGCCTACAAGGAGAACATCGCCCGAGTCCGGGATCTGCTGCTGGATGTCGCCCATCAGAACCCTCATGTCCTTGAGGACCCCGAACCGTTGGTGCACATGGTCGGATACGGGACCTCGTCCGTGGACCTGAAATTCGTCGTCTGGTGCGTGCGCGAGGACTGGATCAAGGTGAAAAACGAGATGTACGAACAGGTGAAAGACCGCTTCGACCTGGAAGGCGTCGAAATCCCCTTCCCCCACCTGTCCCTCTACAAGGGAGAAGCCATGGACCCCATTCCGATCCAGTTGGTGGAACCGGCTCCCAACCCCCGAAAGCCCCGCGCCAAGCCCCGCGCGCGAAGCAAAGGCAAGACATGAAGAAAATCGTCAAGGACACGGCCAACCAGACGTTGAGCGCGGCCAAGGGAGCCGCTTCCGGCGCCGTCGGCGCTGCGGGCAAGACCCTCGGCTTCGCCCGCAATACCGCCGCGTCGGCGCTGGGCGCCATCGGTCAGGCCGGTCGCGCAATCGGTTCCGGCCTCTTCCCTTCAATGGTTGAAACGCCCGACGCCGGCTCCGTCCGAAAGGCCCCGGGCGCCTCCCCTGGCATCGAGAACCTACCGGAAATCGATGACGCCCCGCCCCCCGGAACGATCGGCATCACCTCGATTGATATCGGCCCCGACAACACGCAGGTCCGGGACCATCCGGATGTCGACACGCTGCTGGCCGAGGAGCGGCCTGCATGGAGCCACACGCGCTGGATCAACATCAACGGACTCCATCCCTACGTTGTCAACCAACTCAAGGAGCGCTTCGGATTCCACACTCTCGCCGCGGAGGATGTCATCACCACGCCCCAACGGCCCAAATTGGAAAGCCACGAGAACCACCTGTTCATCATCGCCCGCATGCTCACCTGCGTGGACGGGCAACTCGCCAATGAACAGGTCAGCTTCTTCGTCTTCAAGGACCTGCTGGTGACCTTCCAGGAACGACCCGGCGATGTCTGGGAACCCGTGCGCAAGCGCATGCTCAAGCCGGGCAGCCGCTTCCAGAAGTATGGAACATCCTACCTCCTCTATGCGGCGCTCGACGCCATCGTCGACCACTTGTTCCCCGTCTTGGAAGGCTATGGCGACATACTGGAGGCCCTGGAGGACGATGTCGTGACAAATCCAACCCAGCACGTCCAACGACGCATCCATGGCGTCAAGCGGGACCTGATCTCCCTCCGCCGCGTGATGTGGCCCATGCGCGAGGTCATGAACCTCCTCCACCGCGACGAGGACAACCTGATCGAGGACGAGGTTGAGATCTACTTTCGCGACGTCCACGACCACGCCATCCAGGTGATCGACGTCGTGGAAAGCCTCCGTGAAATGGCGGCCGGCCTGAACGATCTTTTCATGTCCTCCGTCGGCAACCGTATGAATGAAATCATGAAGGTGTTGACCATCATGGCCAGCTTCTTCATTCCCATCACCTTCGTCGCCGGCGTCTACGGCATGAATTTCGAGACCATTCCCGAATTGAAATGGAAGTATTCCTACGCCGTCTTCTGGGGGGTCTGTCTCAGCATCACCCTGGCGCTCGCCGCTTACTTCCACCGCAAGGGATGGATCGGCGGCGGCAAATAGGTGGGTCCCCGGAGGCACGCGCCGTAAACGGCGATGCCGCGTGACAATCGTCGTCGCCCCGATACATTCCCCTCGCTTTAGAGATCAATGGATACTTGGCTCATATTTTTCAGCGTCGTGGTCGCGCTTGGCATCCTGGCCCAGTGGCTGAGTTGGCGGCTTCGCATGCCGTCGATCTTGGCGCTGCTGGTTTTTGGCTTCATCGCCGGACCCGCGCTCAGTCATTCGGACTACCTTGAGAACGACCCCCTGTTCGCCTTGGTTTCCCTCTCCGTTGCTGTGATCCTGCTGGAGGGAGGTCTGACCCTGCGATTTCGGGAATTGAAGGAAGCCGGGCAACCCGTGCTGCGACTGGTGGGCCCTTGCGCCTTCATTACCTGGGGATTGGCGACCGCTTCGCTCTACTATTTGGGGCGCTTCAGCCTTGAGATCTCGCTGTTGATTGGCGCCATCCTGATCGTCACGGGACCGACGGTCGTCGGCCCGCTCCTTCGCAATATCCGACCCAGCCGCAAAGTCCGGGCCATCGCCCAGTGGGAGGGAATCGTCATCGACCCCGTGGGAGCCATTCTCGCGGTGCTGGTCTACAGCGTCGTGTTCGGCGAGGGAGATGGCTGGGCCCACGCCATCAAGAACCTCGCGGCGACCCTGGCGATCGGCTTCGGCTTCGGTTGGGCCTCGGCCAAAGGCTTGACGCACCTGCTGAAACGACACTGGATTCCCGACTTCCTCCAAAGCGTCTTCATCCTGGCCGTCGCCATGGGACTCTTCGTCGTCTCGAACTTCCTCCAGCACGAGGCTGGACTCTTGACCGTGACCGCCCTCGGCGTCTGTCTCGCCAACCAACCTCACGCGCCGGTGCGTCACATCATCGAGTTCAAAGAGAACCTGAGAATCATCCTGATCTCCTGCCTGTTCATTGTCCTCGCCGGTCGCGTCACCATGGAGGAAATCTCGGCCAACGCCCTGGAAATCGCGCTGGTCAGCCTGGCGCTAATCGCCATTGTCCGGCCGGCGTCCATCTATCTGGGGACTCTCGGAGCCGCCCTGACCCGGAACGAAAAGATTTTTCTGTCCCTGCTCGCCCCGCGCGGCATCGTGGCCGCCGCCGTTTCTTCCATCTTTGCGCTCAAGCTCGCCGCCATGGGCGGGGACTCCAGTGAAGCGGACCGCATCGTGCCCATCGTCTTCGGCGTCGTCCTGGTCACCGTGGCATTCTATGGCTTGACCGCGGCGCCTATCGCTCGCCGCCTCGGCATCGCAACGCCCAATCCGCAAGGCGTCGCCTTCGCCGGCGCCGCCGACTGGGTGATCAAGGCGGCTGTGGTCTTGAAGAACGCCGGCTATCCGTCCGTGATCATCGACTCCAACTACCGGGCCACCCAGCGCGCACGCATGGCCGGAATCGCCACCGCCAACGCCAGCGTCCTCTCCGATTACGCCTTGGAGGAAATCGACTACTCCGGCATCGGCCGTTTCCTTGCGGTCACTTCCAACGATGAAGTGAACTCCCTCGCCTGCATGGCCTTCGGCCATGTCTTCGGACGCTCGAATGTCTACCAATTGACGCCGGCCAACCTGAACTCCCACGAACGCATCAGCCATTCCGCCGAACTTTCCGGTAGAACGCTGTTCCAGTCCGGCGTCACCTCCGCCGACCTCGCCCGCCCCGGACAAGTCGCCGAAGTCCGAAAAACCAACCTCACCGCGGAGTTCGGCATGAAGGAATTCGCCGAGAAAAACGGACCGGGGGCGATCCCGCTCTTCGTCATCCGCGAGAACGGCGACCTCTCCGTCGTGACCGCCGACGCCCGCCCCGCCGCCGCCGGCGACGCGTTGATCAGTCTTGTCCCCACCCCCGAGCCGACGGCGCCCCAGAGTGTCGGTTGAACTAGGTGAGATGGGCCAGCGCCAGCGTGGCAAACCCCAGGACCAGCATGAAACCGCACATGTCCGTGACCGTGGTCAGGATCGGGCCGGAAGCCAGGGCGGGATCGCGGTCAAACCGTTTCAACACCAGCGGAATCAACCCGCCCAGACAGACAGCCACAATGGTATTGATCATCAACGCAGCGCCCACGACGATTCCCAACCAGGCATTCCCCTTCCACGCCAGGGCGACCACCGCCAGAAGACACCCCAGCGCAAGACCGTTGATCAACCCCACCTGCAATTCCTTCAACAACACCCGAAACAAATCTGCCGGCCGAACCAGGCCCATCGTCAACTCACGTATGCTGACCGCGACCGCCTGACTGCCCGAGCAACCGCTCATATCGCTGATGATCGGCAGGAAAACCGCCAACGCAATCACCGCCTCCAAAGTGCCCTGAAACATGGCGATCACACTGGCCGCCATCACATTCAGGCCGATGTTGACGCTCAACCACGAAAGTCGACGCATGGAGCGAACCTTCAACGGCATGGACCTCAGTTCCTCGCCCCCGCTCAAACCGCTGACCTTAAGGAAATCATCCGCTGCGGCCTCCACCTCGGCCTCCGCCACATCCTCCGCCAGCACGACGCCGATCAAGTGATCGTCCGCATCCACGACCGGCGCGCCTACGAAGTGATGATCGTCAAAGAAGCGCGCCAACTCTTCCTGGCTCATGTCGTGGTGCACCGAAAGGGGCTTGCCCAGCATGATGTCCGCCACACAGCGCCCCGCAGGATTGAGCAACAGATCTCGCAGGCGCAACACCCCCGCCAGACAGGCGTTCCCGTCGACGACATACGCGTACTGCACATCAAAATCCGAGTATGTCTCCGCGTTTGCCCGCATGTTTTCGACCACGTCCCTAACAGCGGCTGTTTGGGGAAAGGCGAGAAACTCCGTGCGCATCAACCCGCCGGCTGAATCCTCGTCGTAGGCCAGCAATAGTCGCGCGCCCGCCGCCTGCTTCGGCTCCATCTCCCCCAGAATCTCCTCCGCCTCGTGGGGTTCGAGGTCCCCGAGCACGTCAGCCTGAGTGTCGCTGGGCAACTCCTCGATGATGTCCGCCGCATGCTCCGGCTCCAGACCGTCGACGATGTCCACCACTTGCGCATAGGGAATCTGATCGAGGAGATCGGCGGCGCGTTCCGGCTCCACCAAGGTCATCAGCTTCTCCCGCTGCTCCTCCTCGAGACGATCAATGGCCCGGGCCGCGTCCGCCGTGTCCAGCGATTCCAACAGGGACACGACCCCTTGGGCGTCATCGTTGTCAATGGACTCCGCCAAGGGCGTCCACGGCTCTTTGATTTCTTCCTCAATGTCGGTCATGGCTGATCGGCTGTGAATGTTTCGCCTGATTGTTGAGCTCCCGCCGGGCGGCGGGAGGTTGCACGATGTTCAATTCCGGGAAGGGCCGACCGTCGGCGCATCTGCCCCTGATCACTCGCTTGGCAACTTGGCAAGCTGATTGGCGCCCTGTCCGGCGCCCGAGCTTGACCCTAAGCCCTTCGGCGCACG
>CAZFLK010000190.1:0-10681 GCA_964519245.1 uncultured Verrucomicrobiota bacterium
ATCCGTGGATCACAACGGCGGCCACGGCATCAACCTCGAGAACTGTTACGAAGACCCGCGCGTCTCGGATTCCATCCTCACCTACAACGCCAAGGCCGGCCTGAACATCTATTCCGGCCACGACATCGTCGTGAACGCCAACCACTTCGAGGAAAACCAGGACGCCGTGCGCTGCGCCGACAGCTTCAACCTCTGCATGAATGGCAACAATCTGGACGACCACCTCCGCCACGGCGTCGTCATCGAGAACACTTACGGCTCCGTTCTCTCGGGCAACATGATCGAGGAGTGCAACGGAACCGCCGTCATCCTCGACCGCGACTGCTACGGCATCACCATCAGCGCCAACGTCATCGCCCATGAACTTGAAGGCGGCGTCAACCTCAAGGACGCCCACGGCTGCGCCGTTTCGGCCAACACCTTTGTCATCGTTCATCAATTCGGCGTGCGCGTCGGCCCCAACAGCGACCGCATCGCCATCACCGGCAACAGTTTCTCGAACAGCTACATGGGCGACGGCAAGGACAAGCGTCCCGCCGAGCACAAGAATCCCATGGGACGCGACGCCGGCGAAGGCGTGCTCATCGAAGATGCCCAACATGTCAACATCACCGGCAACACCTTCACCGGCCTGTCCGCCGGAGCCGTTCAGGCCAAGGGGAAATCCGGGAAACTGATCATCTCCGCCAACATCGTCACCGACATCAACCGCCGTGCAAAGGAAGGGAAACCCGCGTTCGATCTCGGAGCCGCGCGCTCCAGTAGCATCGTCAAGGACAACCTCGTCGACTGAATCGCTCCACGCTCAGCAGAAAACACAGGAACCAAGCCATGGATATATTCTGGGAAGCCGCCTCGCCAGGCTCGATCGGAAACGTCGCCAACGACGTCGAAAAGGTCTCTCACACCGTCGAATCTCAGAACGCCGAGATCAAGCAGATCAACCGGCGAATCGACCGCCTGTCCCTGGCCTGCCAAGCCATGTGGGAACTCCTGCGCGACGCCACCGACTTCGAGGAAAAAGACATCTTCGCCAAGATGCAGGAAGTGGATCTGCGGGACGGCGTGGCCGATGGCAAGATGACGCCGCAAACCCGGGAATGCCCTTCCTGCAAACGACAGAGCAACGCGCGCCGCAATATCTGCATCTACTGCGGTTCCGCCCTGCCCGCCGACGCGAAACCCGCATTCTCTTGATCTGGGCGCCGGGAGGGTCGGCAACCCCGCGCCGACATCCGTTCAACCGTTGAACTGTCGATCTCCCGCGTCGCCCAGACCGGGCACGATGTAGCCGACATCGCTCAGTTTCTTGTCGATTGCCGCGGTAAAGATCGGCAGGTCCGGGTAATGTTCCCGCACCTTGCGCACCCCCTCCGGCGCAGCCAGCAGATTGATCATCCGGATCCGTTTCGCCTTTCGCTCCCGCAAAAGGTCCAGTGCGGCGACCGAACTCCCGCCCGTCGCCAGCATCGGGTCCATCAGGATGACGTCATACGCCCGCAGGTCTTCCGGCAGATTCGCGTAATAGGAGATCGGATCCAAGGTCGCCTCATCCCGTTTCAACCCGATGAATCCCACCTCCGCCTCCGGAAGGATCCGTAGGACCGGATCCAACATCCCCAACCCGGCGCGCAATATCGGCGCCAGCAGGACCTCACGTTTCAAGGCCCGCGCCTTGCACCTCGCCAGCGGCGTCTCGACCGTCACAGAACGGGTCGCCAGATCCCTCGTCGCTTCATAAGCCAACGCCAGCGCGACGTCCGCCAGCGCGCGGCGGAAGGCCCCGCGTTCCGTTTGCTTGTCGCGCAACACCGCCAGGTTGCGCTGCACCAACGGGTGCTCGACGATCGTGACATGTTCCATGGCCCTGGCTTCGAACTAGTAGGTCATTCCCGCCGGCAGAAAGTAGGCCCGCCCGACATGCAGTTGCGGCATTTCGATTCCGAGATCCACTTTCACCGTCGTCTCGCCCCCGCCCTCTCCCAGCAGGCGAAAGAAATTGCCGAAGTTGATCAACTTGCGGTAGGCCACCAGCGTCGCCCCGGAAGTTCCCGCAATCTTTTCCGTCCGGGAAACCGCGTCGTCAAAATCGCCAAGCTCATCGATGAAGCCATGCTCGAAGGCCTGCTTGCCGCTCAACAACCGGCCGTCCGCATAGTCCTCCCACTTCTCGATCAACCCGCGTCCCTCCTCCCCATTCTTCTTGGCCGCCGCCGACCGCCCCTCCTGGACGATCGATTTGAAGCGGCCGAACGTCTCATCGATGAAATCCTGTATAATCTTCCGCTCCTCCCCGGTGATCTCCCCCGGCCGCTTGGTGGAACTCAGCATGTCCTTCATCCGACCGCTCTTGAATGTCAACGGCTCGACGCCCACCTTGTCCATCAGCCCCCGGAAATTGAAGCCCTGCATGATCACGCCGATGCTGCCCGTCATCGTCAACTCGTTCGCCACGATCCAGCGACAGGGAGCGCTGACGTAATAACCTCCGGACGCTGCCATGCCTTCCATCACACAGACCACCGGTTTGCCCGAGTCCCGCTGAAACTCCTTGATCAGTTTGTAGATGTCATCCGAGGCAAGCACTTCACCCCCGGGTGAATCGACCTGCAGCAGCACGGCCTTGACGCTTGCGTCCGACGTCGCCCGCTCCAACATCGACTCCACATAGTCCACCATGGACTTGCCCGTGCCGTCGTAGCTGTAGCTCGAGATCATCCCCTCGACCGCGATGACCGCAATCTTGTCCGAGGACGCCCCCTCCTCCAGGACCACCTCCTGCAGATTGTCGTTGGCCGCCCCCAGTTTACCGCCCCCGCCGGACGAGAACATGGCC
Organism: uncultured Verrucomicrobiota bacterium; assembly: GCA_964519245.1. Lineage (GTDB taxonomy): Bacteria > Verrucomicrobiota > Verrucomicrobiia > Limisphaerales > JAYPEY01 > JAYPEY01. The sequence continues at coordinate 2,837 of CAZFLK010000190.1, forward strand.
CCCACCATCGCCAGATTGAAAAAGGCGCTGACGCCCAGGGCCAGGATCAGAAAAAAGGCAAACCACATCCAGCCCCGGCCTCGGGACGCCGACTGGCGCGGCGGTGGCGGCATCGCCATCCGTACACTGGTCGCCCGCGGAGCCCCGCCGCCCGTCGTCGACGCCGGTTGCGAGCCGCCCCCCGGCCGGCCTTGGGGAGCGCCCGCCCCCGCTTCCTTGGAGAATTCGTAATCATCCATGCGCGCAAGCTACCCCATCCCCCTGTCGTCCCGCAAGCGCAGCGTCCATCCGATCGCAGCCAGCCGTCTTTCCGGATGCGAATCCGGCAATTGGAGCGCCTTTTCCGTTTACTCCCCTCCCTTTACCCGCAACATGGAGCCGCCATGAAACACGATGCAGAATCCCCCGCCGCCAAGGCCGCCGATATCAACTCACATCGCGAGCGCTACGGAACGCTTGCTGAAATCGGCGCCGGTCAGGAGGTCGCCCGCTGGCTGTTTCGCGTGGGCGGAGCATCCCGCTCGGTCGCCAAATCCATGTCCGCCTACGACATGACCATGAGCGACGCCATCTACGGCAAGGCCGTCCGCTACGTCAGCCGGGCCCGACTCGTGGACATGCTCGATCACGAATGGAGCCTCCTCATCGGACGCCTCGGCCCAACGCGGGGAGAAACGACCCAGTTCTTCGCCTACGCCAACACGGTCGCCGCCAAAAGCCGGGGCGTGAAGGGCGACAATCACGGGTGGATGGGCATCCGCTTCCAGCACCAACCCCAGGCCGAACCCAGCGAGATCCTCCTGCACATCAGGCTCCTCGACGATCGCAATGTCGAACAACAGGAAGCCATCGGCATCGCCGGAATCAATCTCATCTACGGCGCCTACCGCCTGCACCAGGATCCCGTCGCGCTGCTTCGCTCGCTGCTCGATTCCCTCAATCGACGCCGGATCGAGTTCGACATGATCAAGTTCAGCGGCGCCGCCTTCTCCGAGGTCGACAACCGGCTCATGGCGCTGAAGCTCGTGGAACAGGGCCTGGCCGACGCCACCATGTTCCTCGCCGACGGCGAGGTCGTGCAACCCGGCGAGGTCCTCTGGGACAAACCGATCCTCGTCGAACGTGGCACCTTCCGCCCGGTCACCAAAACCACCCTCGAAATGCTCGAATGCGCCCGTGCGCATTTCGTTCAGGAACCCGGCGTCCGCGGCAAGTCCGTCTCCGCGCTGATGGAAATGACCCTCAAGACGCTCAGTGACGGGGATACCATAGATCACAAGGATTTCCTCGACCGGGTCGATCTCCTCTGCGCGCTGGGACAGAACGTGCTCATCTCCAACTACGTCGAATTTCACCGGGCCGCCGCCTACCTGTTCCGCTACACGCGCGAGAAGGTCGGCATCGTCATGGGCATCCCCACCCTGCAAGAGGTCTTCCAGGAGAAATACTACACGGATCTCGACGGCGGCATCCTCGAATCGTTCGGACGCCTCTTCAAGAACGACTTGAAACTCTACGTGCTCCCCTACAAGGACGCCGCCAACAACTCGATCATCGACGCCCGCAATCTGCGGGTGGAAGACCACCTTCAGCACCTCTATTCCCACCTCATGGAGAACCGCTACATCGAACCGCTGCGCGGATTCAACGAGGCCAACCTTTCCATCTTCACCAAGGACGTGCTGGAGCAGATTCGCGCCGGAGGAACCGATTGGGATGATCTCGTTCCGCCCCGCGTCGCCGCCATCATCCGCCAGCGGGGCTTGTTCGGTTGCCCGCAATAGCCGGCGAGCGCGGCGAACCCCGGCGGGCCGACAGGATCCCGCCGCCGCCCCGCGTGAATCCAAACTTGCCTCCCGCCTTGGTTTGCCGCTTATTTCGGCGCCTCTGATATGTCGACCAAACTCTACGTGGGCAATCTGCCCTTCAAGACCCGCAACGACGATCTGCGCGAACTTTTTGCGCAGGCCGGCGACGTCGCCGATGTGCACGTCCTTCGCAACCGCCGCAACGACCGCTCCCACGGCATGGCCTTCGTGGACATGGCCGACAGCGCAACCGCACAACAGGCGATCGAGCAATTCAATGAACAGGAGTATGAGGGACGCAAACTCAGCGTCTGCCTGGCCCGCCCCGAAATGAAGACCGCCTGAGTCCGCAAGGCTGACGCCCCTCCGCTCCCCTGAAAGCGGACATTTTCTCCGTGGATTACAGCTCCGCCTTGATCGCCGCGAGCAGATCGGCATATTCTTCGAACGCCTTGAATTGGGGGAACTGTTCCTGGATGGATTTGGGGGAGTGGAACAGGAAACCCACGTCCGCCTCCTTCAACATCGTCGTGTCGTTGAAGGAGTCGCCAAAGGAGATGACCTTGTATTCGAGCGTCTTCAGCGCCATGACGGATTGGCGTTTCTGATCCGGTTGGCGCAGGTGGTAATTCACAATCCGGTCGTCCTCCACCTCCAAGCTGTTGCAGAACAGGGTCGGCCAGTCGAGCTGGCGCATCAGCGGAGACGCAAACTGGAGGAATGTGTCCGATAGAATGATGCATTGCGTGATGGAACGCAGCTCGTCCAGGAAAGCCTTGGCTCCCTCCAGAGGCGACAATGTCCCGATCACCTCCTGGATGTCCGAAAGCCTCAAGCCGCGCTCGGCGAGGATCTTCAACCGACCCCGCATGAGCTCGTCGTAGTCCGGAATGTCACGGGTCGTCAAACGCAGTTCGTCGATCCCCGTCTTATCCGCAAACGCAATCCAGATCTCGGGGATCAAAACCCCCTCCAAATCCAAGGTGACAATCGATTGTTTCACGCGCGCGAGTTTGCGGATTGTGAGGATGGATGTCGAGCGGCGCCTGCGGCCAATCAACGGACGCCGCAGCCAACAGAAACGGCGCGGGCTGACGCCCGCGCCGGGATGTTCGAATGACCGGGCCGGACGCCCGCGTCCCGTGATCAGATGGCCTCGTCGCCCTGCTCGTCCGTGCGGATGCGCAGGGCCTCCTCCACGTCCAGGACAAACACCTTGCCGTCGCCGATCTTGCCCGTCTTGGCCGCCTTGGCAATGGTCTCCACCGCCTGCTCGACCTGGTTGTCGGCAACCACGGTCTCAAGCTTGAGCTTGGGCAGGAAATCGACCGTGTATTCGCTGCCGCGATAGATCTCCGTATGGCCCTTCTGCCGGCCAAACCCTTTGACTTCGCTGACGGTCATGCCTTCGATGCCGATCTCGCCAAGGGCCTCTTTGACCTCCTCCAGTTTGAACGGCTTGATGATCGCTTCGAGTTTCTTCATGTCGGATTGTTCTTTCTGTTGCTTGTCTGAATTCCAATCAAGCGCAGCGACCTCAGTTGTTGTAGGCCTGCTCGCCATGCTCGCTCACATCGAGTCCCTCGCGCTCGTCGCTTTCCTCGACGCGCAGACCGATGGTTTTCTCAATCACGATCGCAAGAGCCACCGAGACGAGGAATGTATAGCCGGCAACGCCGAAGGCCGCGAGCATCTGGATGCCCAGTTGGGTTCCCACCGAATAGGAGGGATCCTTCATGCCGCCGAATTGCTCCGCCGCAAACACGGCGACCAGAATCGTGCCGACGAAGCCGCCCACCCCATGCACTCCGAACACATCCAATGAATCGTCGTAGCGAAACTTGTTCTTCAACACGACCGAGAAATACCAGCAGACAATGCCCGAGACCGTGCCGATGCACAGCGCGCCGACCGGGCCAACCTCGCCGGACGCGGGCGTGATCGCCGCCAATCCGGCGATGGCGCCGGTGACGCCGCCCAGGACGCTCGGCTTGCCGTTCTTCACCCACTCGATCGTGGTCCAGACGATGGCCGCGATCGCGGCGGACACCTGGGTGACGAGCATGGCCATGACCCCATCCGGGCTGGCGCCCAAGTCACTGCCGCCGTTGAAACCGAACCACCCCACCCAGAGCATCCCTGTTCCCATGACGCACATCGGCAGATTGTGCGGCGCCATCTTTTCCGTCAGGTGCCCCTTGCGCGGCCCCACCTTGATGCACAAGACCAGCGCGGCAATGCCGGCCGTGATGTGCACCACGATGCCGCCCGCAAGATCGATCACGCCCTTCTCAAGAAGCCATCCGCCCGGTCCCCAGACCATGTGGCAGACCGGAACATAAACCAACAACGCCCAGACCAGCGAAAAGGCCACCACGGCGGCAAACTTCATCCGTTCGCAAAAGGCGCCCACAATCAATGCAGGAGTGATGATGACAAAGGTCATCTGAAACATGAACAGGAGCGACTCGGGTATTCCGTCTCCCGCCTCAGGATCCAGCCCCTTCAGGAAAATCCGGTCCAACCCGCCAATGAAGGCATTGCCTTCGGTCAACGCCAGTGAATAGCCGCAAACCAACCAGAAAATCGTCATGACGCAGGTGATGAAGAAGCAATGCATCAGCACCGAAAGGACATTCTTGCTGCGGACGAGCCCTCCGTAGAACAGAGACAAACCGGGAATGGTCATGAACAACACCAGCGCCGTGGCCGCCATGATCCAGGCCGTGTCCGCCTTGTCGATGCCGCCTCCTCCATCCGCTTCCGGTTCGCCAGCAAGCGTATCGTCGCCATTCTCCGCCATCTCCTGGGCTGCAACAGCCGCTTCCTCGGCTGCCGAGGCGGCGTCCTGGGCGCTCAGTGTCAGCCCGCCCCACGCGCACAAGGCAAACGCGAGCCCCATTCCGGTTATCCACTTTCGAATAGCTGTCTTGATCATCATTGGTCGGTTGGTCGTTGGCTTCGGTGTCGTGTATCGTGCCAGCCCGCGCCGAACGATGACTGGGCCGGCGCTCTCGCGACAACCTGTTCAACGACGGGGGTTCCGCCCCACAGCAGATGCAGCGCCCATTATGCACCAGGCGCATCATTTGCATGCGTGAAATTCATCACCCGAACCAAACATGCCATCCCAGCCGTAGCCTTCGCCCTCCTTTCTCGAACTCTCCGGCATGAATCTTTTTCAGATTCTTTCCCGATCACCGCTTCCTGTGTGGCTCATTTTGAGCGCCGCCCAGGAATAAATGTATATTTTTGATCACATCGATCAAATTCGTTCATACCTGACAGCAACAAAAAAACGGCGCCTCCCAATGAGAGGCGCCGTCGTTGAATGAGCCTTTTTCCGAATCAGGGAGTCGGGACTTCGCTGATCGTCTTCAAGACGCGGGAGGCGATCTGGTAAGGGTCGCCCTGAGAATTCGGACGACGATCTTCCAGATAGCCCTTCCAGTCGTTGTTCTTGAAGGAGTGCGGCACGCGAATCGAGGCGCCGCGATCGGCGATTCCCCAGCTGAACTTGTCGATCGCCTGGGTCTCGTGAAGACCGGTCAAACGCAGGTGGTTGTCCGGACCATAAGCGGCAATGTGCTCTTCGCAGTTCTTCTCGAATGCCGCCATGAGCGCCTTGAAGTAGTCCTCGCCGCCGACTTCCCGCAGGTGCTTGGTGGAGAAGTTGCAGTGCATGCCGGAGCCATTCCAGTCGCCCTGGAACGGCTTGCAGTGCCACTCCACGTCGACGCCATACTTCTCACATGCGCGCAGAAGAAGGTAGCGGGCCGTCCACATGTCATCGGCGCACTTCTGCGAGCCCTTGGCAAAAATCTGGAATTCCCACTGCCCTTTGGCCACTTCCGCGTTGATTCCCTCGTGATTGATGCCCGCGTGCAGGCAAAGATCCAGGTGCTCTTCCACGATCTCACGGGCAACGTCGCCGACGTTCACATAGCCCACGCCGGTGTAATACTCGCCTTGAGGCGCGGGATAGCCTTCTTCCGGCCATCCCAAAGGACGCCCGCCACGGTGCAGGAAATACTCCTGCTCAAAACCAAACCAGGCGTCCGGATCGTTCAAAATCGTCGCGCGGGCATTCGACGGATGCGGCTCTCCGTTCGGCAGCATGACTTCGCAGAGAACGATCGAGGCGTTGTTGCGTCCGCCGTCCGGATAAAGGGCAACCGGCTTCAATACGCAGTCGGAATCGCTGCCCTCCGCCTGTTGGGTGGAGCTGCCGTCAAAGCCCCATTCCGCGCATTCGTCCACGGACTTGGGTTCTTCATCAACAATCTTGGTCTTTCCACGGAGGTTCGGCGTCGGCGTATAGCCATCGAGCCAGATATACTCGAGCTTGTGTCTTGGCATTGTCTTGTGTCTTTCTCGTTTGATGGTTGGATTCAGAGCGAAGGCCTCGGGCCCCGATTCGAATTTGGCTCCGACCTAGCAGACTGCGTGCCATACTTCCAGCGTCTTCTCTCCTTTTCTCCCCAAATCGCCCCGCCCCGTTCTTTGACTCGCGTCGCGCCTGTGCTAGCGTCCGCCCTTCACAGACCCATGCGTGACGTAAAAGACACCAAACGAGCGACTGTGCGGGTCGGCTTCGACGGCCGAGTGCACAAGCAATACCACGGCTTCGGCGCGGACAAACGCTTCGAGAATGAAGTCCGCGTCCTGCGCTTCCTCGAGGAAAAGGGCTGCGAGTTTGTGCCCAAGGTGATCGACTCGGACCCCGACAAGCTCATTCTCGTCACCTCCAACTGCGGCCAGATCGTGGAGAAGCTCAGCGAAGCGAAACTCAAGAGCCTGTTCGGCGAACTCGAGTCTCTCGGCGTGATTCACGGCGATCCCTTCGCGCGCAATGTCACCTACGACGGCCGCCAAGGACGCTTCTGCGTCATCGATTTCGAATTCGCCACCATCACCGAATCCGGAGAAGGACTGACCATCGAGGATCTCGAACGTCTCCACAAGGAACAGGAAGGCCAATGAGCGACGGCATCCGGCATTTCACCTGGAACGGCCAGACCCACCGAGGCCGTGTGCGCAGCAACAACGAGGACGCCTTCCTCGCCATGATGTTCGACGCGCACGAGATGCGCTACCTCGGCAAGGTCGGCGAGGCTCCGGCCGACGACAGCGATTTCATCTTCGCCGTCAGCGACGGCATGGGCGGGGCCAAGAAAGGCGAGTATGCAAGCAAGACCGCCCTCCAAACCCTGACCGACCTGATCTGCCGGAAATTCCACCGCGGCAAGACCGACTCCGACCTCGACAAGGAAGCCGTGCTCAAGGAGTTCTTCCAGGAGGTGCATGAAGGCGTCCAGAACGTCGGCCGTTACTACGAGGAATGTCGCGGCATGGGCGCCACTCTGAGCATCTGCTGGTTCAGCGGCGACCATTTGCTCGTTGGCCACGTCGGGGACAGCCGGGTATACCACTTTCCCGCGGCGGGCGGACTCAATCAACTGACCGACGACCACACCGTGCCCGGCCGGCTCCGACGGGAGGGCAAACTCAGCGAGCGCGAGGCGCGCAATCATCCCAACAAGCATCTGCTGGAGCGATCCATCGGCGCCCAACCCGATCCCGTGGAGCCGCAGGTCGTCACCATCCGGTTCAAGCCGGGCGACCGCTTCGCCCTCTGCACGGACGGGGTCGTTGACGGCATCTGGGATCAGAGCATGGAGCGCTACATTCAGAACCCGCCCCCCTACCTGGTCAACCTGCCGCCTGCCCAACGCCTGATCAAGGAAGCCATGGAGGCTTCCGGCCGCGACAACCTCACCGCCCTGGTCGTGGAAACGAAATGAACGACGCCTCCCGCGTAGCGCTTCACGCGGATTGTTCCGCGGCGCATGCGGCCTTTCAACAGGAAGCCACAACCTTAGGCGCACCCGTGTCCGGCCCCAGACGCAACGACACACGCCGCCGCCTCGCCTCACGTTCGCTCGGGTGGCGACGGAAACGTGCTGACTCGTCCCTCAGGTATTGGGACGTTGATATGGGCTCGACGGAGTCTCTCCCCACCGGCTGCACGAGCCAT
>CAZFLK010000191.1:0-10631 GCA_964519245.1 uncultured Verrucomicrobiota bacterium
GCCATCCGTGGGTCGGCCCTGCCATCCGTGGGTCGGCCCTGCCATCCGTGGGTCGCCCCTGCCATCCGTGGGTCGCCCCTGCCATCCGTGGGTCGCCCCTGCCACCCGTGGGACTTCCTTCACCCAGCTTTCTTCTTCGACTCCGTGATTGAACGTGAGACGCGTTTCCGTTTATGTCCGTCAAGCCTATGAAATCGCTCACACACTCCTGTCTGATCTTCCTCACCATGGCATCCGTTGGTTTCGGCGACGCCAGCCGGCCCAACATCGTTCTCTTGATGGGCGACGACCACGGCTGGGAGGAAACCGGTTACAACGGGCACCAGCATCTCAAGACGCCGGTCCTCGACGAGATGGCGGCGACCGGATTACGACTGGACCGCTTCTACGCCGGGCATCCCTCCTGTTCGCCCACCCGCGGCAGCTTTCTGACCGGCCGTCATCCAAACCGCTACGGGACCTTCACGCCGAACCACTCCATGCGCCCCAAGGAAATCACCGTAGGCCACCTCATGAAAGAGGCGGGCTACGCGACCGGGCACTTCGGCAAATGGCACGTCGGCCCCGTAAAGAAAGCATCGCCGACCAGCCCGGGAGCCATGGGCTTCGACGAATGGCTCTCCCACGACAACTTCTTCGAACTCGACCCGACGCTCTCACGCAACGGCGGGAAGCCGGAACAGATCAAAGGCGAAAGCTCCGAGATCATCATCGACGCCGCCATTCAGTTCATCGACAAGTCAAACAAGGCGGGCAAACCCTCCTTCGTCATCGTCTGGTTCGGGTCGCCGCACGAACCCTACAGCGGCCTGCCCAAGGACCTTGCGCTCTACGACAACCTTCCCGAGAAATATGCCAAGAAGATGGTCTCGCTCACGTCAAACGAAACGGGCGGCCGAACCAAGCGGCCCTTGCGCGACGTCCTCCGCGAACGCTACGCCGAGATCACCGCGATGGACCGCTCCATCGGGCAACTGCGCGATTTCCTGAAGGCAAACGATCTGCGCGACAACACCCTGCTCTGGTATTGCGGCGACAACGGCACGCCCGCCAGCGGCGTGGCGGATTCACCGCTCCGCGCGCAGAAGGGCACGATGTACGAGGGCGGCATCCGCGTCCCCGGCCTGATCGAATGGCCCGCGCGCATCTCCCAACCAATGCGCTCGCCTGTCCCCGCCGTCACCAGCGACATCCTTCCCACCTTGTGCGGCATCGTTCGCATGAAGCTGCCGAAACGCCCCCTGGACGGCATCAGCCTCATTCCGATCTTTGATGGCGTCATGAAGAGCCGGCCCAAGCCGATTCAGTTCTGGGCGTTCAGCTACAGACCCGATGGACGGGGCGATCGCCAGCCCTACATCGATCCGGAACTCCAGAAAGGCACCACCCCGCTGGTGAAACTCATGCGCGGCATTCCCACCCGAAACTTCGTCAACCACCACCATCCGTCGATCGCGGAGATCGATTTCATGGGGCCGCGCGTCCTCATGGACAATCGCCACAAGCTCATCATCGACGCCTCAAAGAACAGCGGCGTCGAATTGTTCGACCTACACGTCGACCTGGCAGAGAAGAACAACCTGGCGAAGTCAAAGCCGGAGCTTGTCAGGACCATGAAGAAGCAGCTTCGCGAATGGCAAAAGTCCGTGCTGAACAGTCTGATGGAAAAGGATTACTGACCTGCCAAACCCTATGAACCGCCTCTCCGTTTTCGTCGTCCTCGCCGCAACCATCGTCCTTGCGCACCGTTCCCACGCCGCCGCCAAGAGCGTCGACTGGCCTGTCTACCTCGGCGGCAAGGAACGCAACCTCTACTCGGAACTCGACCAGATCAACCGGGACAACGTCGCTCAACTCCAAGTCGCCTGGACCTTCGAGACCGGCGACAAGGCGGAGTACCAAGCCAACAACCTGATCGTTGACGGCGTCCTCTTCACGCCCACGCAATCCCGCAAGGTCGTGGCGTTGAACGCCGCGACCGGCAACCCCATCTGGACCTGGGACCCCGCAAAGGAAAAGGCCGGCAAGGGCCGCGCCCGACAACGCGGCCTCGTCTACTGGGCTAATGAGGAAGGCGGGGAACGCCGCTTGTTCACGGCGGTGAACGGCTTCCTCTATGCGCTCGATCCCAAGACTGGAAAGGTCATTCGCAGCTTCGGCAAGGATGGCTTCATCGATCTTGGGTCAGGACTCAACACCCCGGGCGTTGTCTACCGCGACCTGTTGATCGTCGGCGGCCGCGGCGGCGTCGGCTCGGTGCGGGCCTTCGATGTCCGCACAGGCAAACGCCGTTGGATTTTCAACCTCATTCCGCGCCCCGGTGAGTTCGGTCACGACACCTGGCCCAAGGACGCCTACAAAACCGCCACCGGCACAATGCCCTGGTGCGGACAAGCATTGGACGACGAGCGCGGCATTGTCTACGTCGCCACCAAGACAGCTGAACCGGATTTCTACGGCGGCAAACGACATGGCAAGAACCTGTTCGCCAATTGCATCCTGGCCCTCGACGCCAAGACCGGGAAACGCATCTGGCATTTCCAGATCGTGCACCACGACCTGCTCGACAAGGATCTTCCCTGCCCCCCCGTGCTGCTGTCCGTGACTCACAACGGAAAGAAGGTCGACGCGGTCGCGCAAGGCACGAAGCACGGATTGCTGTTCTGCTTCAACCGCGTCACCGGGGAGCCGCTCTGGCCGATTGAGGAGCGCCCCGTGCCGGCCTCTGATCTTCGCGGAGAAAAGGCCTGGCCCACCCAACCCTTCCCGACCAAGCCCGCTCCGCTGATGCGCCAACGCTATACCGAGGCCGACGCCTCGGACATTTCGCCGGAAACCCATCAACTGACGCTCGACCGGATCCGAGCCTCGCCCAACTTCGGCCCCTTCCCGGCTCCCAGCCTGAATGAAACGGTCATGTTTCCCGGTTTCGACGGCGGCATGGAATGGGGCGGCGGCGCCGCGGATCCGGACGGCATCTACTACGTCAACATCAATGAGATGCCCTGGCTGCTGCAGATGGTGGAGACGCGGCGCGCAGATGGCTCCAAACTCGTGCCCGGCGAAAAGGATTACCTGATCTATTGCGCGGCCTGTCATGGCCTCGATCGCAAGGGCAACCCTCAAATGCAGTTCCCGCCGCTGGTCGATATCGCCCAACGAAAGACGCCCGAGGAGGTCGAGTTGATCACCCGACGCGGCGGCGGCCGCATGCCCGGCTACGCGACCATGCCCGAGGCACGTCGCGCCGCCATTCTCAACTACGTTCTCAGCAATGGCTCACCCGGGGCTTCCCGCAACGAAGGCGGTTCCAGATCAGCCGGCAGAACGAAGCCAGACCAAGAACCATCCTACGCCTTCGGCGGCTTTCGGCGTTGGCTGGATCCCGAGGGCTATCCAGCAATCAAGCCGCCCTGGGGCACGCTCAATGCCGTGGATCTCAATACCGCTGAAATCAAATGGAAGGTCGTCCTCGGCGAGTATCCCGAACTGACCGCCAAGGGCATCCCGCCCACCGGAACAGAAAACTACGGCGGCCCCGTGGTCACCGCCGGGGGACTCATCTTCATCGGCGCCACCGCAGATGAAAGCATCCGCGCCTTCGACAAGGACACCGGCCGGGAACTCTGGAAAGCCAAGCTGCCCTTCGGCGGCAACGCTACGCCCAGCGTCTACATGGTCAACGGCCGCCAATACGTCGTCATCTCCGCCGGCGGCGGCAAGTCCGGACGTCCCCGGGGCGGCAGCCTTGTCGCCTTCGCGTTGCCGGAAAGGTAGTCGGCGACTCGCCTCGCGGGACCGCTTCGACTTCCTCCTCACCCGCCGGTCATTTTCGCAAACCGCGCTCGGGCCGCCGCCCATTCCTCCCCGTCTTCCGGTCGATAGGTCTCCAACCCGAACGACCGGCGAATCACATTGCGCGCGGCGTCCAGTGAATCCAGATGCCCGAGCGCGATGGCCTGCAACAACGCGTTCCCCGCGGCGGTCGCCTCGGCCGGCCCCGCCACCGTGACCGCTCCCACCGAATTCGCCGTCAACTGATTCAACAAGCGGTTCTTGGAACCGCCGCCGACAATGTGCAGGCGATCGATCGGTTCCCCGGTCAGCGATTCAATCTCCCTGAACGTCCGCCCGTAAAGCAGGGCCAGACTCTCCAACGCGCAACGCACAACCGCGCCGGCCTCGTTCGGCTGCGGTTGCCCCGTTTCCCGACAATAAGCCGCAATCCGGCCCGGCATGTCTCCCGGCGCAACGAAGCGCGCATCGGCCGGATCAATGAGTGAACGAAAGGGCTCGGCCTCGGCGGCCAAACGGGTGAGTTCCTCGTAATCGTAGTTCAACCCCTCCCGTTCCCATTGTCGTCGGCACTCCTGAATCAACCAGAGTCCGATGATATTCTTCAACAACCGCACGGAGCCGCCGTAGCCGATTTCATTGGTAAAGTTCAACTCCCGGCAGGCGTCCGTGACAATCGGCGAAACCAGCTCCGTGCCCATCAGAGACCAGGTGCCGGAGCTGATGTAGGCCCAGGAACCCGGTTCGCTCGCCGGAGCCGCCGCCACGGCCGCGCCCGTGTCGTGGGTGCAGCCCGCAATGACTTCAACACCGGATAACCCCGCTTCGTCCGCCACCTGCGGCAACAAAGGCCCAAGGCGTCGGGCCGACGGCGTGATCTCTGGAAAAAGACTCCGTGGCAACTCCAGCATCTCAATCAGTTTGTCCGACCAATCGCGAGTCCGGGGATTGTACAACTGAAAAGTGCTGGCCATCGACTCCTCAATGATTCGACTGCCCGAAAGAAGAAAGTGAATCCCATCCCCCACGCCCAGGATCAAGTCCGCCCGTTCAAGTCGCCCGGGCAATTCGGCCATCAGCTGAAAGAGCGTGTTCAACGGCATGAACTGGATGCCGGTCTCTGAAAAAATTGTCTCCCAATCGGTCTTCTCATAGGCCGCCTTCACGCCGCGCTCCGTCCGGGGATCGCGATAGCAGAACGTGGGCGACATCAATTCGCCCTCGTCGTCGAACAGGACATAATCCACGCCCCAGGAATCGACGCTGAATCCGGCAATTTCCAACCCCATCGCCCCCGCCTTCTTCAAGCCGGCTTTCACCTCGTCGAGTATCGCGGGAATGTTCCAATGCAGGGAGCCGTCGGCAGTCTGGATCAGATCGTTGGAAAAGCGGTGAATCTCCTCAAGCGAAAGCGTTCCATGATCCAGCGTCGCCAACATCAGGCGGCCGCTTTCCGCGCCAAGGTCACAGGCCAGGTATCGAGCGGTCATGGGGCGCGTATATAGCGGCTTCGCCCGCTGCACGCGAGGCGGGAGTTGCGCCCCCCCTGTAAAGCGCGTTGAACATCCTCCGTCAGGTAGCTAATACTTGCCACAACCGAACAGAACGTTCCCGCTTATGCCGCACCATTGCCTTTCTCCATCTTCACGTCGCCGCGCCCTGCGTCTGCTGCTGCTTTTGCTCCCGGCCTTTCTGATCCAGCTCTTCAGACCAACGTCAGGCAAGGCCGCGGAACTGCCGCCCAAGCAGAAATTTCACCTGTTCCTGCTCGTCGGCCAGTCGAACATGGCGGGGCGCGGCAAAATCGCGGAACAGGACAAGCGGCCGCACCCGCGCGTGCTGGCCTTATCCAAGGATCTGAAGTGGAAACCGGCCGTAGCGCCCCTCCACTTCGACAAGCCCGGCATTGCCGGCGTCGGCATCGGGGGAACCTTTGGTCGCGAAATCGCCAAGACGGATCCCGACATTACTGTCGGCCTGATCCCCTGCGCGGTGGGCGGGTCGCCGATCGACAGTTGGGTCGAAGGAGCCTACTACAAACCCACCAAGAGCCACCCTTGGGACGACGCCATCCAGCGCGCCAAACACGCGCTCAAGCACGGCGAGTTGAAGGGCATCCTCTGGCACCAGGGCGAATCCGATTCCAAACCCGGCCTCGCCGAAACCTATGAACAGAAACTGCACGCGCTGATCGCCCGCTTCCGCAAGGAACTCGACGCGCCGAACGTTCCCTTCATCGGCGGACAGATGGGGCAATTCAAGGAGCGCCCCTGGAGCGATGCAAAGAAGCTCGTCGACCAGGCGCATCGGGATCTCGGCTCCAAGGTTTTTCGCGCCGCGTTCGTGAACTCGGACGCACTCAATCACAAGGGCGACAAGGTGCACTTCGACGCCGCCGGCTTCCGCGAACTGGGCCGACGCTACGCGAAGGCCTGGTTCGATCTCACCGCGGCGAGGGGCGCGGTGATCGACAACCCAAAGCTGCCGTTCACCATCGAACGCGCCGTCGCGAGCAAGGGCTTCGACAAGACCTTCTGCTGGGTGCATGCAAGGGCCGGCGCCATTCCGCCAAAGTCCGGCGGCAATCTTTCGGACGAACCGCTGGTCGTCATGACGCAGCAGAAGCTCAAGCTCAGCGGATCGGACGTCTTCTACGCGCTGAACAGTTCCTATACCAAGGACCTCGGCAAGACCTGGACGACGCCAGAGCAACAGAAAGTCTTTGCCCGGCAGAAAGTGAGCGATCGCATCGACATGACGGTTTGCGATTTCTGGCCGCGCTATCACAAGCCGACCGGAACGCTGCTGGGCACGGGACACACCGTGGTCTACGAGGACAACAAGGTGAAGCATGTGCGCGAACGGGCGACGCCCTACTCCGTCTACAATCCATCGACCCACACCTGGTCGCCGTGGAAGATTCTCCAGCTTCCGGACGAGCCGCGATTCAAGAACGCCGGCGCCGGCTGTTCGCAACGCTACGACCTGCCGAGCGGCGATATCCTGCTGCCCTTCTACTTCAAGGAACCGAGCCGGAAACAGTATTCCGTGGCGGTCGCCTGGTGCCGGTTCGATGGCGAAACCCTGGGCTATTTGAAGCACGGCAGTGAATTGACCATTCCCGTGAAGCGCGGCTTGTACGAGCCTTCGGTCACGGGCTTTGGGAAGAAATTCTACCTGACCATGCGCAACGACGATCACGGCTACATCTCGGTCAGCGACGACGGCCTGAACTACTCCGAGCCCAGAAAGTGGACCTTCGACGACGGCTCCGACCTCGGGAACTACAACACCCAGCAGCATTGGGTGAAACGCCGCGAGGGACTCTTCCTCGTCTACACGCGACGCGGCGTTGGCAACGACCACGTCTTCCGCCACCGCGCGCCGCTGCTGATCGCGCAGGTCGACCCGGAGAAACTGCAGATCATCAAGGCCACGGAACAGATCCTCGTTCCGGAGTTCGGCGCCCGGTTGGGAAACTTTGGCGTCACCGAGGTGAGCCCCAACGAAACCTGGGTCACCGTCACCGAATGGATGCAGACCAAGTCGCCGCACGCCCACGATTACACCATCCCCATGGGCTACGGCGCCGACAACCGGGTCTGGGTGGTGAGATTGAAATCACGGTGAATCCGCAGATCGGAATTCATTCCCCTTGTTGCGCGCTCCGTGTTTCAAGCCGAGGCCCAATGAAGCCCTGCGATGTCCGACTCAACCCCAAGCTCTTCGCCTTCCCAAGCCATGCGAACGGGATGAATCCCGTGCTACTCTTGGATGCGACTCTATTATGAAGACAGACCATTCCACCATTGACCGACGTCGATTCCTCGCGACTGCCACGCTCGGAGCCGGCGTCGCCGCCACAGGGTTCACCGCTTCATCCGCACGGGCCGCCATCGCGACCAAGGACGCCGCAAAACTCTTCGGTCCGGATCATCCGAATCCGGTGATCGCCAAGGCCCGGCAGCTCGCGCTGAGCGTCCTGAAGCCGAGCCAACGGGACCTGGAACACGGGTTGGAGCTGCACGCCAATTCGCTGGTGTTTGATTCCTACGGATTCTCCCCGCGTTGCGCGATCGATGGCGAACGGATGGCAAAAGCCATCGCCGCCAACGCCTCCCCGGTCGAACTGCAGGACCTGCGCGAGGACATGGGCATGACCCGCTGCGTGACCGACGCCGCAGAGCGCGAGGAATTCCAGCAGGCCTGGCGCGCCTCAGGCGTGACCTGCATTTTCCAGAACGCGGGCGAGGAAGGCCAGGCCCCGATGCGCCTGCTCAAGCGCCTGGCCAATTTCACCTATGTCACCGACAGGATGTCGGACTTCATCGTCAAGGCCGCCACGCCCGCGGATATTGAGGCTGCCTGGAAGGCCGGCAAGCGCGCGCTCTACCTGACCGGCAACGGCGTGCCCCTGACCCAGGACTGGGTCAGCGTGCCCGATGAAATGCGTTACATCCGGGTCTTCTACAAGCTGGGCATCCGCATGATGCACATGACCTACAATCGGCGAAACATGATCGGCGACGGTTGCGCCGAACCCGCCAACGCCGGCCTCAGCGACTTCGGCGTCTCCGTGGTCAAGGAACTCAATCGCGTCGGGGTCATCGCGGATGTCGCGCACTCAGGCTGGCAGACCAGTCTGGAGACGGCGCAACGTTCAGAAGAACCGATGGTGGCCAGCCATTCCGCGGTCGCCGCGATCAACGAGCACATCCGCGCCAAACCCGACAATGTGATCAAGGCCATCGCCGACACCGGCGGCTACATCGGCATGGCCTGCATCCCCGCCTTCCTGGGCGGCGATGGCGACATCCGAATGCTGCTGAATCACATCGAACGCGTCGCCAAGAAGTTTGGAACGGAGCACGTCGCCATTGGCACCGACGTCTCCTACACCTCGCGCAATGCCTCTGCGGAGAACCGGAAAGCCGGACGCGCGCCGCGCGCCCGCACCCAATGGCGCTACCTCTGGCCTCCCGGATCACTGACTCCCAAACCGCAGGCCTCCCAGACCATGGCCTGGACCAATTGGCCGCTGTTCACGGTCGGCCTGGTGCAACGCGGTTTCAAGGATGATGAAATCCGCCGCATCATCGGCGGCAATGTCATGCGCGTCAGTCGCGCGGTGTTGAAGGAAGGATGAAAATCTCCAACAGAACCTCGCTTCCGTAGCGCAGGTTTCCAAACCGGCAGGCGTTGGCCATGCCCGAGCCATTATTCTTTTCCCGAGCTCAGCAGATTTGGAAATCTGCGCTACCCTTCCGCTGTAGCGCGGCCGTCCCAGCTGCGGGTTCTGGCGGCGTCTCGCCGCAAGACTCGAAATACCGGGCGGGACGCCAGGCCAACCCGTAGGCGGGGACGCCTACGCTACGCGATTCGCGGGCTCACCCCTCCATCGGCCAGCCCGCCTCAACCAGCCCCTTGTAGCCCCCGATCAACGACCGGACATTCGTGTAGCCCATCTTCTGCGCCGCGTCGCAGGTCAGGATGGAGCGATACCCGCCTCCGCAATACATGATCACCTCGGCGTCCTTGTCCGGGATCACGCTCTCGATGTCGCGCTCCAGGATCCCCTTGCCCAGGTGGACGGCGCCCTGCGCACGCCCCTTGTCCCACTCGCCGTCCTCGCGGACATCGATCAAAACGGCCTCGGGGTTGGCTCGCAATCGTTGGCGCGTCTCGTCCATCGTGATTTCCATCACACGAGCCTTGGCCTCATCGACCACCATCAGGAATCCGGGAGAATGTTGCATGCTTGAACGGGGTTGAGTCTGGGGTTGAGCGAACGGGCGTTCTCAGGACTTGTCGCCCGCCTGGCAATCCGGGCAGACGCCGAAGAACTCGAGTTTGTGACTGATCTTGGCGAACCCATGCTTGGCCGCCAAGGCCTGCTCCAATTCCGAGGGGAAACACTCCTCAAGTTCTATGATCTTGGAGCACTGGTTGCAGACCAGGTGATGGTGATGGCTGTCGCACTCGGGGCAGTTCAGTTCGAAGCGGGCCGTCCCGTCGCCAAAATCATAACGGGTCACCATCCCCATCTTGATCAGCATGTGCATGGAACGATAGACGGTGGCGAGATCGCACATGCCTTCAGGCAGCTTGGCGAAGATCTCCTTGTTGGTCAGCGGCTTCTGATGCTCGCTCAGCACATTCAGAATCGCGTGCCGCGGTCCGGTGATCTTCTGCGCGTGGTCGCGCAATTGCTGCGTCAATTGCCGCACATCCGCCGGCGCGCCATGACTGTGGCCGTGATCGTGCCCAGGGTCATGCGAATGCCCGCAATCATGATTGTGTGAATGCCCGCTCATGGATATGCCGTAGATCCCCTCCAAGCTATCAACCCAGTCAGTTTGCGACAAGGGTGCGAAGAGCCGAATTCGCCTCGGAAGAACCGACGTCCCGACAACCTCGAGATCCGGACAAGAAAAACGGCGATCCGAATCACTTCGGATCGCCGTTCGCAGGAAGGAATGACTTCGGCTTACAGGCCTTTGGCCAGCATGTGGCGAAGCAGGTCGCAGACGCGGTTGCTGTAGCCCCATTCGTTGTCGTACCAGCTCACCAGCTTGAAGAAGCGGTTGTTCAGCTCCATGCCGGCGCCCTGGTCGAAGATCGACGAGGCAGAGCAGTGGATGAAGTCGGTGCTGACGACAGCGTCCTCGGTATAGTTGAGGTAGCCCTTGAGGTAGGTCTCGCTGGCGGTCTTCAACGCGGCGGAAATTTCGGCGTAGCTGGTTTCCTTCTCGGTGCGGACGGTGAGGTCGACGACCGAGGAGGTCGGGGTCGGCACGCGGAAGGCCATGCCGGTGAGCTTGCCCTTCACCTCGGGG
>CAZFLK010000192.1:0-10539 GCA_964519245.1 uncultured Verrucomicrobiota bacterium
GATCAAGGAATGGAAAGGATCCGTGAACCACTTCGAGAACTTCATCAACGCCGTGCACTCCCGGAAACACACCGACCTCAACGCCGACATCTGGGAAGGCCACCTCTCCAGCGCGCTCTGTCACACCGGCAACATCTCCTACCGCCTCGGCGCCCACGCCTCGGTCGAGAAGATCGAGGACGCCATCAAGCCGGACTACGACGCCAGCGGCGCCTTCGACCGCATGGAGGAACACCTCGGCATCCACAGCATCGACCTCAAGAAGACCCCGCTCACCCTCGGCCCGGCGCTGAACATGGATCCCAAGGTCGAGAAATTCATCGGCAATACCGACGCCGACGCCCTCCTGCGCCGCGAATACCGCAAACCCTTCGTCGTGCCGGATCGCGTCTGAACGGGCGCCTTTCCAATTCCACCCCAACACACAACCCGCCGGAATCTCTCCGGCGGGTTGTTTCATTGTCGACACCATACCCCTTTCCGCCAGGGCCACCCGCTGCCGCAATTCTGACCCGCCGTCATCGACAAGCCGCATTCTCCAGCCGGGGCCAAAAAATGTTCCCACCATCACTGGATTTTCTCAGGAAAGAGCGCCAAGTTTCCGTTTGGTCTCTTTCGAAATTGACTTCCGCCCTCCTTCCGCTTATAACCGCACCCGTTATCCGCGGCTACACCTGTGTTTGCGACTTTGATTAACAACCCTCGCCTCCCACTTCCCTCCCCCCAAACCAACCAACCAACCAACCGAAACACACAGCATCAACCATGAGTTCATCTGAAGAGGTAAACAAAAAGATACAAGAGCTGGAAGCCCTGAAGAAGGAAGCCGGCCGGTGGAAGCTGGGCGGCGTCGTGGCCGTTCTGGCCATCGTCGTCATCTGCCTGCTCTCCCTGAAATCGAATGTAACGTCTCTGGTGGAGGACGGCCCCAAGAAGGACAAGCTCCTCGCCAACCTCAAGGAAGAAGCGGACAAACAGATCATACCCGATCTCAAGGAAACACTCGAGCAGGCTCAAAAGGTCGCTACCGAGGCGATCAAGACCGAACTGCAGAAGCTGAATGACCGCCTGCCGGAGATTACCGCCAAGGCGCAACAGGAAGCCGTCTCCCTGGCCAACGAATTGCAGAAGGAAGCGGAGGTCGTGATGGAGGACACCTTCCAGAAAATGCTGGATGAACGGGAGGCAAAGATCCGCAAGATGTATCCCGACGTCACTCAGGAGAAGATCTCCTCGGCGCTCGCCAACCTCCAGACCGAGATCGAGCGGGAGCTCAACAAGCTGATCGAGGAAATGTTCATCAATCACCTGATCGCTGTGAACGGCATCGTCCAACACATTGAAATGATCAAGGACGACAACGACGACCTCGACCTGCTCGACCAGGACGCCCCCTGGGAAATGGCGACCCTCGTCTTCGAAATCGTCAAAGAGGAGTTCGACGGCCAATTGAAACTCCCCTGACCCCGCACTCACAACCTTTACCCACTTCCCAACATGAGCGACGAAAACAACAGCAAATCGGAGACGCCGGAATCGAAGCCGGCCGCCGGCGGCCAATCAACCGCCGAGAACTACATCGACGAGCAACTCGCCCAGGCTCGCAAGAGCCTCAAGAACACGCGCATCGGCACAGGCGTTGTGGCGGCCATCGTGGCCACCTACATGATCGCGGTCACCACCATCATCAGCGGCTACACCGATCCGGACGAAGCCACGCTCCAGATCATGGCGATCGCCAAGCCCCAGGTGGACAACTATTCGCAACAGGCCTTGTCGGAAGTTGAATCCCGCATTCCCCAACTCCTGCAAGGCTTGCCCGAGCAGGCGCTCGCCAAGATTCCGGAATACCGCAAGGACTTTCAGGCCAAGATCGTGGAATCCATGCGCACCTACGCCCAGAAATCCTCCGACGATCTCGGCGAACAACTCGACACCTACCTCGAGGCCCACGGCGACTCCATCGCCGAATTCATCAAGACTGCCGAGGATCCGACCGCTGGCCAGGAATTCGCCAAGTCCATCACCGAGCAGATCCTCGAATACCTCGAGCACAAGACCCCGGATGGCGAATCCCTCCGCGAGAAACTGGAAATCTCCCTGATCGCTCTTCAAGGCATCGAGAACCATGTTGCCTACCTCGCCAAATCCGACACCCTGACCAAGCACGAGCAGAACCAACGTCGCGTCATCGCGATCCTCGTGCGCACGGTCGAGCAGGAACTCTCCCGGACCCCCGCCGGACATAACCTCCTCGGTCTCTGATTCCCGGCGGCGCGAAACCATTCACCATCGGCCGGACGGGCTTCCCGTCCGGCCTTTTTTTCTCGGGCAACCACCATGAATGAACCGCTTGAACAACCACCCGCCTTCGACTTCGACGTCGCCGTCATCGGCGGCGGGAGCGGAGGCTATGCCGCTGCGCGAACCGCCGTTTCCAAAGGCCTCAAGACCGTCGTCATTGAAGGCGGAGAGGAGGTCGGCGGTCTCTGCATCCTGCGAGGCTGCATGCCCACCAAAGCCCTGCTCTACGCCTCCGAGATCGCCCACCTCGCCCGCAACGCATCAACCTGGGGCATCGAGGTTCCGGAAGTGCGGGTTGATATCGCCAAAGCCATGGCCCGTAAGGACGAGATGATCCGTGAGTTCGCCGATTATCGCCGCGAGCAACTGACCAGCGGGCGCTTCGAGTTCATTCGCGACACCGCCTCTTTCGACGATGCTCACACCCTGCGCCTCCGGGGCGGCGAACGTGTCACGGCCCGACACTTCGTGATCAGCACAGGCTCCCGGATTTCTCCCGCGCCGCTGCCGGACCTTGAGCAGGTCGGTTGTCTCACGAGTGACGACGCCTTGAAGCTGACAACACTTCCGGAATCGATCATCGTGCTGGGCGGCGGCCCCATTGCCCTTGAGTTCGCTCAGTTCTTCGCTCGGTTTGGAGTCAAGACCACGGTGGTCCAGCGAAGCCCCCAGGTCCTCAAGACCTTCGACGCGGATGCAGCCAAGTCCGTGACGCAGGCGCTGGAGGACGAGGGCATCCGGGTCATCGTCGGCACGCGCCTGCTGTCCGCCTCGGCGCAGGACGGTCGCAAGATCGTGCGACTCGAGCACGAGGGCGAGGAAATTGCCATCGAGGCCGAGCAGATCTTCAACGGTCTTGGTCGCTCCCCCAACACCCGCTCCCTGAACCTGGAAGGTGTCGGCGTGGAACTCGAACGCTCCGGTCACATCAAGACGTCGGCCTCCATGCAGACCACCGTCCCGCACATCTATGCCGCGGGTGATTGCGCCGGCCCCCACGAGGTCGTGCATATCGCCATTCAACAGGGCGAGATAGCAGCCCACAACATCGCGCATCCGGAAAGAGTTCGAGAGATCGACTACCGCGTGATCTCCAGCATCGTCTTCACCGACCCGCAGGTCGCGCAGGTCGGACTCACCGAGCGCGATGCCGAAGCCCGGGGCATCCCGTTTCTCGCGGACAGCTACCCCTTCGACGACCATGGCAAGTCGCTGATCATGGAGGCGCGCCATGGCTTCGTAAAACTGATCGCGCACAGGGAAACCGGCGAGATCATCGGCGGCGCCTGTGTCGGTCCGATGGGCGGCGATCTGCTGCACGAGATCATTGTCGCCATGCAGGCCCGGATGACCGTTCATCAACTTGCGGAAACGCCGCATTACCACCCCACCCTCGCCGAGATCTGGACCTATCCTGCCGAGGAACTGGCGGACCAGATTCCGCTCTAAAGCCAACCAGGATTGCCATGAAGACCAAAGCCGCCGTTCTCTACGAGATGGAGAAACCCAAGCCCTACGCGGAATCGAAGCCGCTGGTCATTGAGGAACTCGACCTCGACGGCCCGGGGCCGGGCGAAGTCCTGGTCGAGATCGGCGGAGCCGGCCTTTGTCATTCAGACCTTTCTGTCATCAACGGTTCGCGACCCCGCGTCATGCCCATGGCCTTGGGCCACGAGGCGGCCGGCACGGTGCGCGAGGTGGGCGCGGGCGTGAAAGTTCTGCAACCCGGTGATCATGTCGTCTTCTCGTTCGTGCCGGTCTGCGGCCATTGTCAACCTTGCCAGACCGGCCGGGCCGCCCTCTGCGAACCCGGTTACGAGGCCAATGTCGCCGGAACGCTGCTGAACGGCTCCCGCCGCTTTCACAACGCCTCCGGGGCAGCGATCAACCACCATCAAAGCGTGTCGGGTTACTCGCAGTTCACCGTGACGATGCCGGAATCATTGGTGAAGATCGATCCCGAGGTCCCACTGGAGACGGCCGTCCTCTTCGGTTGCGCGATCATGACCGGCGTCGGCGCAGTGGTGAATACGGCGAAAGTCCGGCCGGGCGCTTCCGTGGCCGTCTTCGGCCTGGGCGGCGTCGGCCTCAGCGCCGTCATGGGCGCCCGCGCCGCCGGAGCCGGTCCCATCATCGCGGTCGACACACTGGCCTCAAAATTCGATCTGGCTCGCCAATGCGGCGCCACCCATACGGTGGACGCATCCAAGGAAGACGTTGTCGAGGCGATCCGCGATCTTACCCACGGCGGCGTGGAATACGCCTTTGAGGTGGTCGGCAGCGAGAAGGTGTTGGCCCAGGCCTACGCGGCGACCGCCCGGGGCGGCGAAACGACCAGCGTCGGCCTCCCCCATCCGGATCGCAAGCTGGAGATCCCCGCGGTCTCCCTCACCGCGGAGGAACGCGTGCTGCGCGGCTCCTACATGGGATCCTGTATCCCCGAACGCGACATTCCCCGCTTCATCCGCATGTATCAGGCAGGCCAATTGCCGGTCGAACTGCTCAAGAGCCGCTTCCTCGCGCTTGAGGACATCAACGAGGGCTTCGACGCGCTCGACCGGGGCGAGGTCGTGCGGCAAGTCATTCGTTTCGCGTAAGCGCCCCGCCTATTTCACACCGCACATCAGCCTCTTGACCGGCTTGGCGAAGATCAGCAACAGCGCCCCGGACACGGAGGCCGTCACAACAATCTGCAGAAACAGGGCGGGCAGGACATCCATGCCAAAGGTCCGCATGCACCAACCCAGCAGGAATCCCGGCTCACCCCCCTCGTCTTCCAGGCTGAAATCGCCGGCGATCAAGCCGGCGATGAGATTGCCCAACGACGCGGCCAGGAACCAGGTTCCCATCATCTGCCCCAAGAACCGCTTGGGAGCCAGCTTGGTCACCGAGCTCAATCCCACCGGGCTGAGGCAGAGTTCGCCCATGGTGTGCAACAGGTAAGTCAGGATGAGCCAGGATGAAGCCACCTGCGCCCCGCCTGCCGCCAACTTCGCCGCGAAGACCATCAGCAGGAACCCCGCCGCCAGCAGGATCAAGCCGATCGCAAACTTCACCGGCATGGACGGCTCCAACATACGCTTGGCCAACCCGACCCAGACCCAGGCGAAAACCGGCGCAAAGGTTACGATGAAGAACGGATTCAACGATTGAAACCAACTCGCCGGGATCTCGAAGTCGATCAGTCCCAGCTGGCGATCGGTAAAGTCCTTTGCAAAGAGGTTCAAGGAAGACCCCGCCTGTTCGAAGCCCGCCCAGAACATGGCCGCCGCAAAAAACAACACCACGATCACGGTCGTCCGCTTCCTCTCCGTTTCATCCAACCCGCCAAACAAAAAGACATGGCCGAAAAACAGGACGGCCATTCCCACGATGACGTAGGTGGTGTTCGCCGCCAGGTCGATCGGCCGGTAATCCACCGCGCCGGTCAAACCGAGGAGGACCGCAATCGCCACCGCTCCCAGGCCTCCCGCAACCCAATACCACCCCGGATCCAAGCCCGGGGCTTCGCGACGATGCGGCGGCTCCAGACCGGCGGCGCCCATGTCTTTCAGGGTGAACCAATACTGGATCACCCCAAACAGCATCCCGATGCCGGCAACGCCGAAGCCCAGGTGCCAATTCACTTCCTCGCCCAGATAGCCGCAGATCAGCGGCCCGATGAAGGCGCCGATATTGATGCCCATGTAGTAGACCGTGAAGCCGGCGTCGCGTCGCGCCCCGCCTTCCGGATACAACTCGCCCACCAGCGCGCTGATGTTCGGCTTCAAGAAGCCGGTGCCAATGACCACCAGAACAAGTCCCACGAAGAACGCCGCCGTTCCGGGCAACGCCAATGTGAAATGACCGGCGGTGATGACCACGCCGCCGACCAATACCGCCCGCTGCGCGCCCAGCAATCGATCGGCGATCCATCCCCCGGGAAGCGAAACCAGGTAGACAAACGCCGTGTAGAGTCCGTAGATCGCCCCGGCGGTCTTCCCATCCATGGCCATCCCGCCGTCTTCAACCTTCGCCACCATGAACAGCACCAGCAGGGCGCGCATGCCATAGTAACTCGCGCGCTCCCACATCTCCGTGAAGAAGAGTGTGGAAAGCCCCGCCGGATGACCGGTCTTGCGTTCCCACAACCGACCCACGGCCGTCGACGCCGACGTCGCCGGCTTCGTTTCAGATTCGGACATGCGCAGGGTTTAACCGCCCGAACCTCGGTTGAAAAGGATTCTAAGCGCCTCCCAGCCGACAATGCACCACCCACTGCCGCCGACGAAACTGCGGAAAATGCCGCAACTTCCTCAACCGGCCGAGCCGCGCCTCCTCCTCATCCAGATGCATCCACTCCCCCAGAATCTCGATGTTCCGACCCCAGGCAGCCAACTCCGCCGCCTCCGCCACGCCCGAGCGAAACATGGCCCCCGGGCCAAATCCAAGCTCACGCTGCAACTTGACCTCAAGCCCTTCCCGACGGCCCGGAGCCAACCAAAAGGAATTGAACACTTCGCACACCATCTCCGAGCCCGGAAAACGCCGCTCCAACTCGCCAACCAAAACTTCCGCTGCCTCTCGCTTCAAATACATGAACAGTCCCTCGGCCAGAAACAGCATCGGCGCCTCCGCCCCCGTCGCAGCCTCGGTCATCCAACCAAAATCCATGACATCGCAGGCGATGGCGGGCCCGTCCGTTTCGGCCCGCGGAAGAACGCGTCGAGCCGCGATGATCTCCGGCACATCCAATTCGACAAACCGCCCCCCCGAATCTCCCACGCGAGCAAACCGGGTATCGAATCCGCAACCCAAGGTCGTGACGACACCCTGCGGATGCCGTCGCAGAAACGCCGCCGTGATCCGGTCGAACTCACGCGCGCGCAAGGCAACATAGACCTGGGTCGCCGGATGCGCCTCCAACAAACGCGCTGACGGCTGCGATTCAGCCCCGGGGGACTCCAGTCGCGGCCTCAACGTTGCCAACCACTCAGCCGCCAAGGGGTCCCGAAGAATCGGGCGCTCAAGCTGCGTCTCCGCGGCCCGACACGCCAGGGTCATCAGCGCCGTTGCCGGCACATCGCCCAAATGCAATCGGCCCGTCGCCGCAGCCGTGTTCTTTGTCGCATCATCCATCGCAATCTCCGCAAAGCCGGAAAACCTGCCGGGCCCCGCCGCACTTTTCAACCCACGAGACAATCATTCCAACCGAATGGGCCACGGTTGAATCTCGCCGGAGCGCGGCTGTGTCCCGTTCTCAGGTCGTTCGGGGGCAGCCGCAGCGCCTTGTTCGGCCGATCCGCGCAGAGCCTGACCAAGCCCCCCTTGACCAACCCCGCCGCTGCGTTTGGCCTCCGACACGGCCGCGCCCCGTTCCGTCTTGCCCTTCCCAGATCCAAGCCTGCGCTCCCCTGACAAAATCCTGTTCAAGCGCTCCAGGGCGACTAAACTTCCGCCATCCGTTTCAACTGAACGCCTCTTCGGCGTGACCTGCAATGCAACCCATGAATGATCCAAGACTGAATTCCAAGCTGAACGCGGTGAATCGTCGCCGTTTCCTCAAGTCCTCCAGCCTCGCCGCCGGCGCCATGGCCGCTCTTCCGGTCGAGCGCTTCGCGCACGCGCAGCAGGACACCACCCTGAAACTGGCTCTCGTGGGCTGCGGCGGCCGCGGCTCTGGCGCGACCATCCAGGCCATGAACACCGGCAAGGACGTGAAACTCGTCGCCATGGCCGACGCGTTCGAGGACAAGCTCGCCAACAAGCTCAGCGCCATTCGCAAGGTGCATCCGAACCAGGTGGATGTGCCTCCCTCCCGCCAATTTGTCGGCAAGGACGCCTACAAGAAGGCCATTGCGGAGGCGGATGTCTGCGTGCTGGCAACGCCCCCGGGGTTTCGTCCCATTCACTTCGAGGAAGCCATCAAGCAGGGCAAGCACGTGTTCTTTGAGAAGCCCGTGGCCGTGGACGCGCCCGGCGTCCGCAAGGTCCTGGCCGCCGCCAAGGAGGCCAAGAAGAAAAATCTCAAGGTTGCGGTGGGACTGCAACGCCGCCACCAACCCTCCTACATGGAAGCCATCCAGCGCATTCACGACGGCGCGATCGGCGATGTCGTTTCCATGCGCTCCTACTGGAACGGCAACCCCGTCGGCCACAAGGGCACCCGCCAGGGACTGCGCGACCAGTGGCAGCGCGAGCCCACCGAGATGGAATACCAGATGCGCAACTGGTACCAGTTCGTCTGGCTCTGCGGCGACCACATCGTCGAACAGCACATCCACAACCTCGACGTCATCAACTGGGTCAAGGGCGGCTATCCGGTTCGCGCCCAGGGCATGGGCGGACGCGAGGTCCGCAAGGGCATCGACGACGGCGAAATCTTCGACCACCACTTCGTGGAATTCGAGTATGCCGACGGCTCCCGGAACTACAGCCAATGCCGCCACATCCGCGGTACCTACACCGCGGTGGAAGAGCACGTGGTCGGCACCAAGGGCAAGGCGGACTTCGAGCAGAACCGCCGCATGTTCAACCTCACCGGTCCGAACGCCTGGCGCCTGCGCCTGCAGAAACGCGAGGACGGACACCAGATGGAGCACTTTCCCTTCTGGGACGCCATTCGCAACAACGTGGCCTACAACGAGGCCGAATACGGGGCCATGAGCACCATGACGGCCATCCTCGGCCGCATGTGCACCTACACCGGCAAGAAAATCGAGATGGACGCCGCCCTCGCTTCCGAGATCAGCACCATGCCGGACGACCTCAAGTTCGACGACGGCTCCCAGAAATGGCTTGGCACGCCGAAGAGCCAACCGGACGAGAACGGACAATACCCGATCCCGGTTCCCGGCGACGCCAAGTGGTTCAAGAAGATCGTCTGAGCCGCCAGCGCCAACCCCAACAATTCAAGAGCCCCGCGCCGATCAAGCGCGGGGCTTTTCTTTTCTACGTCACCGTCCGAAAGCAAAGCTCTCGCCCGCCTGGAGCCAGTGTATCCGCACATCCCGCCAGCTTTGCTCGCTCCCCTCTCCCGATCCGGAGACATTGGCTGTTCTCGCGTCAATGACCGTCACCACCCCGGCTCCGACGACCTCCGCGCTCTTGGTTTCAAAGTTGACCACGACCGCGGTGGACTCGCCAATGCCGACGCCGACCTTGGCCGGATGCCCCATGATCGTCCGCAGCGAGCGATTGAATCGCTTGCGCACGACGAAATGTTGATCAACCACCACCTGCGGCCACAAGGCCAACCCCTTGTCGAGCGGCAGCGTGTCTCCCGCGATCATTACTTCCGACATGACCGCGGCGCCCGCGCTGGTTCCCCCGATGGGAACGCCTGAGGCATGTCGTTTCCGGATTGTGGCCGCGACCTCCGCTTCCTCCAGGCGATCCATCAACCGATTCTGTTGCCCGCCGCCAATCCAGATCGCTTCGGCGGCTTCGATCGCCGCCCTCGCCTTCGTCGGATCCGACAAATCCAGAATGGTCACATGCTTCATGCCCTTCTCCCGGAATGGCGCCGCCTGCTTCTCACCGGCCGTGGGCAGGCTCGACGCCTGCGGCACGATCAGCAAGCGCGCCGCTTTCCCGCCGGCAAGTTCAATGAACCGGTTCCTGATCTCGTCGCCGATCGTCCCTCCGCCGACCGAAACCAACGCGCCCGGAGCCGCAAGCAGATTTCCGATACTACCTGCCAGCAGTAATAGAATTCCCGCCGACGCGCCACGAAGCCCCATGGATGCTTTATTGATCATCCTCGGATAATGAACGCGCAAATCTCCATGGCAAGGCCGAGCCCCCTCAGGCCTTCGCGTGAGCGCTCGTCACAATTGTGCAGATCCTGGGCCCGAAAGGTCGATCCCATGTCAGCCCAGGGCATCGTCAACGGACGATGAGCTTCGCTCGCCGCAGTCGTCCCGAAGCCCCCGCAGGCGCAAAAAAACCGGCGGAGGCATCGCGCCTCCGCCGGCCGTGGATTCGTGGATCACAATCGATTTCGAATCAGAGGGCTTCGGCGCCCTTTTCATCCGTCCGGATCCGGACGGACTCCTCGACCGGCAGGACGAAGACCTTGCCGTCGCCGATCTTGCCGGTCTTGGCTGCCTTCGCAATAGCCTCCACGGCGGCCCCGGATTGATCGTCCGCAACGACCACCTCGATCTTGATCTTCGGCAGGAAGTCCACGGTGTATTCACTGCCGCGATAGATCTCGGTGTGGCCTTTCTGGCGACCGAATCCCTTGACCTCGCT
>CAZFLK010000193.1:0-10413 GCA_964519245.1 uncultured Verrucomicrobiota bacterium
CAAGCGCCGCACTTTTCGCCCGCCCGGCGCCGCACTTTCGGACCGGCGTTCACACAACAAGGTGTCGCCGCCGAAGGCGTCGTCGTCAGACAGCCAGACGCGGTCATACCAGAGGCTTTCGGGGGTGGTTGCCGTGCCCAGGTTGGCGACGCGCCACGAGACCGTTGCGTCCTGACCGGTGAGACCGGATTCGTCCACGACGACCGTTTCGACCTCAAGGTCGGCGGGCGGCGCGGCAAAATCGATGGTGAGATCCTGCTCGTGGGCGTTGTTGGTTTCGTCGGATTCGGGGAGGTAGTTCCAGTAATCGACGCGAATGATGAGCTGGTAGTCGCCGGCGATTCCCCAAGGGATCAGTTTCTCGATGCTGCGGGGGGCGGAATCGTAGCCGGCCAACGGGGATGAGTGGGCGATGTTGGCGAGGAGGATGTCGTCGTAGTTGCCGATGAACTCGTCGGCGGTGAGGATGACCCGCTCGTACCAGGTCCGATCAGCGGTGGCGGCGCCGGTGTTGGTCGTGGTCCAGGAGACGGTCAGGGTGTCGCCGGTCGCGAAGGTTTCGGGCGTCGCGTTGCTGGAGGTCACGGTGACGTCGCCGATCCGCAGGTCGGGGGCGCTGATGGTGACCGGGGAGGCGAGGACGTTGTCGGTTTCATCCGCCTCGGGAGATTGTTGTAGTAGTCGAACACGACCAGGAGGTAACGGCTTCCGGTCAACCCGCTCGGGATTGTGATCGAGCCGGTGGCCGAATAAGCGTCCCCTGCGGCCAGCGCGTCATTCCGGGAGAAGGTCCCGAGGCGGAGGTCCTGATCGTCAAGGACGTCGTCGGTCGACAGGAAGACGGCGTCGGCCCACCCGGTGGTCGCATGGCCGCTTCCGGCGTTGGTCACATTCCAAGTGAGATCCACCGCTTTGCCTGAATCGACGGCGGCTGGAATATCGTTTGACTGGCCGGCCGTGAGGTTGGCGGAACGGATCTCGAGAGGGAGGGCGATTTGATTGTCAGCGTCATCGGACTCGGCTTGGCTGTTGTAGACATCTGTGATCAGGATGAGGAATTGCGAGCCGGTTCCGGCGGAGGCCGGGATGGCGCGGAGATCGAAGCCGTTCAGGCTGACGGTGTAGGCGGCATCCGGCGCCAGAGGTTCGTTGTTGTAGTGATAACGCGACGCCAGGTAGGTGTCGGCGTTGCTGTCGAACTGGTTGTCTGACGAGAGATAGAGGTAGTCCCACCAGCCGCTCAGGGCCTCGCCGTTGCCATTGTTGGTCACGGTCCAGGATACGTCGATGCGCTCGCCCCAAGCCGCGGTGGTCGGCGTTGAGTGGTCGGTGATCTCGAGGTCGGCGGCGTTGAAGGAAGTGGACTGGGAATGCGGTTGGACATTGTTTGTCTCGTTGGATTCGGTCTGCGTCTCGCGGGCATCGGTCACGAAGAGGAAATGGACCGTCCCGGTGAGGCCGGAAGGGAGGGTGATTTCCCGGGAGAGCGTGTAGGTCGCGTTCGGATCGAGGGGTGAGAAGCCGCCGGCATGGACCTCCAGGGCGAGCAGGTCGGAGGCCGTGTCGAGTTGATCGTCCTGTGAGATGTAGACGCGGTCATGCCAGGTTCCGGTTGCGGCGCCGCTGCCCTGGTTACTGACCGTCCATTCCACGGTGACGCGCTGGCCCCAGCTGGCGGCCGTTGGCGCGGTCGAGGCGGTCACGACGAGATCGGGATCGGAGATGGTGATGGCGCGGACGACGAAGTTGTTTGCGTTTTCCACGGACTCGGTCTGCTGGTCGTCGGCATCGACGCGGATGATGAGGTATTTTGTCCCGACGCCCTGGGCCGGAAGCTGCGCCTGCACATTGACCGAATAGTTCTGGTCGGCGGCCAGCGGCGTCTGCGCGTTGATGGTCGAGGACGCCAGCAGCAGGTCGGCGCCGTCGAATTGGTTGTCGTCGCTCAGGTAGACACGGTCCACCCAGTCGGAGAAGGCCATGGTGGAGCTGTCGTTGGCGACGGTCCAGGCGACATCGATCCATTGGCCTACGGCGGCGGCGGCGGGTGTGGACTGGGCGATGAGTTTCAGGTCCGGGGGCGGGGTGATCGTGACGGCGATGGCGCGTTCGTTGTTTGCCTCGTCGGATTCTCCCTGTTCCTCGAGGTCGTCGGTCACGAGGATCAGGTAGTTGTAGGTGGCGTCGGCATCGGCGGGAATCGTGATTTCGCGGGTCAGGGTGTAGGAGTCGCCGCTGAGGACCGGCGAAACATTGGAGACATCGAAGCCGGTCACCCGCAGGTCGTCGCCGGTGAGGCGGTCATTGTTGGAGAGATAGACTGCGTCATACCGGTCGGCGCCCGCGGCTCCGGGGCCGGCGTTGTGGACGGTCCAGGTGATGGAGACGGTTTGCTGGACGCTGACGGACGTGGGAGCCTGGAGATCCGTGACGCTGAGGTCGGGAGCCTCGACCTGGAGCGGGGATCCGACGAGGACGTTGTTGTTCAGGTTCGACTCGCCCTGGGCTTCGTTTCCGTTGGCAACCAGGATGAGGCGGTAGGTTCCGACCGCGATCGCCGGCAGGTTGACGTTGGCGTCGATGGCGTAGCTGCCGCCGGCAGCGACCGGTGCGGCGAGGCCGTGATCATGCGACAACAGCAGCGTGTCTGTGTCGGGATCGAACACGTCGTCGGAGGAGAGGTAAACGCGGTCTTGCCAGAGTCCGGGCGCGGCGACGGGCCCGGGGTTGGAGATCGTCCAGGAAACCGGGATGGTCTGGTTGGGCGCGGCGGAGGCGGGGGTGGTGAAGCCGGTCGGGGTCAGGTCGGGCACGGAGACCGTGAGGGCCGCGCTGACCGCGACGTTGTTGGACTCGTCTGATTCACCCTGGGTTTCGTCCTTGTCAGCGACGAGCAGCAGGTAGTACGTCCCGGCGGCGGCGGCGGGCAGGCGGACGCTGCGGATGCCGGAATAGGCTTCGCCGGAAGCCAGCGGGACGCGCCCGGCGGCGCTGAAGGAATCTAGGAGAATGTCGGTTCCCGGATCGAACTGGGCGTCGTTTGAGAAGTAGATGGCGTCCGTCCAGAGGGCGAGCGCGGGGGCGTTGCCGGGGTTGCCGATGCGATAGGAGACCTGGAACTGCTGCGAGGAGGTCAACGCGGTCGGCACGGTGATCCGTTCGGCGGCCAGGTCGGGCGCCTGGAGCTGGATTTCATGGAATGCGAGATTGTTGCCTTCATTCGATTCGCCCTGGTCGCGGGAGCCGTCGGTTTTCACGAGAAGGTGGTAGGTTCCGCTCGAGTTTGCGGGCAGGGTGAGAGAGCGCGTTTCGGTGTAGGAGCCGTCGGCGGAGATCGGTGTGTTGTTTCCGGTCCAGTAAGTGGCCAATCGCTGGTCGGAGCCGTCCAAGGTGGCGTCGGTCGAGAAGTAGACCCAATCGTACCAGTCGCGGTTGGCGGGCTGGCCGGCGGATTGGACCGTCCATGAGAAGTCGATGGTCTCGCCTAGGGAAGCGGACGCCGGGGCGGTGATGTCCGTCACGGTCAGATCCGGCGCGGCGATCTGGATGTTGAGCGCGACGACGTTGTTGGTCTCGTCGGTTTCGCCCTGGGAATTGGAGCCGTCGGCGAAGAACAACAGGTAAACGGCGCCTTGGGCGTCGGTCTCCGGCAGTGTCACGGAGTAACTGCGGTCGTATTGTTCGCTGGGGGCGAGGACGGAAGAGTTCCAGGCCGAACCGAGGAGGGTGTCGGACTCATCCCACTGGTTGTCGATGGACAGGTAGATCCGGTCATACCAGGAGACGTTGGTGGCGTGTTCGCTGATATTCTTGGCGCTCCAGGTCAGCGCGATGGATTCGCCGAGGACGGCCTGGGTCGGAGCGGTCGGGGCGTCCGCGCCGTCGCTGATGATGACGAGGTCCGGGGCGTTGAGGCTGATCGCGACGGAGGCGACATTGTTGGTCTCGTTGGTCTCGCCCTGATTGCCGTTCGCATCGGCGACGATCAGGATGAACTTCGAGCCTAGGGCGTCGTTCGGGAGGTTGAAGGTTCGGGAGCCGTCGTAGAGGGCGTCGGCGGCGAGGCCGCCGCTGTTGTCGCGGTAGTATGAGGCCAGTTCCTGGTCGCCGTTGTCGAAGACGTTGTCGTCGGAAAGGTAGACGCGGTCATACCAGTAGGTCGAGTTGGCGGAGCCGGAGCCGGAGTTGGCGACCTGCCAGGTGACGGTGATGGAATCGCCGGCCGAGGCTGTTGCGGGAGCGGAGGGATTGGAGACGGTGAGGTCGGCGGATTCGATGCTGAGAGGGACGACGAAGCGGTTGTTGTCGTTGTCAGACTCGGGCTGGTGGCCGTAGCGATCTGTCCAGAAGATGAGGAACCATGCTCCGGCAGCTGCGTTCCCGGGCAGATCAACGAGGCGGTTGACGGTGTAGCTGCCTTCGGAGATCCATGCGGGAGTGTACTCCGGGGAATCGCCCGTCAAGGTGGCATGACGGCCGTTGGGGGAGCTGTCGGCGGCGGCGGCGCCTTGTCCTTCATTAAACTTCCACCAGCCTTCGAGCCCGGCTTCATCGCCTGCGAGGCTGCCGTCGCGCGCGGCGGCGATCTCGGGGCCGGTCCGGGCTGAGGACCAGGCGCGAACGTCGTCGATCATGCCGTCAAAGCCATACCAGCGGTAGTTGGCGAAGGATACAACGTTGACGGGTTCGTCGTCGTTGGTGAAATCGATCTGAGGCGAGGTGTAAGGCGTCGATTCGCCGCTCTTATAGAAGGCGATTCCCGTGTCGGGGTCGAACACTGCGGCCACATGCTGCCATTGATTCAGGTCCACGGCGATGCCGGTGTCCAAGGATTCAGCGCCGTTGTAGACACGCCAGGTTCCGTCTTGGTGGAGAATGGACCAGTCGTAGTTGGAGGCGCGAAAGCTGGTTGAGATCACCGGGGATTCGTAGCTGTCCGAGCTGAATGGATAGACCCAGGCCTCCAAGGTCACACCATTGCCGGCCGAAGTCTGGTTGAGGTTCAGGGGTGTTTCCACCCATGAGTAGCCGTCGTCGAAGATCAGCGCGGTTTGGCCGGAAGCAAGATCGACCCCGAGATTGCCTTGGGAATAGAGCTGCGTGTCGCTGGAGTCCCAAACATTGTCGGAGGAGAGAAAGACGGTGTCGGACCAGGTTCCGCCGGCGGGACCTCCTGTGCTGGCGACGGTCCAATCAACCTCGATTGCGCCGCCGGGGGAGCCGCTGTCGGGAGCGTTCGCGTCGGAAATGGCGAGGTCGGGCGGGTCGTTTACACGGATGGGGATGGCTCGGAGGTTGTTGTTTTCGTCGGTTTCGCCCTGGTTGTTCCAGCGGTCGGTCACAATGAGCAGGTATCGGTCGCCGGTGACGGACTGGCTGAAACTGAAGGAATAGTCCTCGGAATAGCTGGAACCGGCTCCGAGAACGGGATCGTTTGAATGGAAGACGTTGCCCAGATAGGTGTCCGAGCCCGATTCGTAAGTCGGGTTGTCGGAAAGGTAGATGTAGTCGGACCAGGTTTGCGCGGCTTCGACGGAGCCGTTGTTGGTCACGTCCCAGGTTATCCGGATGTTCTCGCCCCAGGAGATGGTCGCGGGGGCGTCGGCCTCGGAGACAACCAGGTCCGGAGCCGCAACGGTCACCATGACTGCCATGGTGTTGTTCGATTCGTTGAATTCCCCGAAGCGGTAGTAGCTGTCGTCGTTGAGCTTGAAGATCAGGTATTTCTGCCCCAGCGGCGCGGAACCGCCCAAGGTGACCGACTCGGAGTTGGAGTAAGTTCCGGAGACGGGGAGCGGGTGGCGTCCGGACTGATCAAAGCTGGTGATGGCGAAATCGTTCGAGTCCCAGACGGCGTCGTCGGAGAGGTAAAGCCCGTCGTGCCAGGAATCGGTGGTGGTGGCGGAGCCGCTGTTGGTCGCCATCCAGTTGGCCAGGAAGGGCTTGCCCACGATCAAGGAGGAAGGCGCGGAGAAGGAACTGGCAACCAGATCGGGCGCGACGATCTCAACGGCGATCGGGGCGGACACATTGTTGGTTTCGCTGGTTTCGAGGACCCAGCTGTTGTTGTCCGTCACCAGGAACAGGTAGACCGTGCCGCCCCCGGGCGCATTGATGGCCAGTTCTTCGCTCTGCATGTATTGCGTAGAACCACTCAGGGGATTGTGGCTTTGGAAGAAACTGTCGATCTGTGTGTCCTGTTGTTTGTCGAAGGTGTTGTCGGTTGACAGATACCAGGCGTCATACCAGTTGCCGCTGAGGGCGTTGGAGTCGGCGTTGGTCACAGCCCAGTTCAGCCGGACGGTTTCACCTTGAATGACTTGGACCGGGCTTGCGGACGAACGATCCGGGGTGAATGCCACTTGGGCGACGCCGCGATCACTATCGTAGGCGTTTTCCAGCCAGGTGGCGGGCTCGGAATCCTCCACGGTGTAGCTGCCGGGGACGAGAGACAGCGAAAGGCCGGTCACTTCCCAGAGATTGGGGTCGGAGCCGTTCTGTGTGGCGGGCCAGGATCCGAGGACAGAGCCTTGGGAATCCTTGAGGGTGAAGGTGACGGACGCCGGGGCCGTTCCCTCGTGGAGCGTTCGCAGGGCGCTGAGGGTCACATTCTCACCCAAGCGGAATTCGAAGGGCGTCGCGGCGTCTGGGGTGAAGAAATCCGGAACTCCCAAATCGCCCAGCATGGTGGGGATCAACTCAGCGTCCGCGCTGTCCACGCGCAGGTCGCTGCGCCCGGCGGTGAATGCCTTCATGAAGACATTGTTGTCGTCGTCGGTTTCATTGACGGCGTCAAACCGGTCGGTCTGGACAAACAGCCAACCGTTGCCGGAGGCGGCGCTGGTGGGCAGCGTCAACGAGACCGTCTGGGAATAGGATCCGCCGGCGGCGATGGGGAGCGATGTATTGCCGGAATAGATGTAAAGATCCCGAAGCAGGGTGTCGGATTGAGGGTCGAACTGGTTGTCCGTCGAGTAGTAGATGTAGTCGTACCAACTGAACTCGGAGGTTGCCGTGGTCCCCTGATTGTCAATCGTGTAGGTCAGGTCGAAGGCGCGGTCGGTTCCACCGGGCATGGCCGGATCCAGGCTGGCCGAGGCGACCACCAGGTCGGAGCTGGGGTAGGGGATCGGGAGGACGAACAAGTTATTGGTCTCATCGGTCTCGATCTTGCGGTACACCGGCGCCAGCGAGGCATTGTAGCCTTCGAAATCGGCATGGATGAGCAGGTTGTCATATTGGGTTCCCGAGGGCAGGTAGATGCTCACGCTCATGGTTCGCGAGGCGCCGGCGGCCAGGGTCTGGCCCTGGTAGTTGGATGTGGCCTGATAATCGGTTTGGGTCTGCAACTCGGAATCTTGGGACAGGTAGAAATAGTCGTTCCAAGCGCCATGGTATCCCAAGACGGTCGCATCTCCGGGACCATTGTTGTGCAGGGTGTATTCGACGGTGATCCAATTGTTCGGAGCGAGGGTTCCTGAGACGATCTGCGCGTTGGTGATGACGAGGTCGGAGGGGGTGTGATTGACGGTGAAGGGGACGACGAAGGTGTTGTTGTCGTTGTCGGCCTCGGGTTGTGACTGGTTCGCATTGGCGACGAAGATGAGATGGCTGCCGCTTCGGTCCGGAAGCAGAATGGTCTCCATCCGCGTGTAGTCCGCGCCCGCGGCGAGGGATTCCGCGCGGTTCAGGTAGTCGTCGCCATACTCGGTTGAGGTGATGGTGACGGGGGTGTCGTCGTCATCGAGGGTGGCGTCATTCGAAAGGTAGACCCGGTCCCACCAAAGGCCGTTGAAGGGATCGGTGGAGGTTGTTCCGGCGGTCTGTGAACCCTGGTTGCGAACGGTCCAGTTGACATCCACGGTTGTCAGGGCGTCACCTGATGCGGCGCCGGCCCCGGCGGCGGTCACCACGAGATCCGCGGCGGGAGGGCCGATGCGCGTCGCGGTTGAGGACACGATGACGTTGTTGGCCACGTTGGATTCCGCCTGTTGTTGAGGTGTGCCGTGATGGCCGTCGAACGGGGCTCCGTTGACGTCGACAATGATGAAATAGTCGGTGTTGGGATCAAGATCTCCCAGCGGGGAGAACTCCAGCGAGGTCATGGCGCTGGTCCCGTCGTCGAGCGGCGCGAGTCCCTCAAGCAGAAAACCGCCCATGGCCTCGTCGCCGACGATCATCCCGTTGTCCCACATGGGAGCGTCGAACTGCTGGTCCGTCGAGATGTAGACCTGCCCGTAGAGTTGGCCGTTCACGCCGGTGGCCGGATCGGATCCGGTGTTTTGAATGGTCAGGTTGACGGTGAGCGGCGAACCGCGGGAAGCGTTGGCCGGGACGGTGATCGAGGTCGGTTCAAGGTCGACTGTCGCGGTGGAAAGGGTGGTGGAGTGGCCCTCAGAGAGGTTGTTGGTTTCGTCCGATTCCTCGATCTCGGACCACGCGTCCGTGATGATGTGGACGAATCGGGCTCCCACCATGTTGGGTAGCGACCATTCATCCGGAGTCACCCAGATGTCCATGTCAAAGCTTCGCCCACACCCAACCCACCCTCCGGAACGAGATACATCGTGCTGGAGTCGTGACCGTATTGGGTCGAATAGATGATGTTCTGTGAGTCGTAGGTGGCGGAATCGGAGACGGCGACCCAATGCTGGATGGCGAAGCCGGAATAGGCTTGGCTCACGGCAGCCGAGCCGGAGTTGGTGATCCGGAACTGGACCAGGAAACTGTGCGTCCAGTTCGAGGACGGAATCACAACATTCGAGATGGTCAGATCCGGGAGCGGGTTCTGTAGCGCGACGCCTTGCCGCGCGATTTGGGCGGAGGGAGTTGGCGCTTCGAGAGATTCGCCTTCGACTTCGGAGAAGAGGTCGGCAGGCTGGGGGGCTGGTTGCTCCAGATTTGAGGCGCTGACTTCCTGATCCTCGACAGCGATGGCGCTGAGGGTGGCATCGTCTGGCGGAGGAACGTCGAGGGTCGCGGCTGATAGTCCGTCTGACGACAAGAGCAGCCGCGGCTCAAAGGCCTCTAGTTCAAATGCTTTCACGACAACCTGCGTGAATATCGGGGAGCGATGGGAAATCGACCAACCCTGATTTGGAGGAATTCTGACCATATTTTGTCCAAGGTAAAAGCAATGATAGATTACCTTATGCCCTACTAAGGGAATGACCCATTTCCGGGTGTTTGCGTTGTCGTGTCGCTTCCCGCCAAGCCATGATGTCCGGCTTCGTGCGAACCGGGCCTGATTGATGTTTCCGACAGAGCGGAGGGCAGGCTCTTCCGCTCAACGCTTCTTGCGGCGTGGCTTGGACTTGTTCGACTTGGAGGGGGAGTCGGAATTCTTGGCGGGTCGGTCGGCGGAAGTTGCGCTCGCGTCCTGAGACGCCGCGCCGGGCCCGGGAGAGGTTTTGATCGTGGCGGGCAGCGGTGGATTCGTCCGGCGGCTCATTATGGAGAAGCCGGCCAAGCCGGCGATTGCCGCCAGTCCCAAAAGGCTGACGTAGAGGGACTTGCCGCCCGGTTCGAAACGGAATTCGACCTCATGAGCCCCGGCGGGCAGGGCGATGGCCCGGGCGATGAAGTTACCGCGCATGATTTCAGTGGGTTTGCCGTCAATGTAGGCCCTCCAGGCGGGATGGTAGCGATCATTGAGCAACAGGACGGCTGGACCGGTGGTTTCCGCCGCGATGACGACGCGCTTGGGTTCGTAGGCAACAATCTTGGCGGGAAGGACTTCCGTGGGTTCCGAGGCGGGTTCGTCCGGCATTTCGCCATCGATGATGAGTGTCTTGCGAGGATCCAAGGCGGGGTCCTTCAGGGCGGTCAGCGCCGCGTCTGGGGAAGCGACGGTTTGCCAGTGGCGATAGACGCCGGCGCGAGGGAGGGCTCCGGCGAACTCAATCATGGCCAAGGGGCCGTTGGTTTCGACCCGCACCTGGGCCTCGGGATTGTCCGGCGTGGCGAAAATGGAAAATGCGAAGAGATTTCGGAAGCGGTTTTGCCTGGGGTCGAGTTGTTGGTTCAGCAGATCCACGTAGCGGATGGGGCCCTGTTGAGTCTGCATGACATTGGCGCCGAGCAGGTAGCGGACCCCGGCCAGTTGCCAGTAACGCCCCGGGATGGGGCGGATATGATTCAGATAGTCTGTCTTGTCCTGGCCGACGCGCGACTCCTGCGAGATGTCCAGCGACTGGATCTGGAAGAACTTGAACTGGTTGTGGAGCCAGTTGACCTGGTAGACGCTCTGGAGTTGGGCGTGCGCCTGGCTTCCGAGGTTGGGCGCAATGGTCACGCGTCCCTCGTGCGGCGTTTCGCTCAGTTTCTCCAGCACGGCGTTGCTGGCGTACTTTTGCTGGTAGTCAACGTGGCGGATCCAATGCGCATTGGATCGGCCGCGGACGAGGAGGACCA
>CAZFLK010000194.1:0-10254 GCA_964519245.1 uncultured Verrucomicrobiota bacterium
CGCGAAGACATTGCCGTGCTTCTCGAGTTGGTGGCAGTTGAAGCAGCCGGCGCCCTTGGCGTGGTGGAACAGATCGCGGCCGCGTTCGGCATCGGCCTTGGGCATCGCGGCGAGGGAGGACTCGACGGTCGTCGGTTTGGCGGGCGGAGAGAGGATGGGGCGGTCGAGGACGATCAAGTAGTGGCCGCGGCCGGAATCGCGCGGGTGGTTTACGTTGGGCCCGAGTGAGATGGTCCCGGCGGGGTATTCCTTCTTGTGAAGTTGATAGGTTGCGTCCTGGGTCTTGATGCGGAGGTCGGTGGATTGGAATCCATCCGGATGATTGATCTTCATCCAGGCGAGCGGCGCGTTGTTGCGGGTGTCCGTTCCCAGGTAAAGCGTCACGGGTGTGTCGGTCTTGAACGAGAAGACGGTGGGCGTGAGGAGGCGGTCGTCGTTGTTGGCGGCGAGAATGTAGGGCGTCCCGATGAGTTCCTCGGGCAGTTTTGTGATCCGATAGTCGCGGTCGGTGTAGTAGGGCTTGCCGACGGCGAGGCCGATGGGATCGAAGGTGTAGCGACGACCGCTGTGTGAACGCAGCGAGGAAACGAATGTGCGGGGAATATAACTGATTGGCTTGGGTTTCTTCCTGCCGGCGGTCTCGGGTTGGATGAGTCCGGCCTTCACCAGCCAACTGGTCGCCAGCGCGGCGATGCGCAGATCGTCGTCGTCCTGGAAGGATCCCACCTCGGCCGGGGTGGCGAGATTGTCTTCCAGCAGTCCGAGGAGCGTCGCGAGACGGACGCCGGGGCGCCGGTCCTTCAGCAAGGCGCGGCGTTTGGATTCAGGCGCGAGTTCGCGAACGGCTTTCCAGAGTGTGTGGTAGGTGACGCGGTCGGTTTCGACGGCAGCTCGGTTGATGAGTTGATCCAGGGCGGCGGTCAGGCGCGCCTGCCAGATGGCTTGTACGGCTTCGTGGCGGAGACGGGGAGAGGGGGAATCGAGAACCCGCGTAGCAGCCGACGTGAGGAGGCTCTGACTGTCTTGAGAGTTGGATGAATGAGCCTCCTGACTCCGGTTGCTGCGGTGGGCCAGGATGCGAAGCGCTTGAATGCGGTGGCTCAACGAAGCCTCCGTGGTTTCATCGACCAAGTTGGAGAAGAATGCATCGAGCTTCCGATCCGCGGGGGCAATGCGTCCCAAGGTCCAGAGAATCCAGGTTTCGTGGGAGCGGGTGAGATCCGATTGCTTCAGCGCTGCCAGCAGGGCAGGGCGGGTTTGCTCGGGGCTCTCCAACAACGCCGCCTGAGCATTCGCTCGCACGTGCGACATGTGAGAGCCGAGGGCGTTGACCAAATCCGGGAGGGGCCAGCTCCGCGCTTCCCATTCTTCCTTTGGCTTGGGACTCACGGTCGCTTGTCCGTCCGGATTGTGGGAGATTCGATAGATCCGGCCTTCGTCGATCTGTTTGCCGTCCTTCAGGGTGCCGCCGTAGCCGCGGCCCCAACTTGCGACGTAAACCGAGCCGTCCGGACCGACTTCGAGGTCTGTGGGATCAAAGGCTCGCCCCTGACTTGCGGGCAGGGAACGTCCTCCGCCGGCGTGGGCCAGAACGTCCGGTTTGCCCCCGGCGCACTTCATCAAGGCGCCGTCCCACTCCGGCTTGAAGACGTAGATTTCGCGGCGCATCCAGTCGGCAATCAAAAAGGCGTCTTGATACTCCTGGGGGAACTGGCCGGCTTGATACCAGGTGACGCCGGTTCCCGAGCCTTCGAACAAGGGCGCGCTGAAGGGCACGGTTGGCAAGTGGCCCTCGCCGGTCCAATGTGCGCTCCATGCGTGCCCCCAGCCGAAGTGCGCTCCGTAAAATGGCGCGAAGATCTTGTCGCCCTGGGTCTGGTCATTGTCCGTGCCGAGCCAGTTGAAGCCGCTGTCGAAGGCGATGTCCCAGGGATTGCGGAATCCGCGGGCGACAATTTCGAGATTCGTTCCATCCCGGTCGCAGCGCAGGATGCCGCCTTGCC
The DNA here is from genome assembly GCA_964519245.1 of uncultured Verrucomicrobiota bacterium. Classification (GTDB taxonomy): domain Bacteria; phylum Verrucomicrobiota; class Verrucomicrobiia; order Limisphaerales; family JAYPEY01; genus JAYPEY01. Next base: position 2,004 of record CAZFLK010000194.1, read on the forward strand.
GTCCCCAGTCGTCGGGCGGGGTGTGATAGTTCTTTTCGTAGTTGTCCTTGGTGAATGTGACCGCGGGCGGATGATCCGGCGCGCCCTTGGGATCGGGCAATCCCCACAATTCGCGGAAGGGTTTGGGCGCGAGTTGGTCGAGGCGGTTGTAGCCCTTGGAATTGCCTTTGGACATGTAAAGCCTGCCGTCGGGACCGATGTTCAGGCCATGGAGGGAATGCTCGAGATTGCCGAGGCCGGTGTAGAGGCGGACGTATTCATCGGCGACGTCGTCGCCGTCGAGATCGCGGACGCGGGTGAAGTCGGGGGCGTTGGCTATGTAGAGCGCGTCGTCCCACCAGACGATGCCTTGCACGCTGTTGAAGCCTTCGGCGAATCGCTGGGGCCGGTCGGCGATGCCGTCGCCGTCGTCGTCGATGAGAATGTCCACGTGGTCTCCCGGCGTTTCCGGGGTGGGGGCGCGCCATTGGGGCCCCTGGCCGATGAAGAGCCGGCCGCGCTTGTCAAAGGTCATGCAGGTGGGGTTGCTGACCAGTGGCTCGCGCGCGACCAGTTGGACGTGAAAGCCTTCGGGCACAATGGGGCCATTAGGAACAGTCCCTGCCGCGCCTTCTGCCGTTGACGCGGACAGCGTTACGAGAGTCAGGAATTTGAGGAATGTGTTGGCGCTCATATCTTCTCGAGTCAGCCTCACCGATGACGCGGTTGGACGTCCAGCAGATGACGCACAAAAAAGTCCCGCTGCTTCCGGCGGCCGTATTTCGTTCCGGCGGCTCCATGCCCGGCTCCCGGGATGACGACCAGATCGAAATCCTTGTCGGCCTTCACCAGCGCGTCAACGACCTGCATCGTGGAGGCCGGGTCGACATTCCGATCGAGTTCACCCACGATCAACATCAGTTTGCCCTGCAGGCGATGCGCTTGGGTGACATTCGAGGATTCCGCGTAGTGGGGGCCGACCGGCCAGCCCATCCACTGTTCGTTCCACCAGATTTTGTCCATGCGGTTGTCGTGGCAACCGCAGTCCGCCACCGCCACACGATAGAAGTCGCCATGTGCGATGAGGGCCCGCATGGCGTTCTGTCCGCCGGCTGAACCGCCGTAGATGCCGACCCGCGAAAGGTCCATCCACGGCCGGCTTTTTGCAGCCGCCTTGATCCAGAGGATGCGGTCGGGGAGGCCGGCGTCGCCGATGTTCCGCCAACAGACGTCGTGAAACTTCTTGCTGCGGTGGGAGGTTCCCATGCCATCGATTTGCACGACGATGAAGCCTAGTTCCGCCATGGACTGGGCGCCGTGATACGATCTGAATTGTTTCGGCGTGTGCGCCGAGTGTGGGCCGGCGTAGATCTGCTCGATGACCGGATACCTCTTGTTGGGATCGAATGTTGTCGGGCGAAACAGGACGCCATGGATGTCGGTCAGGCCGTCGCGGCCTTTGGCGACAAAGCGCTCCGGCGCCTGCCAGCCGCTCTCCACCAGTTCGGTCCAATCCCCTCGCTCCAACTCGCAAAGCAACGAGCCGTCTCGGCTTCGTCGAAGTTCCGTAATGGGAGCCAGGTCAACGCGCGAATAGGTGTCCAGGAAGCATTTCCCGTCGGGCGAATACTCAATCTGATGTGTCCCGTCGCCCTTTGTCAGGGTAGCCAATTCCGTGCCATCGAAGTTCACCCGGCAATAGTGGACATGGTAAGGGTCCTGATCGGCGTGGATGCCGCCCGCTCGAAACCAAATCTGGCGCTTGTTGACGTCGACGCGATCGACGCCGCGAACGACCCAGGGCCCTTTGGTGATCTGGTTCTTCAGTTGGCCGCTTTTGGCGTCATAGAGGTAGAGGTGATTCCAGCCGTCGCGTTCCGACATCCAAAGGATTTCCCCGGAGTCGTCCAATCGGCGGAAGAACGTCTTGTGGGAATAGCAAACAAAGGTCTCGGCGACTTCATCGATCACGGCCCGGGCCTGGCCGGTTTCGGCGTTGACCGCCGCAACCCGGAGAACCTGGTGGCCGCGCTCATTGCAGAGAAAGGAGAACTCGCTTGAGTCCTGCGCCCAGCCGAGTTGATCGATGCGCCAGGGATTCTTGAACAGTTCCTCCGAGACCGGGATCTGGCGTTTCTGTCCGACATCGAACAGTCGCGGCCAGGATTGGTCGATCCGATCGCCCGGCTTGAGATACGTGAAGCTGTGCAGTGTTGGCTGCAACTGGTCGCGGGGCGATGATTCGACGATGTGGACCTGGCGGGTGTCGCCTTGCCGCCGCTGGTAGACCACGAGCTTGGTGGAGTCAGGCGACCAATGGATCCGCCCCTGGTAGGCGTTCGTCTCGACGCCGTCCGCGCTCAACGGGAATTCTTCGTCGCTCGCCCGATTGCGCAGAATCACGTTATGTCCCTCGATCCTGGCCTGCCAGCGCTCGTCCGGTGACACGCCGTTTCTCGCCCGGCGGGCTGCTTCGTTGTTCCCTTGTCGCCCGCCGCGTCCCCGACTGGATGATTCTCCCTCCCGCCAGGTTCCGTCAATCACCGCGACGCCTTCGTCATCGGTGGCCTCAAAGACTGCGACGGTCTTCTTCTTGGAGTCTCTCACAAGCCAGGTATGGCCGCCGAAAGTGTGCTGCTCGTATCGGTCGCCAGGGGCGATCTCGGTGTAGTACGTGGGGGCGCGGAGATCATTGAGCCAATACAGTTTGACGGGAGTGTCGGTTCGATTGATGAAGACGACGCTTGTTTCCGCTCCCCGGCGTGATCCAACTCGGGGAAACGGCAGAATCTTGACCGTCGTTTCACTGGAAGGGGAAGCTGGTCCCGCTTTGCTTAGAACGCCTGTCGCGGGAGTGAATTCCCAAGATTGCTTTTCGGTGGAGAAGCGAATCTTGTCCCCGCTTTCCGAGAAGCGAATTGAGCGGAAGGGAAGCCGGCGACCGTCCACGTCTTTCCCGATGGCTTGGGCCAGCGCTGCGGCCAGTCTTTCATGATCAAAGGCCTCCCGCCGGTGGCCCGTCTCGGCGTCGACCAGAATGAAACGGCTTTCTCCGCCTTCGACTCGAACGCGATACCAAAAGCGTTTCCCGTCCTTGAGCCATACGGGGTCGACCTTCGACCGCATGACCTTGTTCTGAAAACGCTGCCGCAGTCCGTCGGCTCGACGATAATCCTCAGCCGATCCTTGGCCTTGTGCCTCGCGCGCATGGAGGATGCCCGTTGCAAGAGCCAGGGCGATGATCCGGGTGAGTGTTCTTTGAAAGGGCATGAAAGGAGATCGTGGCAGGAATGTCATGAAATGGGAGTGACCGGGACTATCAATCCTCGGTTTTTCCGGACAAGTCCAAAGATGTTTTCGCGCGCCGGTTGGCGCTCCGCCGGGCTCAACCTCGACGTGAGGATCCGAGGCTTAGTGAGTCCGCTTGGCGACAAGTTGTAGTCCGGTAGTTGCCTGGATGTGATTCGGGCATGATTGGCCTGTGAGCGCGAACAATGGTTTGCGAGGTGACTGTGCGCTGCCATATTGACGACATGATCTTGAATCTGACAAAGGAACAGGAAGAGGCTGTTCGATCGCAGAAGCGATGGAAGTCGGGCGGCATAGTTGATTGATGGCTGTGAAACGGAGATTGGAATCTGCGCTGTCAGCAGTCGGGAACGGGGCAGGAGTTGCGCTGCTGGGGGCGTTGCTGGCGTTCCAGGGTTGCACGCAGGAAGGAGATCATATGAGCGATTCGGATGATGACTTGGAGGGTGTGAAGCGGGACCCGGCTGTTTCCCGCGACCAGTTCGTGGAGTGGCGGTCACCGCGGTTGGGGCGCGCGAATCCGGAGCCGATGGACAATCCCGTGTGGGTGTGGCTCATCAGGACGGGAATCAACGCCTGGCTGGCGACGGAGGCCTACGACGGTCCGTCCGCCATGGACGCCGGCCCCGGATGGTGCTTTGACCGATACGGTCAGAGTTCGACGGAACTGCCGGACGGGCGGGTGGTGTTGATCGCCGGCGAACACGAGGATGGCTACGATCCGGATTTTTTTATCTACAACGATGTTGTTGTCCGACATCCGAATGGCGGGATCGACATCTACGGTTACCCGCGGGAAACCTTTCCTCCAACGGACTTTCACTCCGCGACCTTGGCGGGCGACCGGATCATCCTGCTTGGAAGCCTGGGCTATGCGGATCAACGCAGGCCGGGGGAAACCCAGGTAATGGTTCTGGATTTGAGTTCGTTTGCGATCAAGGCGGTCACCACCAAGGGCATTCCGCCGGGCTGGATCCACAATCACACTGCGGAATTGGATGAGGATTCCGGATCGATTGTCGTTCGCCGGGGGCTTCTTGAAGTGGCGGAGGGAGAACCCCTGGTTGAGAATATTGACGACTGGCGCCTCTGGCTTTCGGATTGGCGATGGGAACGATTGACGGAACGTAACTGGAAACGCTGGCTGGTTCGACGCAAGGATGGCGAGGGGAATCATCTTTTCGATTATCAGCAGGAACAATGGGAGGCCCAGGTTCCGGCCTTGGCCGAGGTCAACAGCGAACTCGCCGAGATGATGGAGAACCTGGATATCCCTACCTTGGAGCAGGCCATTGGCGGTAAACCGGATCTTGAATTGTATGCCAACCGGTACACGCCGCCGTTGCCGCACGCGAAGTTGCCCGACGACGAGGATGAATTCAGGGTGTATCGGATTGAGGTTGCCGGCGTCGTGGTTCGCTATGTCGAGGACATGGATCATGTGCAGATGACAGTGGAAGGCGATCTGCCCGACGACCAGGTCCAGGTCTTGTTGCGGGATCTGGTCGACAAGCTCTCAAGGCTGGAGAACTCGAAATGCGAGATGAAGGAGTTGCCATGATTCTCAGACTTGCGCTGACCAAGGGGCCAGGTTTGACGCGGCTCAAATCGGAGCGACGCGGGCTCGGGGCTCTCCTCGTCGGCGTTTGGTTGCTGACCTGCGGGACCGCCAGCCTCGGCGCTGCCGCACTCGCGCTGGGCGGCGGGCCGGTCGTCGAAGTGGACGAGGCGATGTTGCAACGCGCCCGGAGCCGGATTGAAAACCGGGTGGAACCCTTCTGGTCCTACTGGAGCCAGGCGAGAGCGGATGCGGTCAAGGCGTTGGACCTGGCGCTGGCGCCCTCGACGTCGCGGTTGCCCTTGACGTTTCACGTCGAGGCTCGGGATCAGGGAATGGCGGCCCGTTTTTTGGCCTATTGGTGGCGATTGGAGGACAACGAGTCGGCCGGGGGCAGGGCGGTGGCGTTGATCGATGCCTGGGCGTCGGCGTCACCGCGACCGGGAACCAACCTTGATCCCAAGATTCGCTTCCCCAATGCCGGCATGGATGTCGCCCGCGGCATGCTGCCCTTCGTCGCCGCCTATGACCTTTTGCGCGGACATCCCGCGCTGACCGATGAACGACGCGAGCGCATCGAGGCCTGGTTTCGGGAGTTGGCTGACGTCGTAAAGGAAGGCGTTCGCCGTTGGGAGGAGAGTGGCGATTTCGGCGGCCAGGAGTTTCAGAACCATCATGCGTCGCATGTGTTGGGTCTCGCCGTATTCGGCGCGGCCTTGGGCGACAGGGAGATGATCCAGTTTGCCCTGGATTCGCCGGAGAATCCCAAGGATTTCAAGGAGCTGGTCGACGGGCTGATACTCATGCCCGGGGACAAGCCGCATGGAGGGCTGCGTGGAAAGCCGCTGCACCCGGGTGAAATCATGGACCGGGTCCGCACCAGTACCGGCGACGGGCTCATCTATTGTCACTTGTCGATGACATTGATGATCTACGCCGCCGAGATCTTCTCGCGGGCGACCGGTGAGGATTGCGTGAACTGGACGGCCCCCGGCGGGGAATGCCTGCGCTTGTCCGCGACCTTCTACAGCGATTTCTTTCGAACCCGGATCGCGCGAATCAATGGTGACTACTACTTCCGGGATCAACGGAACCTGCAGAACAACCGTCTATTCCTCGGGACCTTCGAGACGGCCCTGGGCCATTGGCCGCAGGTTCCGAATCTCAAGTCGATCGTCCGGTCGATGGATCGCGCCAACACCCCCAGGTCGTGGCTGTGCTACTACGGATTGCCTCTGTTGACGCATGGCGTGGATAAGCCGTAGAGGAGCGCGGAATTTATTCCGCTTCAACGTTGGGTGGTCCGAGGCATTGGTCCTGCCACAAACAAACGGTTGCCGGAGGTTGAAGCGGAATGAATTCCGCGCTCCTTCCGCGCCGCGCGCCGGTGGGTTTCTCCTTTCTCAAACAGAGACGATTTCGTATTTGGTCTGGCCTCCATGAGATTCAAGTTCCCAATCTTCAGGAATTGTCGACGTGGCTTCGGCGCGTTGTTGCTTTCGGTGATGACGGCGGTCGCGTGCGGCGCGGATGCTGAATTTCGTGAACTCTTCGACGGGCGCAGCTTGTCGGGTTGGAATGGGGACCCGCAGCATTGGCGGGTGGAGGACGGTGTGATCGTGGGCGAGATTCCTCCGGGGCAGCGGTTGCGGCGCAATCACTGGTTGATTTGGGAAGGGGGGACGCTGAAGGATTTTGAGCTGCGGTTGCAATTCAAACTGAACGGCGCGGCGGGCGCGAACTCGGGCATCCAGGTGCGCTGCCAGGCGGAGAGCCCGACGAGGGTTTCCGGTTACCAGGCGGATCTCGACATGGGCGCGACCTGGCTGGGGCGGATCTATGACGAACATGGCCGGGCTCTGCTCGTGGAACGCGGAGCCCGGGTGGCGATCGACGAAAGCGGCAAGCGGACCGTGGAGACCTTCGCCGACGCCCGGATGTATGCGACGCTGTTCCGGGAGAATGACTGGAACGACTATCGGATCGTCGCCGTCGGGGAGCACATGAGCGTGGCGATCAATGGCACGTTGTTCTCGGAATTGATCGATCGTCAGAAGGGGCAGCGCGATCTCGAGGGACAGTTGGCTTTCCAATTGCACAGCGGGCCGGAGACGAAGATCCAGTTTCGCGACATTCGCCTGCGGGAGTTGGAGCCCGGTTCGCATCGGGTTGAGATGGCGGAAGCCGCGAAGGAGGAGGAATCGGAGGAATCGGAGGGCGTCCTGCCCAAGGCGGATGACGGGAGGGAGCTGAATCTCGGGTTCGAAGATGGGACCTTGCGGGATTGGACGGCGCAGGGCGAGGCGTTCCAGGGCCAACCGGTGAACCAGGACGGCATCTCATCGCGTTGGCCGGGGCAGGTGAGCGCGAAGGAAGGGCGATGGTTCATCGGCGGGTATGAGAAGACGAACGACAAGCCCAAGGGCCGGTTGACCTCGGCGTCCTTCAAGGTGACGCATCCCTATGGCGGTTTCCGGTTTGGCGGCGGCAGCAGTCGGGCGACGCGCGCTGAAATCGTGCTGGCTGGCCCCAAGGAGCAGGTTCTCTTTTCCGCCAGCGGCGACAACCGGGAGCAGATGAAGAGGATCCACTTTGATCTGCGTCCGCACAACGGCAAGCGCGTGTTCGTGAGGTTGGTGGACGAGCACAGCGGCGGTTGGGGGCACCTCAATTTCGACGATTTCCGCTTTCACGCGCAGCGGCCCAAGGAATTGGTCGTGAGCGCAACCGAGCGGCATCGGGTGAATCCGATTCTCGCGCACCTGCGGCCGAATCCGGTAAAGGTAACGGGAACGGGGCCGGCCGGCGAGACGGTGAAACAAATGCGGGTGGAGCCGGGGTTTGCGGTGGACGTCGTTGCCGCGGAGCCGAGGGTGCATCAACCGATCGCCTTCACCTTCGATGCGAAGGGGCGGCTTTGGGTGGTCGAGGGACACAGTTACCCCCAGAAACGCGCTGAAGGCGAGGGATTGGATCGGATTGTCATCCTGGCCGATGAGAATGGCGACGGCGTCTTCGAGACGCGCAAGGTGTTTATCGAAGGGCTGAATCTGGTGAGCGGACTGGAGGTTGGGTTTGGCGGGGTCTGGATCGGCGCGGCCCCCGACCTGGCGTTCATTCCGGACCGCGATGGGGACGATCGACCCGATGGTCCGGCGCAGGTCCTGTTGGACGGGTTTGGCTACCAGGACACGCACGAGACCCTGAACAGCTTCATCTGGGGTCCGGACGGCTGGCTTTATGGGAACCAGGGCGTGTTCAATTATGCGCGCATCGGCAAGCCTGGAACGCCGGACGCGGAGCGGATTCCGCTCAGCGCCGGCATCTGGCGGTATCATCCGGTGCGGCATGAGTTCGAGGTGTTTGCGCACGGCGGCAGCAATCAATGGGGGCTGGATTTCAATG
>CAZFLK010000195.1:0-10253 GCA_964519245.1 uncultured Verrucomicrobiota bacterium
CCTATGAACCAACAACAAGAACCCAAGGTGTCAATTCGGAATCAGGACTCGACCAAGGTTTGACGTTTAACGTCGGGCGTTGAACGTTTTTCCTCCACAGAACGCGCCGCGGCCAACTTCGTCACGGCAGCCTCAATCGAATACGCCATGAAACGACACCTCGTTCCAACTCTCCTGATCGCCGCCCTCCTGGCCGCCAGTTCCGCCTCCGCTCAAAGCTCCGACGCGACCAGCCGACCCAACATTCTGTTCTGCATCTCGGACGACCAGTCCTTCCCCCACGCTGGAGCCTACGGAACCGAGTGGGTCAAGACGCCTGGGTTCGATCGGGTCGCCCGCGAAGGCCTCCTCTTTACCCGCGCCTACACACCCAACGCCAAATGCGCCCCCTCCCGCGCCTGCATCCTCACCGGTCGCAACAGCTGGCAACTGGAGGCCGCCGGCAACCACATGCCCATCTTTCCGCACAAGTTCGCCAGCTACTGCGATATCTTGACCAAGAATGGCTACTTCGTCGGTGAAACCGGCAAGACCTGGTCCCCCGGCATCGCCGAGACCGTCTACCACAAACCGCGCCAACTCGCCGGCAAGCCCTACGAAAAGCGCCGCGCCAAGCCGCCCGCCAAACATATCTCCGCCAACGACTACGCCGCCAATTTCGCCGACTTCATGAACGACCGGCCCGCAGGCCAACCCTGGGCCTTCTGGTACGGGGCCACCGAACCCCACCGCCGCTACGAATACGGAGCCGGCGTCAACAAGGGAGGCAAGAAACTCTCCGACATCGACCAGGTCCCCGCCTTCTGGCCGGACAATGAGACCGTCCGCAACGACATGCTCGACTACGCCTTCGAGATCGAACACTTCGACAGCCACCTCGTCCGCATCATCAAGGAACTGGAGAAACGCGGTGAACTCGACAACACCTTGATCGTCGTCACCGCCGACAACGGCATGCCCTTCCCCCGCATCAAGGGTCAGGAATACGAACTCTCCAACCACCTCCCGCTCGCCATCATGTGGCGGAATGGCATCAGGAAACCCGGCCGCACCATCGAGGACTACGTCAGCTTCATCGACTTCGCCCCGACCTTTCTCGAAGTCGCGGGGATCGATTGGAATCAGAGCGGCATGCATCCCTCCCCCGGCCGCAGTCTCACCGACATTTTCAAGTCCGACAGGCAGGGCATCGTGAACCCGAAGCGCGACCACGTCCTCATCGGCAAGGAACGCCATGACATCGGCCGCCCGAACGACTGGGGCTACCCCATCCGCGGCATCATCAAGAACGACGTGCTCTACCTGCAGAACTTCGAACCCGCGCGTTGGCCGGCCGGCAATCCTGAAACCGGTTACCTGAACACCGACGGCAGCCCCACCAAGACACAGATCCTCGATCTGCGGCGCAGCGGGAAAAACACAAACTTCTGGAGCCAGAACTTCGGCAAACGGCCCGCCGAGGAAATGTTCCGCGTCGCCAGCGACCGCGACTGCATCCACAACCTCGCCGACGACCCGGCCCTCGCCGAATTGAAAACCGAACTCCGCCGCCACATGCTCCGCCAACTCAAACAACAGGGCGATCCGCGCATCCTGGGCGACAAGGACTACTTCGACAACGTCCCCTACGCCTTCGACCACGGCCGCCACTTCTACGAACGCCACCAGGCCGGCGAGAAAATGAAAGCCGGCTGGGTCAATCCCGGTGACTTCGAGAAGGAGAAGCTGGATTGACTGAGGGGCATTACTCCTGTCGCATGATCAATGAGGTGCGCGAAAATGCTGGACCACGGACCATCAGTCTCGCAGCACAGCCTCCCATCACACGTGAGCGTCTTGGACTGCGGCGCTGCGCGCCGCTTTGCAGCGCGGCCGGCCACACCCAACCCGCCAGCAAACAGTAACGCCAACGACTCCCCGCCAGCCCGAGCCAAACCACTGCTTCACGCCTCTCTCACCACCAAGGCCCAACAAAGCGGCGCACAGCGCCGCACTCCAAAACGCTGTCGCGCAGCTTCATGCTCCCTTTTCAAATCTCCCCGGCAGCCTCACCACTCATCGGACACCTCAAATTCATCCCCGACATCGATCGTGTCTATTTTGAATCGGTAGATCGAATTCACCATCGCCGCTGACGCAGTGCGTTCGAACCACCTCGCCGAACACCACGGATACTGATTCGCAACCGAAACCACCCCATGCCGGACGGGATTCTGATGAACATAGTTGAGACGCGCCAGATAGGACTTCTGATACGTCAGCCTGGTGTCCCAATAATTGTGCCAGACCTGGAGGGAATCGTCCTTTTCCAATCCGATGATCCAACCTGCGGTTTTCGAATGCAGCACACCGAGCATTTGCGACAGCGATTTCGCCGTTTCTTCAGTCTCCGGTGAGTGGCCAACGAAGTGGTAGTGATTAGAGAACACCGCCCAAGCTTCCAACCGCCATCCAAAGTCCAACGCCACTTTCAATAGACCGCGATGCAGAACAGCCAACCGATCAGGCCCGCGAAAATGATGCCGCTTCTCGAAGGTGGAAGCCGTGACAAAATACGTTCCCTTTGTTGAAAGCCGATGCGTGGGCGCATGCGGCCACGCCGGCGAATTCTCCTTCATTGGCGTCCAGACTAAGTCCACCAAAACCAATGCGCCACCGAATAAAACAGCGTCCCTGAACTCGCGTTAGCGTCTTGGACTGCGGCGCTGTGCGCCGCTTTGCAGCGCGCCCAGCCAACCCAAAGCCGCCAGCAAACAGCAACGCCAACGACTCCCCGCCAACCCCACCGCAAGGCCACTGCTTCACGCCTCCCTCACCACCAAGGCCCAACAAAGCGGCGCACAGCGCCGCACTCCAAAACGCTGTCGCGCAGCTTCATGCTCCCTCTCCATCCCTGGCCCAGAACCTCCGAATTCCGCTGACCATCCGTCTCGCAACACAGCCTCCCATCACGCGTGAGCGTCCTGGACTGCGGCTCTGTGCGCCGCTTTGCAGCGCGCCAGTCCCTGTCTCCCCGCCTCTCAAACCATCCCGTAGAACTCTTCCCAGCCTTTCCTCGGTTTCGGTCCTTCGAGGAGCGCATTGGCGCGGTCGTTATTGACGAAGCGCTCCTTCTTCCGATCGAAGTTCAGCTCTTCATTCAGTCGCTGGCAGACGACGCCGAGCATCAACGTCTTGGTGAGATCGCCGGCAATACTGAACGGCGACCGGGTCTGGTCGTTGCCCATGCAGGCCTCGGTAAAACTCCTGCCGTGATTGAACTTCGGGTCCCGAACGTTCAAGGCGTCCCGGTTCGCCTCGGACTGTTCGGTGGGAATGATCTTGGACTTGCCGGAGTGCGACCCCCGGGTAATCGCCAGTTTCCCGTCCTCGCGATACAACACGGTGCCGGCGCTTTCGAGCATCGGCGCCTTGACCGCACCATCCTTGTGCTTCACATGATACTGCTCGGGAACCTCCGGACGACAATCCGCCCCATCGCGCCAGGTCAACTCCACCGCAGGGCGCTTGCCGCGCTTCGGAAACTGCATTCTCATGTGTGAGTTGAGCGGAAAGATGACCTCGTTGTGATCGTCCATCCGCAAGGGCGTAATCTGCGTCGGTTGGCCCAGCTTCAGGAAATCATGGGCAAAGTCGATGATGTGCGCGCCCCAATCGCCGAGCATGCCATTGCCATAGAGCCAGAAGCCGCGCCAACTGAACGGATGATACATGGAGCTGAAGGGCTTCATCTCCGCCGGTCCGCACCATAGGTCCCAATCCAACGTCGCCGGCTTCTTCTCTTCCTTCGGATACGCCGAAATCCGCTGCCTCGGATCCATGAAGAAAAGCCCGGGAGTCTTCCAGGCGTCGATCTTGGTGATATCCTTGACCACGCCCTCCTTCACCAAGTTCTCAAACTGCGCGGAGCCACCAGACGTATGACCCTGGTTGCCCATTTGCGTAACCACCTTGAACTTCTTCTCCGCCTGCATCAACAGATCCGCCTCCCGATAGGAGTGCGTCAGCGGCTTCTCCACATAGACATGCTTGCCCATCGACATCGCCAACATCGCCGCGGGAAAATGCGTATGGTCAGGCGTCACGACGCTGACCGCGTCGATGTCCTTGTCCATCTTCTCCAGCATCACGCGAAAATCCGCGAACTGCTGCACGCCCGGGTACTTCTTCATGTTGGCGTCCACGCGACGCGCCTTGAAATCCACGTCGCAGAATGCGACCGGCTGGGCCTTGCCGCCGCCGCACAGGCTGGGAATGACGCCGGAAGCGCGGCCGCCGACCCCGACACATCCCAGATTCACGCGCTGGCTCGGCGGCAACTTGCCATCGGCGGCGCGGGCCCCGGTGACGAGGTAGGAGGGCAGGATGGTGAAGCCGAAACTGGCGGCGGCGGATTTCTTCAGAAAGTCCCGACGGGTGTTCTTGCTCATAACCGGATCATTCAAAGTGAACCGCCGAATGAAAAGCACGAAACGCGTTGGGACCGCGCGCCGGGAGGCCTTCAATTCCCCCTGTTCAAGTCAGGGGAGGCCGATAGAATCCCGCCGTGCCCGCGCTGTGCCACAACCAACTTGAATCGCCACTCAACCGACGCCAAGCCTTGGCTCGTTGCGGCGCCGGCTTCGGCTCCCTTGCGCTAACCTCGCTGCTTCACGAAGCCCGGGCGACGACATCCGCCGAAAAGACACCCCACTTCGAGCCGCGGGCCAAACGCGTCATCTTCGTCTTCCTCCATGGCGGCCCCTCCCAGGTCGACACCTTCGACTACAAGCCCTCGTTGCAGCGCGACCACGGCAAGCCTCTGCCCTTCCCCAAGCCGCGCATCGTGTCCGCCAAAACCGGCAACCTGCTCGCCTCGCCCTTCGAGTTCAGGCGTCACGGCCAATCCGGAGCCATGGTCAGCTCCTTGTTCCCCGAGATCGCCGCAACCATGGACGACCTCTGCTTGGTGCGCTCCATGCACTGCAGCAACTCCCGCCACGGCGGCGCCCTGCTTGAACTCCACACCGGCTCCGACACCTTCGTCCGACCCTCCGCCGGCTCCTGGATCAATTACGGACTCGGAACGGAGAATGACAACCTGCCTGGTTTCATCACGGTTGACCCCACCAGCGGGCACGGCGGCGCCAATGCCTGGTCCAGTTCCTTTCTCCCCGCCCGGTATCAAGGCACGGTCATTCGCCGCAAGAATGGAAAACCCAGGATCCCCTTCATTGAGAATGCCCATGTCCCGCTGGAGCGCCAACGCCTGGAACTGGAGTTCCTCACACGGTTGAACCGGGACGCGCTCACTCGCCCGGACGCCGAACTTGAATCGCGCATCGAGTCCTTCGAACTCGCCTTCCAGATGCAGATGGAGGTTCCGCAGGTCCAGGACCTCGCCAATGAACCAGCGCACATCCAACGCCTCTACGGCATGGACCAGGGCAAATCCAAACCCTTCGCCGAGTCGTGCGTCCTCGCCCGCCGCTACAGCGAGGCAGGCGTCCGCTTCGTCCAGATCACCCACCGCTACTGGGACGACCACGGCAAGATCAAGGAAGGACACGGCAAACGGGCCATCGAAATCGACCGCCCCATCGCCGGCCTCATCAAGGACTTGAAGCAACGGGGACTGCTGGAAGACACCCTCGTCGTGGTCGGCGGCGAATTTGGCCGCACACCCGTCTCCCAGGGATCAGGTCGCGACCACAACCCCCATGGCTTCAGCTACCTGCTCGCCGGGGGCGGCATCCAACCGGGCCTGCAATACGGCCAAACCGACGAATACGGATTCTACGCCGTCGAGAACAAGGTCCACTTCCACGACCTCCACGCGACAATGCTCCACCTCCTCGGCTTCGATCATACCAAGCTCACCCACCGCTTCGGCGGCCGCGACTTCCGGCTGACCGACGTCCACGGCCGGGTGGTGGCCGATTTGCTCGGGTAGGACCGCTGTCTTTGACGGACCGCGGGGCTGTGACCCGCAGCAACGTTGATCGACGGCAACGCTCCGAACCAACCCTATGCCATCCCCAACCGACTACTGCTGCGAGACGCAGACCCGAAAGGCCGCACAAGCCGCTCCATCACCTCGCCGGGCGCGGCCGCGGCTGACGCAGACGATTCCGCATGTTCGCCGGCATGGAGGCAATGTTGGCCTCATACGGGGACGTCGATTTCTTGTTCTTCCTGTTGCGGCCCTTGCCGCCGCCGCCGCTATTCCCTCCTCGTTGGCCGCCGCCGCGACGCCCCTTGGGTTCCGGGCGGGCGTCGGCTCCGGTCGCTGTCCGGGCAATCTCCGAGTGGTGCGGGTGATCGAAATCCACAGGAATCTCCTTGCGTATCAACCTTTCGATGTCGCGCAATTGATCGCGCTCACTGGCGCAACAGAAGGAAACCGCATCGCCATCAGCGCCCGCGCGCGCCGTCCGACCAATGCGGTGGACATAAGTCTCCGGCTCCGCCGGCAACTGGTAGTTGATCACGTGCGTCACGCCGTCGATGTCGATGCCGCGCGCGGCGATATCCGTCGCCACCAGGGCCTTCACCTCGCCTGCGCGAAAACCTTCAAGGGCCCTCGTCCGGGCGCCTTGGCTCTTGTTGCCGTGAATCGCCGAGGCAGTAATGCCCGCCTTGGTCAACTTCTCCGCAACCCGATTGGCCATATGCTTCTGCTGCGTGAAGACGATGACCTTGTCCAGCCGCTCATCCCGCATCATGGAAACAAGCAAGGTGTCCTTGACGTTCTTGTCCACGAACAGGATCCGTTGCTCAATCCGGTCAACCGTCGGCTCCTTGGGCGCAATCGTCACGCGCACCGGATTCGTCAGCAGCGAATTCGCCAGTTTGACGATCTCGGGCGACAAGGTCGCGGAGAAGAACAGGGAATGGCGCCGCTCCGGCAGTTTCGCTATCACCTTGCGGACATCGTGAATGAATCCCATGTCGAGCATGCGGTCCGCCTCGTCGAGCACAAAGGCTTCAATGTCCCTGAGATTGATGAAGCCCTGGTTCATCAGATCGAGCAACCGTCCGGGTGTCGCGACGAGAAAATCGACGCCGCGGTCCATGGCGATTTCCTGGTTGCGTTGCCCAACCCCGCCAAAAATCACGGTGTGGGAGATCTTCAGATGCTTGCCGTATTCACGAATACTGTCGCCGATCTGCGCGGCGAGTTCGCGGGTCGGGGCAAGGATCAACGCCCGGGGGTGGCGCGGCTTGCGCGACTTCGGTTTGCCGGCAAAGATCTGCAACAACGGCAGCGTAAACGCGGCCGTCTTGCCCGTGCCGGTCTGCGCGCTGCCCAGCAAATCCCTGCCTTCCAACAAATGGGGGATGCATTGCGCCTGAACGGGCGTCGGGTTGACGTAGCCGGTGTCCGCCAAGGCCTGACGGATCTCGGGTATCAGCATCCCGAAGGCATTGCCTCCTTCCGGCAACGGGGCAACGACGGACTTCCGAGCCGGGGCTGCGTCGGAATGGGAAGCCGCCCCCGATTTCGCTTCGTTTTCTTGGAACCCCCTGCCCGGCGACCACTCGCCCTGGCTCTCAATCTCCCGGCGCTTGGGGTCGCGCTGCGCCGCATTCGGACGCTTCTTCCAATTCGGTTTCCGGCGACGAAGCCTTGAACCTGATTGGGATTTGGTGGATGAATCGGATGCGGAGGGGGAGCCCCCGCGGTTGCCGCCGGAATTTCCGGCGCGCGTGCGTTCTGCGCTCATGTGTTTTTCTTTCTGTCCGGCGTTTGTCGAATTCTCCGTCCGCCGGACTTTGAGGAAAACGAGCTGCAACTTTCGCAGCGGGACCGTTCAAGGCAGAATGCCCGGAACAGTCGGAATTGAAGACGGCGACACGCGCCGTTTATTCAAAACAAGGCGAGCTAACTACGCGGCATCGGAGTCCAGGTCAAGGCGCATTGTGGAATTCCCGCCCGACACTTCGAAGTCAAAACCGCCGACTCAATCCGATCACCGCCCCGAGTCCCTTGGCGGAATCGATCCTGGCGGAACGGAGACCGGCATCCTGCTGGAAGCTATCCTGCCAGATGCGGCGGACCTCGACGTGCGCCTCCCATTTCTTGAAAAGCTTCCGTTCCAGGCGCGCCGCGGTGTAGGCGCCCACCCAGACACGAGAACCGCTGCCCGATCCCGACTGGTTCAAGGTCGGGACCGTCGGGTCAACCACCGTGACGCTGTCATTGAAATCAAATTGGCTGTGCGACCATCCGAAGGCGACCCCGACCAAGGCATGCGCCCGCCAGCGTTCGGAAAACCGCCATTCCAAGGCCGGCCCCAGCCGAAGGTGAATCGTATCCAAACGCAGATTCCGCTGGCCGGTCACGGTCGCCGCCGTGGTGGCCTGCGTCCGCGACGGAGCGCTGCCAATCACCGGCGCCCCGGGGATCGTGTTCGCGAAGAGCCCGCTGTAGGGCGCCGTCCCCGCCGGCAGCACAACGCCGCCCAATCCGAATATATCCGTCAGCACGTTGGCGGTCGCCCCGACCGGCCCGGACTGCTCCCAGTCGGCATGCTGATAAGATACGCCCGCTTCGAGATCCACCGACCATTTCTTCTTTTCCAACCAGTCGTAACGATAGAAGAACTCGATCCCGGGCAACGCCCTCTGGGAAAACGGCCGGGTGTATTCGCCGCCGTTGATGGCAACGCTGTGGAGCGCCAGGGTTCCGCCGGTCAATGCGGGATCCGGATCCGTCGCGGGCGTGACTCCCGGGATGCTCGTCGCCTGCGCGTCGCTGCTGTATCCAAAGAAGGACGTTCTGGGAAACGAGTAGTTTGCCGGCGGCGCGGGCGAGACCGCATTGCCGGTGGAATCGACCCGGTTGAATCCGTCGTCGTAAAAACGG
Organism: uncultured Verrucomicrobiota bacterium; assembly: GCA_964519245.1. Lineage (GTDB taxonomy): Bacteria > Verrucomicrobiota > Verrucomicrobiia > Limisphaerales > JAYPEY01 > JAYPEY01. Next base: position 8,849 of record CAZFLK010000195.1, read on the forward strand.
TCGGTCGTGGGACTTCCGTTATCCGGCCCCGGATTCGTCGCCGGACGCGCCGAAAAGCTCGCCTTGGCATTGAACCAGATCGGAACCTGAACCCCGAACTGATGCCGCGATCTGGACCGATCCTGCGCCTGTGCTCCACCGACGACGAAAACAGCCGCAACAAGACAGAGATGTGATTTGATATTCATGATCATGAGAGCTTTGGACTATTCAACAACCAACACCCGATAGAACCGGGTCGCGCCCGGAGGGCTGTCCGTATTGGGCGCTCCCTCATCGAGCCAGTGGAGTCGCTGCCCCGTTCCGGGAACGGAGACCGGCGATGTCCGCCACTCCGAGCCCGGCGCGCCCGGCGTCATGGAATCACGATACTGGACGACATAGGTGACCCCGGCTTCCGTGGGAAACTCCACGTAAAACTTCGTCCGCCCCGTGGCAGGGTTGTAGCCTCGGAACCCTTGAACGGAAATGCGCCTCGACGACTCCGGCGCCTCGATCGTCCGGGACTGGTTCAACAGTTCCAGCTTGAGCCCGGATGCAAAGGCCTGCCGGTCCTGGCTGAAATACTCCAGGTTCAGCTCCTGCTCCGAGTTTGCCGGAACCGGGAGATTGTATTCCACGTAGGGCCCCAGAGCGTTGGTCCCCGTGGCGTTACGCAACGTCACCGTCGCGGGCAGGTTGGTCGAGGTGATGCGCAAGGCCGTGAAATCGAAGGGCGTGCCATTGACCACGCGGACCCGCTGCTCATACTGGCTCGTCTGCGGATTGAAAAACGGGGCGCTGTAGGTCGCGTTGTAGAAACCGTCGGCCGAACTCGTCAACAGGGGCTGGTAGATGATCACCGGCACCGGCGTGAGAATGCTGGAACCGTCGTCGTAGGTGATCGTCAGATAGACGGTCGTCCGGTTCGTGCTGCCGTCCTGGCCCGCCATCGGCAACACCTCGACTGTCAGGTTGGTCGAATTCAGTTCAACCGACTGGATCAACTCGGGATTGTCGACCCGCGTGAGAGCCACGTTCGTCACCGTCAGTCCGGGCCGCATCGCGGTCGCCGTGAGATCGACATTGGGAATGCCGCCGAGAGCCTGAATTTCGACCAAGATCGCGACGCCCGCGTTGTCGGCGTCAAAACGTCCGCCTTCGTCCACCGTCAGAATCGACAGGTAGTCCGGGCCGAAGTAATCGGGAGCCGGGGTATAGGCCAGCCCTTCCAGCGCGGCGTTCAGGTCCGCCTTCAATCCGCTCATCACCAGCATGTTCGTCCCCATGCTGACGCCCCCCGCAAACTCCAAGCCCAGGGTGCGGGAGGCCATCAACACGCCGTTGGTGACACCGACGGTCACGGTCAGAGCCTCGCTGTCCGGATCGCTCACCGAGATCCCGTTGGGCGGGGTGTTGGTCGCGG
>CAZFLK010000196.1:0-10247 GCA_964519245.1 uncultured Verrucomicrobiota bacterium
GTGAATCGCGGACATGGCGAGTTTGATCATGTCGGCGGCCGCGCCCTGGATGGGGGCGTTGATGGCGTTGCGTTCGGCCTGCGCTCGAACCGTGCCATTGCGTGAATTGATGTCGCGCAGGTAGCGCCGGCGGCCGGTGACGGTTTCCACATAGCCGTTCTTCTGCGCGAACTCCACGGTGTCGGTCATGTAGGTCTTCATGCCGGGGAACTGCTCGAAGTAGTTGTCCATGATCTCGGCGGCCTCGCGGCGGGGAATGCCGAGTCGTTGGCTGAGGCCGAAAGCGGACATGCCATAGGCGAGACCGAAGTTGACCATCTTGGCATTGCGCCGCATGTCCGGCTCCACGGCGTCCAGTTCGACGCCGTAGACCTTGGCTGCGGTCGCGGCGTGGATGTCCTGCCCCTTGGCGAAGGCCTCGAGCATGCCCTTGTCCTGGCTGATGGCGGCGATGATGCGCAATTCGATCTGCGAGTAGTCGGCGGCGAGCAGGATATGTTCGTCATCGCGGGCGACGAAGGCCTTGCGGATCTCGCGCCCCAGTTCGGTGCGGATGGGGATGTTCTGCAGATTGGGGTTCTGGGATTGGATGCGACCGGTAGCGGTCACGGCCTGGTTGTAGGTCGTGTGAACACGGTCGGTGCGGGACCAGATCGCCGCGGGCAGGGCGTCGACGTAGGTGGACTTGAGCTTGGTCGCGGCGCGGTAGTCCAAGATCTTTTGGACGATCTCGTTGTTCGACGCCAGGGCGACCAGGGTCTGCTCGTCCGTCTTGTATTGGCCGGTCTTGGTCTTCTTGGGCTTGTCGGAGAGCTGGAGCTTGTCGAACAGGATCTCGCCGAGCTGCTTGGGTGAATTGAGATTGAAGTCTTGCCCGGCCAATTCGCGAATCTCCGCGGCGTAGCGTTCGATGTGGCCGCCCAGTTCCTTGGAAAACTCGGCGAGGGTTTCGGCGTCGACGCGCACCCCCTCGTGTTCCATGTCCACCAGGACGGGGATCAAAGGTGCTTCGATGTCGTAGAACACGCGTTCCTGGCCCTTTTCCTTAAGCAGAGGCTTGAGTTTCTCCCGCAGCTGCCAGGTGATGTCGGCGTCCTCGGCGGCGTATTCGACCAGTTCCTCCAAGGGGACGAAGGCCATGCTCATCTGGTCGGAGCCCTTTTCGCCGATGAGTTTGGAAATGGGGATGGGCGTGTAGCCGAGGTAGACCTCGGCGAGGTAGTCCATGCCATGGCGCTGGTCCGGTTCGATGAGGCTGTGCGCCAACATGGTGTCGAAGAGCGGCCCGCGAACCTCGAGGCCCTGCCACTTCAGGACGGCGAGGTCGTATTTCAGATTGTGCCCGACCTTCTCGATGGCGTCGTTCTCGAGGATGCCGCGGAACTCTTCCAGAATCGCCAGTAATTCCTCCATGCCGCCGGACAACACGACGTAGAAGCCCTTGCCGCATTCGAAAGAGAAGGCGAGGCCAATGGGTTTGGCGCTCTTGGCGTCGAGGCCGGTGGTTTCGATGTCGAAGCAGAAGGAATCCAGCTGGCTGAGTTGGTCGATGAGCTTGGCGCGATCTTCCGGATTGTCGATCAGTTGGTAGTCGTGTTCGACCTCGGCGATGGTCTTGAGTTGGAGCGGCGGGGCCGGTTCGTCGCTGGCGGACGCGTCGCCAGACGCCGCCTTGCCTGCGGCGCCTCGTCCGGCTTTGAAGTCGTCCCCGAACAGGCGCTTGCCGATGGCGTTGAACTCGAACTCCACGCAGAGGGCCTTCAGTTCGTCAGCGTTCCGCTCCTTCAAGGAAAGGCCGTCCAGGTCCACCTCGATCGGGACATCGAGAATCATCTTCGCGAGCTTCTTGGAGAGGAGGGCCTGCTCCTTGTTCTCCTCGATGCGCTCCTTCAGCTTGCCCTTCAGCTTGTCGGTGTTCTCCAACAGGTTCTCCAGGGTGTCGAACTGGGCGATCAGCTTCTGCGCGGTCTTGGGGCCGACGCCGGGCACGCCGGGGATGTTGTCGACCGAGTCGCCCTGCAGGCCCTGGATGTCGATGACCTGGTCGATGCGTTCGATGCCCCAGGATTCGAGGACTTCGGGCACGCCGAGGATTTCGGCTTCGCCGCCGCCGCGCCCGGGGCGATAAAGGAAGGTCTTTTCGTCGACGAGTTGGCAGTAGTCCTTGTCGGGCGTGACCATGTAGGTCTCGAAGCCATCCTTCTCGGCTCGGCGGGCGAGGCAGCCGATGATGTCGTCGGCCTCGTAGCCATCGAGTTTGAGCATCGGGATGTTGAAAGCCTCGAGCAGGCGGAAGACATTGGGGATGGCCTTGCGCAGATCCTCGGGCATCTCCTCGCGCTGGGCCTTGTACTCGGGGTAATACTCGTGGCGGACGGTCGGGGCCGAGGTGTCGAAGGCCACGGCGAGATGCGTGGGTTCGTGGCGGGTCTGGATGTCGAGCACGGTGTTGACGAAACCGTGCAGGGCCGAGGTGTTGACTCCGGTGGAGGTCATGATGGGATTGCGGATCAACGCAAAGTGAGCCCGGTAGACCAGCGCCATCCCATCGAGGAGAAAGAGTTTCTTCGACATCGCGCGCGAAGCTAGCGGAAAGGCCCGCGGCCGCCCATCAAATTGCGTTTCGGGCGAGGCGGTCTCAACAACATCAAAGCCACTGTCTACCGGATGGCTCGTATGACCGGTGGGGCGAGACTCCGTCGAGCCCGCTTTCGCCATGAAACCCAAAGGATCACCGAACGGAGCGCCGAGCATTGCTCGGCATTGGCTGTCGACCCACGCCCTGGCCGAGCCATGCTCGGCGCTCCATTCAGGCAAGGGCGCGTTAGTCAGTCCACTTCACGACATCAACCAATTTCCCGGCGATGTTGTGGTTGGACACAATGACGCTGCCGGAATCGAGTTGGAGAGGTTCTCCGTTGCGGTCGAAGCATTTTCCGCCGGCCTCCTCGATGATCAATCCCCCGGCGGCGTAGTCCCAGGGTGAGAGGCGGTATTCGAAGAAGCCGTCGAAGCGTCCGCAGGCGACCCAGCATAGGTCGACGGCCGCGCTGCCGAAGCGACGGATGCCGCGGATGTTGCGCTTGAACAGGTCGTGCACGCCTTTGAGTGTGCGCTCCATCAGGGCGCCGCGATCGTAGTAAAAGCCCGTGCCGATGATGCAGTCGGAGAGTTCGGCGTGCTTGGAGACCCTGATCGGTTCGCCGTTGAGAAAGGCGCCGCCGCCGCGCGCGGCGGAGAACAGTTCGTCGCGCGTCGGATCCAGGATCACACCCGCGATGGGAGCGCCCTTCTGATAGTAGGCCACCGACACCGCGTAATGAGGAATGCCATGCGCGTAGTTGTTGGTTGCGTCGAGGGGATCGATCACCCAGAGGTGGTCGGAGTCCGCGCCGCCGGTGGATTCGCCCTCCTCGCGCAGGAATTTGTGATCCGGAAACGCGTCCAGGATCATCGAGGTGATGATCTCCTCGGCTTCGAGATCGGCCTGGGTGACAAGGTTCTGAGTGGAGCCCTTTTGTTCCACCTTGGCCTTGCCGAGCAGCTCGGTCAGGCGTTGTCCGGCGGTCTTGGCGGCCCGGGTGGCGAGTTCAAGGTGGACGTTCATTCGCCGGCTTTCTCTTTCGCTTCCGCCTTCTGGTCGTCGAAGCGTCCGATGAAGACCACGGCGACCGCTCCGAGAAGCATTAGCGCCATGGCCGCGACGAACGCGCCGTTCATGGTCGGCATCAGCCACTCGTAGCCAATGATGATCTTCTCCACGCCTTTCTTGAGAATCAATTCGCCGGCTTCGTCCTTGAGGTAGACCGCCTGCTTCCAGGGCCAGATGATCACGAGGGAGCCGAAGACGAATCCGGTCAGCAGTCCCACGGTGGCGTTGTGGAAATGCTTGAAGATGTAGGAAAGCAGGTGGGAGAAGGCAACCAGACCGGCGCCGCAGCCCAGGGCCATGGGGATCAGGATGCCAAAGTTCAAGGAACTGATCGCGCCGAGCACGAGCAGGTAGTTGCCCATGATGAGCAGAACGTAGGAGCCGGAGAGTCCGGGCAGGATCATGCTGGAGATGGCGACGATGCCGCAGATGAAGACCCATACCGGATTCGCGTTGGCCTCGGCGGGTTTGAGGAAGGCGATGCTGACGGCGATCGCCGCGCCGACGAGCAGCATTGCCACGGCCGGCGCGTTCCACTGCTTGATCTGTTTGCCGACCAGATAAACGGACGAGACGATCAAGCCGAAGAAGAAGGCCATGGTCAGCGCCTCGTGTTGGGTGAAGCAATACTCCAGCAGCTTGGCCAGACTGAAGATGCTGACGCCCACGCCGGCGAAGAGCGGAATCAGGAAGGCAAGGTTGGTATGTTCGGCGAATTCCTTGACCTTGAAGCCGGCCGCCAGCTTGAGCGCCTTGAGGTCGAAGGACTTGATCGAGTCGATCAGCTCCTCGTAGATGCCGGTGATGAAGGCAATGGTGCCGCCGGAGACGCCGGGGATGACATTGGCCGCGCCCATGGCTGCGCCCTTGAGCGCCAGTCCGATGGCTCTTCCTTTGTTGATCATGTGCTCTTGGTTGACTGTTTGGCGCGGGTGTGCGCCGGTCGCAAAAGTGGACTGGAAAGCAGGGCGAGCGTCAAGCCAAGCGGGCGTGGCGGGCGCCTTCGGCCGACGGCGTATCGCGTGTTCAACGGTTGAGAGCGTTTCGGAGCTTCTCAACCCGTTTCGAGTCGACAGGGTTGGTCAGCTTGCCGCCGCGTTTCAGGGAGCTGCCGACGATCACGCCCTGAACGAAGGGCAGGAAGGATTCCACATTGCGGACGTTGGCGCCGCTGCCGATGAAGACCGGGGCGCCGGGGCAGGCTGCCTGGACCCGCTGCGCGGTGGCGGGATCGGTCGCTTTGCCGGTGCCGGCGCCGGAAACGATCAGGCCGTCCGCCAGGCCGCGATCTGCGGTGTCACGGGCGGCGTTCTCGAGCGATTCACCCGCCATCGGGGTGGCGTGCTTCACGTGCACATCGGCGAGGATTTGCGCCTTCGGGCAAAGTCGTTGGCGGTCCCTCAGGGTGTTGAAGGCCCGGCCTTCGATCTGTCCCTGGTCGGTCAGCATGGAGCCGCAATGGACGTTCACGCGGATGAAGGAGCCATCACAGGCGGCGCAGAGGGCGAGTCCGGCGGCGGCGTCATTGCGCAGGGCGTTGAACCCGAGGGGGAGGTCGATCGCGTCCCGAACCGCGGCGCCTGCGCGGGCCATGGCGGCGACCGTCTCCGGCGGCAGGGATCCCTTGGTGAACGGCACGTCGCCAAAATTCTCCACGATGACCGCGTCCGCTCCGCCTGCAAGGTAGGCTTTCGCGTCCCGGACCGCGCTGGTGACCACGGCGGTCATGTCGCCGCCCCAGCGCGGCGATCCGGGCAGGGGAGCCAGATGCACGACGCCGATCAGCAGCGGGCGTTCCGGGTTCAAGGTCAAGCCCTGGGCCTTCGTTTTCATTCCTTCGGGTGGGAGGGCTGTGCTCGATCAGATGAAGTAGAAGAGCATGAAGACCGCGGTTGCGCAGAGCAGCCCGGCCCAGAAGCGGTCCTCCTTGAGCAGTCCGCCGGAGGCGGCATCCTTTCCGGCTTCGGCCCGGGCAAGTTTCGCGCATTTCAGGAAGGCGCCGAGTGTCCATCCTCCGGCGACCAGCGCGGCGACCAGGGGCGGCAGCGGTCCCAAGGTCATCGCGAGGGCGAGTATTGCAAACAACCCGAGGGAAATGCCGATGGTCTTCACCGCCCGGCCCAGGGCCTTGGGATCGTGGCCGCCCAGCTCCGTCCACATGTATTTGGCCTTCTCAGGGTCAGGTTGGGTTTTGAGACTGATGATCACATGCAAGGCTGCGGAAATAATCGCGGAGATGAAGACAGCGTGCATGAAGTTCAGCTTCGGGCCAAAAGTGTCGAGGAAGAAGCCGCCCTGGCCGAGCGTGGCTTCGTAGACGTGCGGCAGGCCGTAGGAGCAGACCACGCCGGCGACAATGGCCGTGATCGCGCCTGCCGCTGTGGCGCGCTTCCAGAACATGCCCAGCGCGAAGGCCACCACGACGCCGGCCACCAACTTCGATTGATGACTGGCAATGTGCAGGAAGAAGCTGTCGGAGGAATTGGGATCCATCGTGAAGATGCACAGTCCCGCCGAGGCGAAGAGGAACACCGCGATGAAGATGCGCCCGAGCAGGATCAGCTTTTCCTCGGAGGCGTCGGGGTTGATGTAGCGCTTGTAGAAGTCGAAGGTGATGATCGTGGCGCCTGAGTTCATCATCGAGTCGAGGCTCGACAGAATTGCGCCGACCAGGCCGGCCGAGACGATGCCGACGAGGCCGAAGCCGACCGGGGCGACCAGGAGTTTCATCAACTCGGTGAAGGCGGCGTCCTGATCCACGTTCATGCCGCGCTCCTTGAACAGGTAGAACGCCGCGATGCCGCCGCCGATCGACATGAAGGGAATCAGCAGCTTGAAGAAGCCGGCGACGATCACGCCGAGTCGCGCTTCCTGGTCGCTGCGGGCGGCCAGGGCGCGCTGCACGATGAACTGGTTGGTTCCCCAGTAGTAGAAGTGCAGGACCATCAGGCCGGACAGCACGCCGGTCCAGGGGAGCGCCCCATGATTGGCCGGCTTGTAGAGCGACATCTTGCTTTCGTCCGCCATGGCGTCCAAGGCCAGCATGCCGGACCAGCCGCCGATCTCCGGTTGGCTGAAGGTGAGGAAGGCGACGACCAATCCGCCCACCAACATCAGCACGGACTGGATGACATCGGTCACGATGACCGCCTTCAGTCCACCCAGGATCGTGTAAGCGCCAGTGACGATGGCCATCAGCAGAATGCCGATGACGTAATACTTGGGGTTCACATCGCCGGGCTTGAGCTCAGGGTTGAAGTCCGCGCCGCCCAGGATGGAAACGGCGGGCGGGTTGGCGGCGTCATAGCCGCTTCCCGGCGAGGTCACGTTCACGGCGGTGATCACACCATCCGTGACGACCAACTTCGCTGTGGCGCCGGAGCCGGTCGTTGATGCAAACTCCACGGTCGCCGGATTCACGTAGCCCGCGCCGCCGCTTTTGACGGTGACGGATTCGACGCCGCCCGAGTCATTCACGGTTGCGACGACGGCTGCGGTCTGCCCTTCCTGCAGCAGGATGTTGAGCGAACGGGAACCGATGTAGAAGCCCGGCACCATTTGGATCACCAGGATCACGACGACCATGATGATCGCGTAGGCGACCCGGCTGCGGTCGTCGTAGCGTTTGCTCATGTATTCGCTGAGCGTGTAGACGTTCAGCTTCCGGTAGACCGGCAGGAAGCCGTAGCACATCAGCAGGAGCCCGAAGATGGCGCTGATCTCAAAATGGCTTTGGGCGAAACCGACGCTGAATCCCACGCCCATCATCCCGACGATGTGGTTCGCCGAGACATTGGAGCCGAAGATCGAGCCCGCCACGCCCCACCAACGCGACGATTTGCCCGCGAGGTAATAGTCGGCCGAAGACTCTTCCTTCCGACCGACCCAGAGGCCGACGACCATGATGGCAAAGAGGGAGCCGAAGAAGATGATGACGTCCAGCGTGGACAACAATGGGCCTGTGTTTTCCATGGCAGAAGAGAAGGGACGGGTTGTGCTGATCGCGCGAGAGCCTGCGGATGGCGCGCGCGACGGTCAACTGCGATTTGGGTGGCGGCGGTTGCCGCCGGCGAGAACTTGACCGTTCAGCATGCGGTCGCCGCGTTGGCCCCTTCGGGGCTTTGAAATGGGCTCGACGGAGTCTCGCCCCACCGGTGTTGGATTCGCTGCCGTTACTTCGCCAACCACCCGCCTGGCTGCTCTGTCGCAGTCTTCTGCGTGTCGGCGTACCAGGCCTTGAGTCGCTTGAGCATTTTGGCGGCCCGCTCCGATTGCCGTTTGGAAAGGTCGGTTTTCTCCGAGGGGTCGCGGTCCAGGCGGTAGAGTTCGATGCGTTCATTCTCGAACGTGCCCGGCTTTGCCTTGGGATGTTGGACCACCAGTTTCCAGATGCCATCGCGCATGGCTTCCGCCCGCCCGCCCCGGTTCGACAGGGAGGCCCAATAGAAGGGTCGCGGCTCCAAGCTGTCGCCGTTCAACAAGACCGACGAGATGTCCACGCCGTCCAGCGCGCGGTTCGGTGGTTGTGCGCCGGCGAGCGACAGCAAGGTCGGCATGACATCAATACTGATCAATGGTTGGTCGGAATCCGTGCCCGGCTGGATCCGTCCGGGCCACCAGGCGATCGCTGGGACCTTGTGTCCGCCCTCGTAGACTGTTCCCTTGCCGCCGCGCAATTTCGGACTGCCGCTGGGGAAATCGCCCGATGGGCCGTTGTCCGAGAAGAACAGGACGAAGGTGTTCTTCTCGATGCCGAGATCGATCAGGGCCTCGCGCAACTGCCCGACGCCCTCATCTATGGGGAGCGTCATGCCCTTGTACTTGGCGATGCGTTCCTCTTTCGAAACGTCGCGCCACTTCCAGCGATCCCACTTCTCCGTTGTGCGCCGGATGGGGTCGCCGGGGACCTGCACCGGGTTGTGAATCGATTCATGCGCGACATAAAGGCAGAACGGTTTGCCGGCCCGGCCGTGGCGTTTCACGAAGTCGAGGGCGTAGCGGTTGATCAAGTGGGTGCAGTAGCCCTCCTCGCGCGTCTCCTTGCGGCCGTGCCACCAATCGTGGACGTTGTGGTCCCCGACATGGCTGACGAAATCGATGTTGCCGCTGTGGTAGCCGACAAACTCGTCGAAGCCGTGGTTCTGCGGGTGGTAGTCTTCCGAGTTCACCGGGTAGCCCTGGTGCCATTTGCCGATCAGGCCGGTCGCGTAGCCGGCGCCTTTCAGGGACTCGGCGAAGGTGGTCTCCGAGCGTTGGAGCCCCTTGCGATGTTCCGGATGATCTGAATAAGGATGGATGACCGCCTCGATCCCGGCGCGTTGTTGGTAGCGGCCCGTCAACAGACCGGCGCGCGTGGGTGAGCAGACCGTTCCCGACGAATGGAAGTCGGTGAGGCGCATGCCCTCCCGCGCGAGGCGGTCGATCTCCGGCGTCTTGAAGTAGGGGTTTCCGAAGCAGCTCACGCCTTCGTAACCCATGTCGTCGACCATGATGACAATGAGGTTTGGGCGGGAGGGAGTGGAGGCGGCGGACAGGCAAAAGACCGTCGACATTGCGGCGACGGCAAGTGGGGCAAGCAGTCTTTTCATCGTGTGGAATCGGTCAGGGCGATCAAATTGGCGAAGCCTCCGAAAAGCTCGTAGCAGCCGACGTGAGGAGGCTCATGACAAGATCTGAGCCTCCCGCCTTCGCACGCTTCGGCGTGGCAAGTCTCACGTCGGCTGCTACCGGGGTAAGAGCCATCGACGATATGGGCCAAAGCGCTTCGCGCCTGGTTGCGGTTCACTTTTCATCCAATGAATCCAACAATTGGTCGAAATACTTTTTCAACATCGGGTCCAGTTTCTCGAATCCCTTGGCGGAGCGCGGTTGGCCCATGGCGTGGCGCATGGCGTTGTGCATCAGGTAGCGGCCGGTGACCACGTTCATGTGGATGGCGTCGCGGTAGATTTCCTTCACCTCCTTGAAGGGAGCCTGGCCGGCCGTGGCGTCGCGGGCGACTTTGTCCAGCAGGTCCATGGCCCGTGTGCGTCGTATCTCGCGGCCCGGGTTGTCTTCCTTCAGTCGCGCGACGAGGGCCTCGATGTAGGCGACGCTGTGCTCCATCTTCTCGCCCGGCTTTTTCTTCGCGAACTCCTCGGCCCGCGTCGCCTCGCGCGCCCAACCCGTGTGAACGATGAACACGGCCTTGGGCTGCAGCTTCATCCATTTGGAAATCGTTGATGCGTCCTGCTCCAAGGTGGCTCCGTAGTGCGACTGCACGGAGACAAAGTCGTATTGTTTCCCGATGAGCGCCTTGGGCCAGACCGTCGAGGCCTTGACGCAGGGCTTCTCCGGATTGTCGTAGATGTAGGGCAGGCTTTTGCCGCAGTCCACGTGCCACTGGACATCGCCGTCGAGTTTGGAGGGGACGGTGTCCCAGGTGAGTGAATTTCCGATTAGGTAGCGGCTTTTGCCGTCATCGGCTTGGAGGGAGGGAATGCAGGCGGCAAGGATGATCGCGGTGAGACATTTCAACATGACGCGCAGATTAGGGCGTCGGTCTGAGCGTGGCAATGCGTGACGTGGAGGTAGCCGCCTTCGTGAGAAGGTGGAG
>CAZFLK010000197.1:0-9953 GCA_964519245.1 uncultured Verrucomicrobiota bacterium
CCGCAACCGCTACCGTAAGAAAGCCCGATAGCATCCCTTAATCCCGTGCCATTCGCGTTTGTCACCTTCGCCTCGGTGAGGGCGGCGGTGGCGGCGGCGATCCGAGTGAATCAATTGGTTGCGGAGCGGAACGTGAAGCCGGTGGAGGAGGATCCAATTGAAGTGGCGATCGGCATCGGTTTCGGTCCCATCCTGCTGGCGGATCATGATTTCTTCGGTGATGAGGTGAACCTGGCTTCCAAGCTCGGCGAGGATATCGCGGGGCATGGGGAAGTGCTCTTGACTCTCGCGGCGCGGAGTGTCTTGCAGGGTGGCGAGTTCAAGTTCCGTCCGCTGGACATGAAGATCAGCGGTGTGGCGCTGCGGGCCTCGCGGCTGGTTTATTGAACGGAGGGGCTGTCGCCCTTTCAGGGCTTTGAAATGGGCTCGACGGAGTCTCGCCCCACCGGCTTTTGGAGCCATCCGGTTATTGGGGGGCGTTGGGGCCTGATTCGGGGCGCCATGAAGATAGCGGCAGCGAATTGTGGAGTCGGTGGGAGGCTTTGTTTTTGGTTGCGCTTCTTCCGCCCCTTTCAGGGCTTTGAAGTGGGCTCGACGGAGTCTCGCCCCACCGGCTTTACGAGCCATCCGGTTATCCGGAGCGTTGGGGCATGATTGAGTTGGGGCGCGCGGCGGCATGTGAATGACGGACGGGGGTAACGTCATTTTTCGCAACTTGAGTTTTGCTTCGATTTCAGGCGTGCTGTGGTCCTCATGAGCGCACGTTATCTTTCCGCAGTTCTCCTCGCCTTGCTCCCGTTCCTATTCTTGTTCCCGGCCAAGTCCGCTTCCGCCGCGACCGCTAAGCCCAACTTCGTGCTCATCTTCATTGATGACATGGGGTACGGCGACATCGGGCCTTATGGCTCGAAGCTCAACCGGACGCCGCATCTGGATCGGATGGCGGAGGAGGGGATGCTGCTGACGAGTTTCTATGCGGCCCCGGTCTGCTCGGCCTCGCGGGCGCAGGTGATGACCGGGAGTTACGCGCCGCGGGTCTCGGTTCCGGGCGTGTTCTTTCCCCAGGGGCCGAAGGGGCTCAATCCGGAAGAGAACACCGTGGCGGAATTATTGCAAAAGGAGGGTTACGCGACGATGTGCGTCGGCAAGTGGCACTTGGGCGATCAGCCGGAGTTCCTTCCGACGAATCACGGCTTCGATCACTATTATGGCATTCCCTATTCCAACGACATGAACCGCAAGGCCCTGAAGGATGGGCGCAATGTCTGTCCCTTGTTGCGGGACGACAAGGTCGAGGAATTGCTCGACGGTGAGGGCCAGACGCGGGTGACGGAGCAATACACAAAGGAGGCGGTGAAGTTCATCAAGACGAAGCGCGAGCAACCGTTCTTTCTCTACTTTGCGCACACGGCCGTGCACGTGCCGATCTTTCCCGGCAAGCGCTTTCAGGGGAGATCGAAGAACGGAGGTTACGGAGACTGGGTGGAAGAGATTGATTGGAGTGTCGGCGAGGTGATGCGGGCGTTGAAAGACTCGGGTGTTGATGAAGACACCCTGGTCGTGTTCACGAGCGACAACGGCCCCTGGGCGTCGAAGGGAAAGAATGGCGGGGTGGCCACGCCCTTGCGAGGGAGCAAGGGCGGCACGCTGGAAGGCGGGGTGCGTGAGCCGACCATCGTGCGGTGGCCGGGGAAGATTGCCAAAGGAAGCCGCTGTGACGCCATCGCCGGGAATATCGATTTTCTGCCGACCTTTGTTTCACTGGCTGGGGGCATGGTTCCGGCGAAGCCCAAGATCGACGGGCGGGATATTTCTGGATTGTTGTTGGGCAAGACGGCCGAGTCGCCGCATGAAGCCTGGTTCTATTACAAAGGGACGCAATTGAAGGCCGTTCGACAAGGGTCGTGGAAGTTGGCGTTGTCGCCGCAGAGTCTGGGTATGGGGATCAAGGAACGTCCTGAGGATCTGGTGGTGAAGAAGGCTCGTCTTTACAATCTGGATGAGGAAATCGGCGAAGTGACCAACGTGGCGGCTGAGAACCCTGAGGTCGTCAGACGATTGCAGGCGTTGGCGGAGAAGATGCGCGCCGACATCGGCGACGGCAAGGCGGGGCCGGGCGTGCGACCGGCCGGACAGGTGGAGAATCCGGTGATGTTGTATCCCGCCGAAGCGAGAAAGAGTGGGAGGAAGGCGGCGAAGGGGCAGGCGGGCAAACCGTTCGATTGGGATACGCTCAAGTTGGGGGATGTGATTGCGCCCGATTCGGCGCCGAAGGTCGCCGGACAAGCCATCTCGATACGCTGCGCGGCTTCATCGGCTTCACCGGACGGCGTGCTTCTGGCGCATGGTGGATCCGCAGTGGGCTACGCAATCTACCTGCAGAAAGGTGAACTGGTCTTCGCCGTGCGGACCGGAGGATCGGAGATCAGGCGCGCGCGGATCAAGGTTCAGTTGAACCGGGAGATGATGGTTCAAGCCGATCTTTTCAGGACAGGCAGGATGATGATCTCGACGAGTCATTCGGGAGAGAGCTTAACGATCGAAGGCGTGAAGTTGATCACCCGACATCCGCAGGAGGACTTCTGCGTCGGGCATGACAACAAGAATCCGGTCGATCCCGAAGCGCTGCAGGCGAGGTGGAAGGGGAGCCTCAAAGGGCTGAAGGTTGTCGTGGGGAATGCGGCGAAGAAGTAGGGCGAGGGTTCTTTCGCCCTTTCAGGGCTTTGAAGTGGGCTCGCCCCACCGGTCTTACGAGCCCTTCAACAGCTCCTTCACCACGTGGCCGTGGACATTGGTCAGGCGGCGTTGGATGCCGTCGTGCAGGAAGGTAAGCTTCTCGTGATCCATGCCGAGGAGGTGGAGCATGGTGGCGTGGATGTCGTAGAACTCAAGGGGCTTGTCGGCGACGTGGAAGCCGATGTCATCGCTGGCGCCATAGGCCAGCCCGGGATTGACGCCGGCCCCGGCCATCCAGATGGTGAAGGCGTTCGGGTGGTGGTCGCGGCCCGTGCTCTTCAAGCCCTGCGTCACCGGAGTGCGACCGAACTCGGTGGTCCAGAGCACCAGGGTGTCCTTGAGCATGCCGCGTGACTTGAGATCCTTGATGAGGCCGGCGATGGGTTTGTCCATGACCGCGGCCTGGTTGCCGTGATTTTCTTCAATCCCTTCGTGGGCGTCCCAGTTGATGCGCGGGCGTCCGCCAAAGGCGCCGCCATTGAACAACTGCACGAAGCGCACGCCGCGTTCGCAGAGCCTGCGGGCGCGCAGGCAGTTGGTTGCGAAGTCGCGAGTCACGGGCTGGTCGAGGCCATAGAGGTTCCGGGTCGCTTCGGGTTCGTTGGAGAGGTCGGTGATCTCGGGAACGCTGAGTTGCATCTGGGCGGCGAGTTCGTAGGCGCGGATGCGGGCGTGCAGTTCGTCGGCGCCGGGATTGGCGGCGGCGAAATCCCGATTCATTGCCCGCAACAGATCCGTTTCCGCGGTTCGCCTGGAGGGGGAAATTGCCTTCGGCGTGAACAGATCGGGGATGGGTTCGCCTTTGGCGTTGAATGCGACGCCCTGGTGGGCGGCGGGGAGGAAGCCTTGGGTCCAGTTGATCGCGCTGCCGGCGGGAAGGCCGCGCGCGTCGGGAAGCACGATGTAGGCGGGTAGGTCCTGATTTTCGGAGCCGAGTCCGTAGGAGACCCAGGAGCCCAGACTGGGGAAGCCGTTCATCGTGAAGCCGGTGTTCTCCAGAAAAGTTGCCGGGGTGTGATTCGATGAGCGGCTGTGCATCGAATTGACAAAGGCAAGGTCATCGACGCAGGTCGCCAGGTGCGGCAGCAGGCTGCTGGTCCAGCGCCCGGCCTGGCCATGACGTTTGAACTCCCAGGGGCTTCTCATCAAACGGCCGGGGCGCCCAAAGAACGGGTCGTAATTCTCGTCCTTGTATTCCTGACCGTGCCGTTGAGTCAGGCCAGGCTTGTGATCCCAGGTGTCGACATGGCTGACGCCGCCGAGAGAGCAGATGTGGATGACGCGTTTGGCGATGGGCGGGAAGTGGGTGGGCTTGGGAGCGTAAGGGGAGGGCGGGGCGTCGGCGGATGAGGGTGTGTGGGGGGTGGCGTTCGCGGCGGTTGCGTCACGGTTCAGGAGCCAGGCGAGGGCGATGGAGCCGAAGCCATTGGCGGAGCGCCAGAGGAAGTCTCGGCGGGAATCGTGGAAAGGCGTTTCGCGGACGTTCATCGCAGATACACCAGTTCGTTGGAATTGAAGAGTGCCCAGCAAACGGCGTTCAGGCCGTGGCTTTCTGCGGCGTCCAGGGCGCGTTGGGACTCGGCCTTGCCCGGCTTGCGGGAATAGGCGAGTTGATAGGCGAGTTCGATCTGCTGGGCGACATTGTCCGGATGTGTCGCACGCAGTCGTTCGGCGAAGTGGCCGACCTGTCTTTGGACGAAGGCGTTGTTCATCAAGGCCAAAGCCTGGATGGGGGTCGTGGTGCTGGCGCGGGTCGGCGTGCGGGTTGAGAGGTTGGGGCAATCCAGGGCGTCGAGCAGCGAATCCTGGGCGGACAGGACGCCGAGTCGGTAAACCGTGCGCCGATTGTAATCCGCGCCGAGCTTGTCCTCCCAGGTGTAGAAGTGCGTGTTGTCGATGTGGAGGTTCCAGGGCATGTAGCCGGGGCCGCCCATGCGGAATTCGATCTGGCCGCTCAGCGAAAGCAATGAATCCCGCACGGCCTCGGCTTCGAGGCGTTGCGGACTGAACCGCCACAGCAGTCGGTTGTCGGCGTCGACCTTTGCGGCGTCGGGATTGTGGTCGGAGGATTGTTGGTAAGTACGGGAGAGGAGGATCTGCTTGTGGAGCCATTTGAGGCGCCAACCGTTGGAAACGAAGTCCACAGCCAGGCGGTCGAGCAGCCCGGGGTGGCTTGGACTGCCGCCCATGGCGCCGAAGTCGTTGGGCGTGTCCACGATGCCTTTTCCAAAATGCCAGCGCCAGACGCGGTTGACGATGACCCGCGCGGTGAGTGGATTGTCAGGATGCGCGATCCAGCGGGCCAGGGCGGCCCGACGTTCGCCCTCCGGGGAATCCGGCTTAAGGCCGAGGCTGCCCGCGGGTTTGGCGATGGCCGAGAGCGCGCCGGGCGCGATGATCTCGCGCGGTTTGGCGGCGTCGCCGCGGGCAAGGCGATGAGTCGGGCCAGGCTGGCGCGTGACCGCGGCAAAGACGCGCGGGCGTCGGGCTTCGGCGCGAGTCAAGGCTGCGCGGGCGTCGCGCAGTTCCTGGTCAAGGTTATGAAGTTGCGCGCGCGTCCGGTCGGTTTCCGCCGGCCCCAGCGTCCCGCTTCTCAACTGCTTGTCCAGTTCAGCGCGTTCGCCGGTCCGCTTTTTGATCTGGGTATTCAAGCGGTTGATCTCGGCGACGACGACCTTCAAGTCGTCGGGCGGCAGAATGTCGCGATCCCCGGCGTTGACGCCTTCGAACACCGCCTTGAGGCGGTAGTAATCTTCCTGCGAGATAGGGTCGCTCTTGTGGCTGTGGCAGCGACTGCAATTGACGGTGAGCCCGAGGTAAGTCTGGCCGACGGTTCCGACGAGGTCCTCCAAGGCCTCTTCCCGCGCCCGAGCGCGCATGATCCTGCTTTGCTGGTTCAGGCCGACCTCGTCATAGGCTCCCGCGACCAGAAAGCCCGTCGCGATGATTCGGTCGCTCGTGATTCCGGGCAGCACATCTCCGGCGATCTGCTCACGAACGAACTGATCGTAGGGCTTGTCGTCATTGAGACTCTTGATGACGTAATCGCGGTAGCGCCAGGCATTGGGCTTGATCTTGTCCCGCTCGAATCCCTGGCTTTCGGCAAACCGGGCGACATCAAGCCAGTGTCGGGCCCAGCGTTCGCCATACCGTGGAGAGTCGAGCAGGCGATCGATCAGCTTCCCGATCGCATTCGGCGAAGGGTCAGACACGAAATGCCGCACTTCCTGCGGCGTCGGCGGCAGACCGGTGAGGTCGTAGGTCATTCGCCGAATCAAGAGGGCTCGCCCTGCGGGGGGCGATGGTTGAAGCCCCTTGGCCTGAAGCTTGGCCAGAATGAAGGGATCAATGGCATTCTGGCTCCAAAGGTCATTGTCGATCTCTGGCTCCGGATGCGGCAACGGCGGAATGAACGCCCAAGGCGCCGCGTTCGGAGTCTGGTGATCCGAGCTCGCAGCCGGCCAAACGGCTCCTTGGTCAATCCAGGCGCGTAAGAGTTGGATATCCTGGTCGCTCAAGCGGTCGCCCTTCGGCGGCATCAGTCGGTCCGGGTCGACGCCGGATACCAAGCGGATCAGGAGACTCTCAGCGTTGTTGCCCGGCAGGATCGCGGGGCCTTCGTCGCCGCCCCGAAGGGCCAACCGGCGATCATCCAGTCGCAGACCGGATTTCTCCTTTTCAGCGCCGTGGCAGGAGACGCAGGCGCGTTCGAAAAGCGGGGCGATGTCGCGCGCGAAATCGACTTTCCCGGGTGACGCTTTGCCAGCCAGAGGCAAGAGGGTCAGGAGAGCCAAACAGAGGAGCGCGTCCATCCTTGTTCGCACGTTGATTCTCGATCCTCGGCGATGGCCAGGATCCAGGCCGCGTTGGCAAAGGCGTTGAAGCGAGGCGCTGGCCAGGCTGACTCCCGAGTATGAAGAAAGGCGCACAATCATCCGTCGTGAGACGCCGAAAATAAGAAGCGCGCGCGGATTCAACCAGTCTTTTTAGCGGAATGATCCTCCTAGGGGCCGGATGGCGAAGGCGGCGAGGAGCCCTGCGGGGGGCTGCGACGACGCCGAACGCGAGGCGTGTTGCCGATGGGGTGGAGCTGTTGGCGGTCCAGAGCGAGCCTTCCCGAGTGACTTGGAACGTGGCGAAGGATGCGGCCGGTTGGGAGACCATTTCGGCGACCTTTTGGAGAAGGGGGATTGGAAGATCCGTAAAGCTACAAAGTCTGTGTAGTTTTGGACGCCGTCCTGGGGGGGCTGGATTGCGGGGATTGCCAAGCGGTAATGGGCGGGTAGTATCTGCGTCACCGATGAAGCTGCTTGCGTCAACCATGAAGCGACCTTGGGCTCTGGGGCTCGTGTGGGGAGCCATTGGCATTGGTTCCGGCGAGGCCGATCCAGGCGTCGATTTCACCCGTGATATTCGTCCGATCTTTGCCGAGCATTGCATTCTCTGCCATGGCCCTGACGACGCCAAGGGCGGTTTGCGCCTGACGGATCTCGAGGCGGCGATGAGTCGACTGAAAAGCGGGAATCCGGGCGTTGTTCCGGGTCATCCGGAGGCGAGCGAGATCTTGCAGCGGGTCCTCTCGAACGATCCGGATGAACGGATGCCGCCGCCGGACAAGGGGGAGTCCCTTACCCCGGACCAGATCGCCAAGCTGCGAACATGGATTGCAGCCGGGTCGGAATGGCCGATTCATTGGGCCTACCGGCCGTTGGAGCGCGTTCCTGTTCCGGTGGTCCGGGACGGAAGGCGAGTGGTGAATGAGATCGATCGCTTTGTGCAGGCCGCCTTGGAGAACCGCGGGATTGCGCCGTCCCCCATCGCGGATCGCTATACCCTGATCAAACGTTTGAGCTACGATCTGATCGGTCTGCCGCCGAGCGTCGAAGAGGTGGACGCCTTCGTGGACGACAACGAGGCAAACGCCTATGAGAAGGTCGTGGATCGGTTGCTGGCATCGCCTCACTTTGGGGAACGTTGGGCGCGGCATTGGTTGGACAAGGCGCGGTATGCGGACTCGGATGGGTATGAGAAAGACCGTAACCGGCCCAACGCCTGGCGTTATCGCGACTGGGTGATTCGCGCGATCAATGAAGACCTTCCTTTCAATGAATTCACGATTCAACAACTTGCGGGCGATCTGGCGGCCCCGGGGGATGAAGCGGCGAGACTGGCGACGGCTTTCAATCGGCAGACCCTGACCAACACCGAGGGGGGCACAGACAAGGAACAGTGGCGGGTGGCGGCGGTGATGGACCGCACGGAGACATTGGGCTCTGTCTGGCTGGGACTCACCGTGGGGTGCGCCCGTTGTCATACGCACAAGTACGATGCGATCACCCAGAAGGAGTATTACGAACTGTTTGCCTACTTCAACAACGGCGATGAAACCAATACCGATGTCGCCAGGTCGGAGATCGAGATGGCGAAGTATGAGCGGGCGAAAGTCGCGCACGATGCCAAGGTTTCAGCGCTGCAGAGGCAGATCGACACTTTGGCGGCGGCGTTGCAGTCGAGGCGGGAGGACTGGGCGCAGGCGTATGCGGCATCGCTGGCCGACAAGGAGACCGCTCTGACTTTTCACGCGCTGACTGACGCGGTTGTTTCCGGAACCGGCAAGTTTGACGCATTGAAAGATGGCTCCTTTCGAGGCAAGGGAGCGCATCCGGACAAGGCGACCTATATCGTGTCGGGGCGTTCCTCCGTGAAGAATGTCACCGCGGTGAAACTGGAAGTGATCCCTGACAAGACGCTGCCGAAGTCCGGTCCCGGTCGCGCGGACAATGGCAACTTCGTGCTGACGCACTTGGAATTGCTGGCGGGCGTTGCGAAGAAGCTGGATGCCAAGAAGCATGGGGTTGGGTTCATTGATGCGATGGAGGATTATCACCAGGGCAACTTCCCGGCGATGAATGCCTCGGACAGCAATGCGAGAACCGGGTGGGCCGTCGGGGGCGGCGTAGGGAAGCCGCATCAGGCGATATTCAGATTGGCCAAGCCCCTGGAATTCGAGGGCGAGTATCGGCTTCAGTTCAAGCTGGACCAACAGTATGGCGGCAAACACACGTTGGGACGATTTCGGATCAGTCTGGCAACCGGCGACGCCAGCGGGGTTGTTCCCTTGGCCTTGAGAAAGGCTCTCGCCGTCGATCCATCAAAACGCACGGAGCAGCAGAAGGGCCTGGTCGCGCAAAGATTCTACGAGGCGCGGAGCCCGGAGATGGTCGGGCTGCAGAGGCGAATGAAGGCATTGAGGAAAGCGGAGCCGAAGGCGCCGCTGCTGAATGTGCGGGTCATTTCCCAGCGCACGAAGGAGCCGAGACAAACGCACATCTTTCGGCGGGGCGAGTTCAAGCAGCCCATGGATCCCGTTGGAACGGGAACATTCTCGTCCCTGCCGGCGATCCTCGAACGCGAGGCAGGGAAAGGAAATCGGCTGGATCTGGCGCGTTGGTTGGTGGACGGCCGCAATCCGCTCACGCCCCGGGTTGCGGTGAATCATATTTGGGCCAATCTCTTCGGCGAAGGCATTGTCCGGACGATCAACGATTTTGGCGTGCGGGGCGACCGACCAACGCATCCGGAACTGCTCGACTGGCTGGCAAGGAGGTATATCGATCTGGGCTGGTCGCGGAAGGCGATGATCAAGACCATCGTGATGTCGGCGACCTATCGGCAATCGTCGCGGCATCGACCGGAGTTGGCGGATATCGATCCTTTGAACGAGATGCTCTATCGGCAAAACCGCTTTCGAGTGGAGGCCGAGATCCTGCGGGATATCAGCCTCGCGGCGAGTGGGCTGTTGTCCCGGAAGGTGGGCGGACCGAGTGTCTTTCCGCCGATTCCTCCGTCGGCGACAGCGGTGAACTACAACAGCGCCTTCAAGTGGCAGACCAGTCCGGGCGGCGACCAGCATCGGCGCGGCATGTACACCTTCTTCAAGCGCACGGCGCCGCATCCGAACCTGACGACCTTCGATTGTCCGGATTCGAATGTGACCTGCGTGAAGCGCACGCGTTCCAACACCCCGATCGGAGCCTTGGTGACCTTGAACAACGCGGTCTACCTCGAGGCGGCCCAGGCCATGGCCGCGAAAGCGCTGGAGGGAGACGCGGGTTCGGACGAGGCCCGATTGACGAGAGCCTTTCGGTCTTGCGTGGCGCGGCCGCCCAAGCCAGCGGAATTGAAGCGGTTGCAGGCGCTCTTGAAATCGAGTCGCG
>CAZFLK010000198.1:0-9909 GCA_964519245.1 uncultured Verrucomicrobiota bacterium
TCGATCCCATCCCAGGCGTCGATTCCGGACACGCTCGTCGAGATAGAGTTGGACAGCAGCGGCGCCGTATTCACGGCCCGGGCGACCCAACGCGCCGGTTTGGGCAACGCGGACAGGATTCGTCTTCAGGCCGCCAACCTTGCGCTGGCGCACGCCAGGTCCCTTAGGTTCGACTCCGCTCCGGCTCCCCGGAACCCTCAGCGCTTGCGCGACGTTTCCCTGACTTCCGGAACCCTCCGCTACCAGTGGGGCTACTTGGAGCCTGCAGCGTCCGACGCCAAGGAACGCCCATGAAGTATCCGCCCGAAACGTTGCTGTTCGGCTATCTCCTGATCCTGCTGTCAGGCGTCTTCGCGGTCGCTGTCTATTCCGAGCGAAGGCGCAAGACCTTCGAACCAACCCCGAGCAAGGATCACATTTTCCGCTGCGCCAAATGCGCGTTCGTCTACACCGACGATCCGGACATCGACCGTTCCCGTTGCCCGCAATGCGGCACCATGAATGAAATCATCGAGTTCTGAACACCTTCCACAGCATCTGTTTTCTTTGTCACCAACGCCCCAATCGAGCCATGCCTACCAAGACAACAACCACTATCGCGGCCATCCTAACGACATTCACGGTCGCCTCGCTTGCGCAGCCCAAGGCAACGCCCAAGCTTCCTGATCTACCTCCCATCAACCAGGCCTCCCTCGCCAAGATGAAGGTGGAGGATCTCTACAAGAATCTCTGCGCGCCCTGCCACGGAGCCGACCTCAACGGCGGACTTGCGCCTTCCTTCCTGGACGGCGTCTGGAAACACGGCTCCACCGACGCGGAGATCGCCCGCACGATTCTCAAGGGCAACCTTTCCCTCGGCATGACGCCTTGGGAGGGCATCCTGTCCCCGGACCAGATCCGTTCGCTGATCATCTTCCTCCGCGAGAAGGAGAAGGAAGCCAAGGTGAAGGGAATTCAGTATCCCAAGCCCGAGCCCGGCAAGATCACCCGGACCGAACTGGAGAACTACCGGATTGAGACCGTGGCCGAAGGCCTGGAAATCCCCTGGTCGCTCGCTTTCCTGCCCGACGGACGGAAGCTTGTCACCGAACGTCCGGGCCGGCTTCGCGTCATCTCCAGGACGAACCAATTGGCTCCCAAGCCCGTGGCCGACACCCCCAGCGTGGTCGTTCATGGGCAGGGCGGCCTTCTCGATGTGGTTGTGCATCCGAACTTCGCGAGCAACGGTTGGATCTATCTCGCCATTGCCGACGGCTCCAAGAAGCAGGTCCCCGGCAAGAAGAAGCCCGAGGTCAACGCGCTCACTGCCATCGTGCGCGGGCGGATCAAGAACAACCATTGGATCGATTCGGAATGGATCTGGAGGGGCGATCGGAAGTTCTACGATGGCTCCGGCGCCCACTTCGGCTCCCGCATCACATTTGATCGCAACGGCTATCTCTATTTCATTGTGGGCGAACGCGGCGCGCTGATGGAGGTTCAGGACCTTGCCAACCCGAAAGGCAAGATCTTTCGATTGCACGACGACGGACGGATCCCCGAGGACAATCCCTCATTTGCCGGAGCCGACGCCATCCCCGGAATCTACTCCTACGGCCACCGCAATCCGCAGGGACTCGCCCGACATCCCGCGACCGGGGAAATATTCAGCACGGAGCATGGCCCGCGCGGCGGCGACGAACTCAACCGGATCCAAGCCGGCCGCAACTATGGGTGGCCCGTGATCACAATGGGCATGAACTACAACGGGACGCCCCTCGGCAAGACACATCAAGCCGGGATGGAGCAGCCCCTTCATTTCTGGGTTCCGTCCATCGCCACCTGCGGCCTCGATTTCTACTCGGGCGACAGGTTTCCCAACTGGAACAACGACCTCTTCGTCGGCGCGCTGAAACAACAGGAGGTTCGGCGCCTTCGCCTGACGAACGGCGCCGTTTCGCAAGAGGAGGTCATACTGAAGGGACTCGGCCGCGTTCGCGACGTGAGGACCGGACCGGACGGCTTTCTCTACGTGGTCTTGAACAAGCCCGGGAGCATTCTTCGGCTGATCCCCGCCCGCTAAGCGCTGTGCGCCCTGACCGCCGTCCCGCCCGAAGATCGACGCCTCCCTTGTTCAGGCAGGCTCCAGCCGCGGCGGCCCCGGGTTCGCTCAACCGCGCCAACCGACCATCCGGCCCGCTTCCGGATCCCAAAACTTGAGCCTCAGACAACGAATGACTTCGGCCGGCGAAAGCGAGGTCGAGCGGGGCGTTTGCGCCTCGGGCAATTCGCTCATGGCCTCAGGCAGCCGGTAGAATGGAATCCGCGCGTTCAAGTGATGAAGATGATGGTAGCCGATGTTGGCGGTGAACCAATGAAGCCAGCGCGGCATCCTCATGAAACTCGAGGACTCCAACGCGGCCCCGGCATAACTCCACTCCGACTTTGCGTAGTGCCGCGCTTGCGGAAAATTGTGCTGCGCATAAAAAAGGTAAGCCCCTGCCGCTGACGCGATGAAATGCGGCGCGATGAGGAACAGGATCATATCGAGCCAGCCCCCCACGGCGAACAACGTTGTCGCCAAACCAAGGTGAAGAACCAGCGCCAACAGACAATCGAAATGCTTCCGGGGACTCCGCAAAAACGGCAGCAGGCACATCCCCGCCAGGAAGATGGTCAGATAGCCAAACAGAATCGTCAGCGGGTGCCGCGCAAACAGGTAGGCGAAACGCTCAGCTCTCGAAGCCTGCTCAAAACCCGACCGGGTCATGATCGGAAAGGAGCCGATATGCGCCGTCCGCAACTTGGAATTGTGGGTGTGGTGGTAGTCGTGCGAACTCTTCCAGACGCTGGGCGCCGCCAGGCAATAGATGCCGCAAATCGCCATCAGGCAATCCGCCACGCTCGATTTCCGCAATATCGCGTGGTGCTCAAAATCGTGGTAGATCACAAACAGTCGCACCGTAAGCAAACCCGCCAGGACGCTGCTCACCGCCCGCATTGGCAGCGGGATCTCCACCAGCGTGCCCCAAAGCGCCAATGCCAGCAGCGCCACCGTTCCGAGAAAAAGACGCCAACTCCTACCGCGTTGCTCCTCTGCAAACGGCTTGGTCGCCAAAATCAATTCTTTGCCGGCTCTCATACATTGGAAGCCGGCCCAACCCGATCTCTCCGATCGGACCATGCACGGCCAACCTCAACGCGCATGTCGGGCTAACTGTCCGGCGTGTCCTCGCGATTGTAAAGCCGGAACGCTCCGTCACCCTCCGCCTATCGCCCGTATCGTCCGGGTGGTCGACTTGTCCGGCACGAACGAGACCAACTCAATCCGGCCGCCGCCGGATTCGACCGTCCTTCGCTCGTCCTGATCGAGGGTCTCCAGCGTGTAATCACCGCCCTTAACGTAGATATCCGGCGCCACCCGCGACAGGAAGGCCGTCGCCCGCACATCCGGAAAAATCGCCACCGCCGTCACCGACTCCAGGGCGGCCAGGACAATCGCACGGTCCTGCTCGGAATTGATCGGCCGCCCCGGGCCTTTCAGCGATCTCACCGAAGCGTCGCCATTCACCCCCACAATCAACGCGTCGCCAAACGCCCGGGCCCTCTCCAAATAGCTCACATGCCCCGCGTGCAGCAGATCGAAACAGCCGTTGGTCGCCGCCAAAACCCGACCCGAAGCCCGCAGTTTCTCCCGCCATGCCGCCAACTTCGTATATGGGATGATCTTGTCTTTCAGGCTCACTGAAATGCCATCATGTAGCGCCCGTTCGCCGCCTGACAATTCACAACTTGTGTTTTGCGCCAACCGCCCAGTAGACTCCGGAACATGAAAGACGTCGTCCCGGTCGCCATTCGCGGAATCCTGCCAGCCAACAGCGGTTGCGCAATCTTCGTGGGCAACGACGACAAGGTTTTCGTGATCCACGTCGAGAAGCAGATTGGCGCCGTGATCGGCATGTTCCTGCGCAACCATCCCAAGGAGCGGCCGCTGACCCACGATCTCATGCTCCAGATCTTCCGCGGCTTGGGCATCCATGTGGAACGGGTGGTGATCACGGAACTCCGGGAATCCACCTATTTCGCCCGCCTGCTCCTCAAACAGGAGAACGATCTGGGAAAGAATGTGCTGGAGGTCGATGCCCGTCCCAGTGACTGCCTCGCGCTCGCATCCGCGGCGAAAAAGCCCATTTTTGTGGCCCGCAGCCTGTTCGAATCGGTCGAGGACATGTCCGAGATCCTCGAACAGATGAACGAGAGCGGTCCGGATCTGGAAGAGGACGAAGACTGACAATGGCCGGTCCGCGCGCCATCCCTTCGGAATCCCTGATTCTTCTGTGCGGCGACGATGACCTCGCCGTCAAACAGCGCGCCGCCCATATCTACGAGACGCTGTGCGGTGATCTCGGCGGCATGGATCACGAGATCGTCGAGGCCTCGGGCATGACCGTCGCCGACGCCTTGAAGTCGCTTGCGCGCCTGCGGGAAGCCCTCCAAACCCTGCCCTTCTTCGGCGGCGGAAAAGTCGTCTGGTTCAAGAATTGCGATTTCCTTGGCGATGGCCGCACCGCCACCAGCAAAACGGTCACCGCGGAATTGGCCGAACTTGCGGACATGCTGAAGAAGTTCGATTGGGGCGAAGTCCGCTTGCTCATCAGCGCCGACAAGGTCGACAAGCGCAAGTCTTTCTACAAGACCATCAAGAAGATCGGCGCCATCGAATCCTTTGCCGGGTGGAGCGAGAACGACCGGGACTGGGCCGGCCAGGCCGAGAGCTGGGCCCGTCAGCAACTGCGCGCCCAGCAAAAGGACATCTCCGAGGAAGCCGTCGCGCAGCTCGTCGCCTACACCGGACCCAATGCAAGACAACTCAACAACGAGGTCGAGAAGTTGATCGTCTTCGTCGGCGAACGCCGGCGCATCGACCTGCAGGATGTCGACGCCATTGCCACCCGGAACAAACAGGCCAGGGCCTTTGCCTTGGGCGACGCCTTGGGCGACCGCAATCTGACCGCCCTGCTCCGCGCGCTCGATGAGGAACTCTGGGCAATGAAGACCGACTCTAAAAAATCCGAGATAGGCATGCTCTACGGCCTCATATCCAAGGTGCGCGTCATGATCTTCCTGAAGGAGATGGTCGCCGCGCGTTGGCTTCGCGCCGGCGGAGCCTATCCAGGTTTCAAGGCGCAACTCGAACGCGTGCCGCCCGACGCCTTCCCGGAGGACCGGCGAATCAACCCGCTTTCCATGAACCCCTATGTCCTCTTCAAGGCCCTGCCCCAAGCCGCGCGCTATACCCGGTCCGAGTTGATCAAGGCCATGGATCTGCTGCTGCAATGCAACCGCAGCATGGTTTCCTCCGGCGCAGACAGCGCCCTGACACTGCAGAAAACGCTCACCGAAATCATTCGCGGCGAGAAAGAACCGGCCGGATCGAATGGGCGCAGGGCTGCCTGAGTCAAATTAGGGTTGATCGCAAGGCCCAAAGATCGAAAGGTGATCCTATTCCTTGCCTGAACAGTAGACATGAGCGCCAACGCCAATGAAATGTCGGTCGCCGTCGTGGACGGTCACGCCTGCGTGCGCATCTGCGGACGCGCCAACTTCGCCTCAAGCGTCGATTTCCGCCGCTTGATCGAGGGTCTCCGCGAGCAGGGCAAGCGCCGTTTCCGGCTGGATCTGTGTGATTGCCTCATTATGGACAGCACCTTTCTGGGTGTCTTGGCCCGCCTCGCGCTGGATGCGCGCGAAACGGATGGTCCCGAAGCCCCCAAGGCCTTCGAGTTGATCAATCCCAGTGACCGGGTCGCCGGATTGCTGGACAACCTCGGCGTGTTGGATCTCTTCAATCTGACCGAGGGCGAGGGCTTCAACGACGCGACGCTTGAATCAGTCGAAGCCGGCCCCAAGCCCTCAAAAGAAGAGGCCTCCCTCAATTCCATCGCCGCACACGAGACGCTCATTGCGGTCAATCCGAACAATGAAGCCAAATTCAAGGACGTGATCAAATTCCTCGCCGAGGACTTGAAGAAATCGGAGTAGCGGGCGCCGCAAACATCCAGCACGCGGACGGCCCGCTTCCTTTGCCGCCAGCTCCTCCGTTACCGCCTTCTGATTCTCGTTCTCCCGGCTCACATCGACTGTTCAACTGTCTTTCTGATTACTGATTTTCTGATTACCGATCACTGTCCCCCTGCTTCTCCTTGCCTCTCCAAACCCCGCCGTTAGACTCCGCGGTTCATGTCGCATCTGGGGTCGCTCAATCCACAACAGAGGGAAGCCGTCATCACGACGGAGGGCCCCGTATTGATCCTTGCCGGGGCCGGGACGGGCAAGACCCGCGTCATCACCTCGCGCATCGCCTACATGATCTCGCGCGGCGTGGCGCCCTCCAACGTGCTCGGCGTCACCTTCACCAACAAGGCCGCCCGCGAGATGCAGGAGCGCGTCCGGTCGCTCATTCCGAAGAAGAGGCGAAAGACCAACGACGAACCGCCGGAGAAACCCACCATCTGCACCTTCCATTCCCTCTGCGCCCGGATTCTCCGCAAGCACATCGAGAAGCTCGGCTATAAACGCAACTTCGTCATCTATACCGAGTCCGAACAACTCGGAGCCATCCGCAAGATCCTGAGTCACGTTTCCGCCAAAGGTGAAAAGACCGATCCACGCCATGTCCTCAGCCTGGTCAGCAAGGTCAAGAACGCCCCGTCCGGCGAGGTCCGGTTCAGCGATCCCAACGCCGCCGTCCTCATCGATCTCGTCCTCAAGCGCTACCAGTCCGCGCTCAAGGCCAGCAACGCCGTGGATTTCGACGACCTCATCGGCCTGACCCTCCAGCTGTTCGAGGAACATCCCTCCTCCCTGGACGCCTGCCGCGCGCTGTATCGCTACGTCATGGTTGATGAATACCAGGACACGAACGGCGCCCAGTTCAAGCTCGTCAAGATGCTCACGGAGGAACACCGCAATCTTTGCGTGGTCGGCGACGACGATCAGAGCATCTACGGCTGGCGCGGCGCCGAAATCTCCAACCTGCTCGATCTCGAGAAACATTTTCCCGAGGTGAAGGTCGTCAAACTCGAGCAGAATTACCGCTCGACGAACACCATCCTCAACGCGGCCAACGCGGTCATCAAGAACAACCCCAAGCGCCGCCCCAAGAGCCTCTGGTCCGAGCAGGGCCAGGGCTGCCCCATCCTGCTGCAAACCTACGTCTCCGATGAGGAAGAGGCCCAGGGCGTGGTCGACGAGATCGAGTTCAACCGCATGTCGCGCAAGATCCCCTGGGTCGAGCACGCCGTCCTGCTGCGGACCAACATCCAGGCCCGGGCCTTGGAGACCGCGCTCCGCAAGGAGAAGGTGCGCTATCGCCTGGTCGGCGGACAAAGCTGGTTCGACCGCCGCGAGATCAAGGACTTCCTCGCCTTCATGCGGACCCTGCAGAACCCGCATGACGAGGTCAGCCTGCTGCGCATCGCGAACGTTCCCGCGCGCGGGCTGAGCGACGTCACCATGGAACGTCTCCTCGCGGCAAGCCAGGAGCGCGACTGCTCGGTCTACGCCGCCATGCAGCACACCGACGTGCTCGACTCCTTCCTGACCCGCGCCCGCGAGGCCATCGGCGACTTCGTCGAGTTGATCGAAGGCCACCGCACCAAACTGGAGGTCGAACCCGACCTGCTGCTCAGTGAATGGGCCGAGTCGTTCATGAACGAGATCGCTTACTACGACGAATTGCGCCGCTGCGAGAAAAACGAGGAAACCGCCGAGAACCGCATCCGCAGCCTCAAGGACCTCATTCTGACGCTCGACGAATACGCCCCCGGCAAACCCGACCTGAATCGCCGGCTCCAGACCTTCCTCGAGGAGATCACCCTCGACAGCGAACGGGAGTCCGACAAGGAGGACAAGGCCGACCAGGTGACGTTGATCACGATGCACAGTTGCAAGGGGCTTGAGTATCCACACGTCTTCATCGTCGGCATGGAGGATGGCCTCCTGCCGCACACCCGATCCAAGGAGGAGGGAACGATGGACGAGGAGCGCCGGCTCTTCTACGTGGCCATCACCCGCGCCAAAAAGACGCTTTCGATCAGCCATTGCCAGACCCGGAGGAAATATGGCCAATCCATGCCCTGCCATCCCTCGCGCTTTCTGAAGGAACTCCCCGAGGACCTGGTCGAAAGGGCCGAAGACCGCATGAGCGAACCCACCGAGCAGGAGGAAGGCAAGAATCTCTTCGAAGCCATGCGCGCATCGCTCCAGTAGCCCCGGGCGCGGCGGCAGAAAGAAAAGGCGGGCCGATTGCTCGGCCCGCCAGTCAACACCTCGAAGAAGAATACCACCAGGCTCGGGAAAACCAGGCGGGCGAGGGCTAGGGGTGGGGACGTTGTCGCTGCAAGGATGGCAGCGAGCGGGGGGTTGCAACTATGCGTTCCATAACATCTCCTCCTCTAGCAACTGGCATGCCAACCCGCCAAACACCCGAAATTAAGCCATTTTCCGCCTTCTTGAACTGCTTCAGGCCCCAATGGCGCATTGTGACCACTTCAGGCGGTCGATTCTGAACAGCCTGCGCCTTCGGCGACAGGATCAGTCCAAGGAAACCACAGCGCCCGATTGAATCGAACGTTCCTCTGCCTCACAGATCTCCAAGGCGGTCAATCCATCCTCCGCCGAAACCCGGGTCGGGGCGTCCCCCGTCTGGATTGCCGCCAGCAAATGCCCGATTTCCCCGACAAATCCGTCCGGCCCCTCCGGTTTCAGTGTCATTGGTTCCCTGTCCACTTCGAACACCTTCAAGGCGTCCTCTCCCCGCGACAAGTCGTAGTCCAGGGTGGCTCGCTCAAAATTCACGGTATAGGCCATGTTGAAACCAAAGCCCGGGGTCATGTGCCAGCCGCCTTCCGCGCTGACCGTCACACCCGAATCAAAGCGAAACTGACTCATCACGTAGTCATACGCGCCGCTGACTTTCGCGTAACCGGTCGAGTGAACACTGCTCGGCCTGCCAAAACAATGATTCACAAAATCAACGTCGTGAATGTGCAGGTCCAAAAGCGCTCCACCGGATTTGGCTCCATCCAGGAAAAACTTCTGACCCCACGCCGGCGGTTCGCCGACCCGCCGAAATCGGGCCGCCTCAACCCGCCCATATCGGCCATCTTCGATGGCGTCCTTGACCAACTGCCATTCCGGCCAGAACCGCAGGCACATCGCCGGCATCAGATACACCTCCGCTTCCTTCGCCGCCGCGATCATCCGCCGCGCCTCCTCCGAGGTGCGGGCCATCGGCTTCTCGCAAAGCACGTGCTTCCCCGCCTCCAAGGCCGCGATCGCGAAGGGCGCGTGAAACGCCGTCGGTGTGCAAATATCGATCATCTGGATCTCGGGATCCGCCAACAGCGCGTCCAATTCCCTGTAGGCCTTGATCCCGCTCATGTCCAATTTCACCGGATCGTCGTCCCCCAGATTGCCGGCGACATCCGAAAAATCTCCGTCGAGATGCCGGCCGCTCGGATTGCACAGGGCCCCGATCCGTATGCCCTCGACCTCGCGATAGGCTTTCATATGGGTCACGGCCATGAAGCCGAGCCCGACAATGCCAACGTTGATCATGATGCCTCCTTCTTCTCCGCCTCGATCGACGACTCCTGTTCATTCCCGCCGGCGGCAACCGCCTCCCGCCCCGGCGCATTCATGCCCTTCTTCGGCCAGCGACGCAGACCATGTTGAAACAGCAACCGCCAGACCATCCAAATGGCCTCCCAGACGATGTTGCCCGACATCTTGGAACAGCCATGTTCGCGGTCCGCAAACACGATCGGGACCTCCGCGATGCGCATCCCCTGGCACCAGATCTTGTGCGTCAACTCGATCTGGAAGCTGTAGCCATTGGACTTGATGGCATTGATGTCGAGCGACTCC
>CAZFLK010000199.1:0-9882 GCA_964519245.1 uncultured Verrucomicrobiota bacterium
CGCAACCGCTACCGTAAGAAAGCCCGATAGCATCCCTTAATCCCGTGCCATTCGAACCTGTCACTTTCTGGGAGGCGATTGACAAGGTGGTGGAGGTTGGCGCCGATCTGGCGTTGGCGGAAGTCCTGCGCCTGCGCGCGTCTACGACGAACCTGTCACCTTCCCCTTCCCCTTCCCTCTTCGCGCAACGCAACGCGCATGCGAGACTTGCTCTGGTCGATTCATGAGGGAGTTGGGTGGCGGCGAAATCAACAGACGGTGGCGAGCCCCTCCGTCGAGCTCAAATCGAAACCCCGAAGGGTTGGAAGCGGCGTTCAGGCGGTCAATTGGGAGAGGATGCCGGAGCTGTCGGAGAAGCGCTCCAAGCCGAGTCCGGTGGCGCGGGCCTGGGTGAGCCAGAGGTTGGCGAGGGGCGTTCCGTTGGGACACTGCAGGTGCGCGCCGGTTTTCAATCGGCCGCCGCCGGAGCCGGCCACGATGATGGGAAGCTTTTCGTATTGGTGGGTGGCGCCGTCGCCTAGTCCGGACCCGTAGGTGAAGATCGTATTGTCCAGCAACGTGGAGCCGTCAGATTCCCTGATTGAGTCCATCTTCTCCAACATGTAGACCCACTGTTTCATGTAGAATTCGTCGATCCGGGCGATGTCGTCGATGAACTTCTTTTGGTTGTGCGACATCTGATGATGGCTTCGGGGCTGATCGAACACGCCTTCGAACAGGAAGGGCGTGTTCCAGCGTTCGGGGCCGACCATCAGGGTTGCGACATTCGTCAGGCCGGTCTGGAGCGCGGCCACCATGAGGTCGCCCATGAGCCTGATGTACTCGCCGCGCGGCAGGTGGGCGGCGGTCGGCTCCTTCAGCGGCGCTGCGTCGAGCTCCGCTTTACGCTTCTCCAGTTTGTTCATCTGTTCCTCGATCGTGCGGATGGAATCGAAATACTCGGCGAACCGCTGTTGGTCCGAGTAGCCGAGCTCCCGCTTGAGAGAGCGAGCGTCGTCGAGGACGAGATCCGTGATGTCGCGAAAGTTCTGGATCTCACTTGTGCTGAACAAGCGGCGGTAGACCTTGCGCGGTTCGCGAATGGAGGGCGCCACCTGGTCTGTGCCATACCAAGAGATGTTGTCGAAATGGATTGATTCGAGGTTGTCCTTGTGGCTGTTGCAGCTCAGTTCGAGGGTTCGGAAGGGGGTGGCGTCGCCGATGTGATCGGCGACGATGTGGTCGAGTGTGCGGTCGAGCGGCCAGGCGGAGGTCTTGACGCCGTAGGGCACGGCGCTGCTGAGGTAGCAGGACGCGCATTGGGCGTGCACATCCGTTCCATGCTGGAAGGTGCGGTCCAGTCCGGTGATCAGGGTGACCTTGTCCTGGATTGCCGCCAGGGGCTTGAGCGTCTTGGTGAGTTGGAGCGGATGGAACCCGGGTTTTCGTTCCGGGTAGGCGTAGCGTTCGGTTTCCGTGCCTTTGTACTTCTTGACCTGGTTGCTTTCCTCGCCCGGGAAGAAATCGCGCCGCACGATGCCGATGGGAATGTAGTAGAAGGCGATGCGCTGCGCCGGGGCGACGGCTCCTTTCGCGGTCGAAACGCTCTCCAGCCAAGGCAGGGCGAGCGCGCCGCCGGCTGCGCCGCGCAGAAAGGATCTTCGGGAAAGTCTGTTCATGATTCTGTTTGAGTTTTCGGGCCATGCCCGACGATTGATTCGTAAACCGAAGACGCTTGAACGGCCAGTGTCAATTTTGGGCTGGGTTGCTCACTGATCATTGGGAAGACGCGTGCGAATGGCGGGTGATACACGGAGGTGGGTGGCATCCGCTTGACAACGACAGGTCCGAGGCTTTCTCTGGCGAGGACATGCAATGGTATTACAACGAGGGGAGTGAGCGGCGCGGTCCGGTTTCCCACGAGGAACTGCAGGGGTTGATTGCGCAAGGGGTTGTCGGGGCGGACAATCTGGCATGGCGGGAGGGCATGGCCAACTGGGTTCGCGCGGGCGATCTCCCGGAGTTGGCTCGCTTCTTTGAAACCCCGCCCTCGGCTGAAGGAAGCCCGCCAGCGGAACCGCCGCCGCCGCCGTCCCACGCCGCGTCGGCGTTTGGCCAGTCGGCGGTGAACAGCCCGGGGCCGGCGCGGCCGGCGTCGCCGGGCTTTGGCAGCTACGCTTCCGGATCGTCCGCTTATGGGGGCGCTTCGCAGAACATCTACGGCGATCGGCAGCGAATGCAATATGGGGTCCCGGACAACAACGGCTTTGCGGTCGCCTCGCTGGTCCTCGGCATCCTGAGCCTCATGATGTTCTGTTGTTGCGGTTTTGTTCTCGGGATTCCCGGCATCATCTGCGGGCATGTCGCGCGCGCGCAGATCCGCGATTCGAATGGAGGTCAGACGGGCGAGGGGCTGGCGATGGCCGGCTTGATCATCAGTTATCTGGGCACGGTGATCAGCATCTGCTTCCTGATCTACAGCATGGTTACAGCCGATCAGAATCCCGGATTTCAACCGTGGCAGCCCTGAGCCGGATTTGTCATGAGGGACGTTGTTATCGCCGGTTATTTGAGGACGGCCCAATCGCGGGCCCGGCCGCGGGAACCGGAGCGCGATGTTTTCGGGCAGTTGCGCACTGACGAGATGCTGGCATGGTTGCTGCCGGCGTTGTTGGAGCGGTCCCGGATCGAACCGGGCGAGGTTGACGATTTCATCCTTGGCTGCGCGCAACCTTTCGGGGAGCAGTTCACCATTGGCGGGCGCACGCCGCTGTTGTTGGCCAACCTGGACTGGCGCACCCCGACGAAGGTGGTCGACCAGCAGTGCGGATCGGCCATCACCGCCGCGCAGACGGCCTTTCTTGAGATTGCCACCGGCAACGCGGACATTGTCGTTTGCGCCGGAATGGAGCACATGACCCGGCTTCCCATGAACGGCTACGGCGCTCTGGAACAGAATCCCCGGCTTGCCTCTGATCCGGGGCTGGCTCACTGGGATATCCGAACGGCGAACAACATGGGGCTCACGGCGGAGAAGCTCGCCGAAGCTGGAGGCATCACGCGCGAGGCCATGGACGCTTGGGGCGTGCGTTCCCATCGCCGCGCGCGCCAAGCGCAGGAAGACGGTTTTCTCGCCGGCGAGATTCTCCCCATAGACGCGCCGCAGGCTGACGGCTCCACCCTGGCGGTGGATGAGGACCAATCGATTCGTGGCGACGCGAACATGGAATCCATGGCCGGTCTTCGAACGCCGTTCAAGGAAGCTGGTCGCATCACCCCGGGGAATGCATCGCCGCTCAACGCCGGGGCTTCGGCGTTGGCGCTCATGTCGCGCGATACGGCGCGCGACAAGCAATTGGCGCCGCTGGCGTTCATCCGCTCCATTGGCTTTGCGGGCGTGGAGCCGGACCTGATGGGCCGCGGTCCGGTTCCCGCATCCCGCATGGCGCTGGAGAGGGCGGGGCTGCAGGCGGAAGACATTGACTGCTGGGAGATCAATGAAGCCTTTGCCGCGGTTGTTCTCTACGCGATCCAGGAGTTGGGCATCGACGCGGAGCGGGTCAACGTCCGCGGTGGCGGCATCGCGATCGGCCATCCGCTGGCGGCGAGCGGCGGGCGCATCCTGGGAACGCTGGCGCGAATACTCGAGGAGCGGAATGGCCGCTTTGGTTGCGCCACGATGTGCTGCGGCGGCGGCCAGGGCGTGGCCATTGTCGTGGAACGAGCCGGGGAATAGATTGCCGCGATTCGCTATTTGGTCCGGAAGGTTTCACTTGCGATCAAGGCGAGCAGCAGATCGCGGAACCCGTGGGTTTGTTCGCGGTTTTGTTTCACGATGACGCTGATCTCCTTTTGTTCGGAATGGTTGGGGATGCGTCCTGTGGCGTAGGTCATGAGTTTTTCCGCGAGGCATTCGGAGAAGGCGTCGATGTGTTTCACGAGCCAGGCCTTGAAATCGACGATGTCGTTTATTCTGGAGCCGTCGGGCAGGGTGGCGGCGGCGTTGATGGGCCGCTCGATCCCGGGCCAGGTGTCGCGCCAGCGTCCGACCGGATCAAAGTTTTCCAACACGAGCCCCACCGGGTCTATTTTGCGATGGCAGCCGGCGCAGGCGCTGTCGCTGGTGTGAGCGGAGAGCAAATCCCGCGGTGTCTTGGCGCCGCGCGTGTCGGGTGTGATGGGGGGGACGGCCTTGGGCGGCGGCGGCGGCGGAGCTCCCAGGATGTTCTCGAGAACCCAGACGCCGCGCAGGACGGGTTGCGTGTCCACGCCATTGGCCGTGGCCATCATGACGGCGGCGTTGCCGAGAACGCCGCCGTGTCGGCCGCCGCGGGCCAGGGTCACGCGATGAATGGTGTTGGCCTTCTGCTTGTCGAAGCCGGACTTGAGTCCGTAGATGTTCTTCGCGAGGCGCGCGGAGGTCCAAGTGAAGTCCGGGTCTATGAAGTCCGTCATGGGGCGATTCTCCCGCAGCATCGTGTGAAAGAAATGCTCCACCTCGGCTTTGGCGTTGGCTTCATCCTTGGCGGAGAACTTGAAGATCCGGTCTGGCATGATTTCGGACAGCAGTCGCGTGTCGAGCCACTGGCCGGTGAAGTTCTGGATGAAGGGGCTTGACGCGCGGGGTGGCAGGAGGCGTTCGGCTTCCTTCCGGAGGGTTCCGGCTTCGTGGAGGCGGCCTGCGGACGCCTTGGCTCGCAGCTTGTCGTCGGGCGGCGCGCCGGTGAGGAAGTAGGCCAGGCGCGCGGCCAGATCGTGATCGTCGAGCGGGCCTTCGTGGAGGCAGCGATAGAGGAAACGCGGCGACATCAGCGCGTTGCGGATGACGAGGTGCATCGCCTCGTCGAGGGAATGCCCGGCGGCCAGGTGGCGGGCGTGAAGGCCCAGGTAGGTCCCCACTGTGCGCTCGTCGACGGGACGTCGGAATGCGCGGGTCAGGAAGTTTCGAATGATTCCGGCGGGCGTTGATTCCTTGCCGACGAAACTGTCTTTCAGTCGCTGACTTTCCTTCTCGCGCGGTCCTTGGATCAGCCGATTCGGGCCGGTGATGGTCAACCCGTGAATCTCCAGCGCGGGCCCGTTCTCGAAGACGTCGAACACGGCGGTTTCCGCGTAGAGCACGGGATTGCCCGTCATCTTCTTCAGCAGCGCCTCCTTCTCCTTTCCGGAGATTTCCGGAAGATCCTCGCGGGCGAGCTGCGCCTTCACGCGCTCCCAGCCGATGCCGCCGCGAAAACCTTGGGCCTTTTCCCCCTTGAGCATGGCGCTCCATGCGGCGAGGTAGCGCGGGTTTGCCTTGTCCTTGGATCGGAAGAACGCCTTGAGGGCTTCCTTGTCTGCGCGGTCGCTGTCGAGCGTGGCGTCCGCCCAATGGAGAACCGGCGTCTGGCCTTCATGGAGTGTCGCCTCGAATTCGAAGGTTTGCGGCGTCTCGGTGGTCACGGTGATCTCCTTTAGCAGTCGCAGGGACTTGTGCGAAACGCTGTCCGCGCTGGCGACGTCGCGGGCCAGAATCCGGGCGATCATCGGCCGGCCGCCGGAGCGGAAGGTGGAGAGAGCGACCTTGAACCGGTAGACGCCGGAGGCCTCGGCTTCGATCCGGCTGGGCCATGTGCAGCTGCGTTGGATGGGGTCGCACTTCATGCCCAGTCGCATGGCGTCGTCGACCAGTTTGCTTGAGGAGTAGCTGATGACGAGATCCTTCGGGCCGGCTTTGTGCAGGGCGGACTTTGGAGCCTTTTGCGCGGGGGGGAAGACCTGGTCGGCGACGAGGCGCGCGGTTTCCGCGTAGGCCTGCAGCAGGGGGGGCGAAAGGACGAGTCCCTCGCCCAGGTTGTCGAAGCCGTGATGCTCGCGGTCCACGGGGAAGCCCGGAGGGAGATTGAAGTTTCGGATGCCGAACAGCGACTCGATTGTCGCTCGATACTCTGTCTGGTTGAGGCGGCGCGGCGGCGTGCCGCCGATGCGGGTATGCGCGGTCAGGTTGCTGTCAATCCAATCCACTGCGGCCTGGCGCTCCATTGGCGTTGGTTGGCGTTTCCGCTTCTTGGGCGGCATTTCGCCGGCCTCCAGGGCGTCCAGGACGCGCGTCCAAAGTAGGCGGTTGGCCGGGTCGGTCCAGTCGATCCTGGAGACATCCAGATTGATCTCGCCCTTGGCGGTTTCGGCGTCGTGACAATCGAGGCAGTGATTCTCGAGCAAGGTGCGATTCAGCACGGGGATGGGCGGAGCCGCCGGAAGGCAGGTCGGGACGAGCAGGGCAAGCAGCAGTGACGCCTGCGAGAGGCGCTGGAATGCGCGCTGGTTCTGCGAGCGCTTCATCCGAACAGATGATTCAGATTGCGACCGGCGTTGGAGAAGGTGTTGGTCTCGAGCCCCAACTGTTGCATCAGGGTGATGTAGAGGTCGCCGAGCAGGGGGGCGTCCTTGGCCTTGGGGTCTGTGGCGAGGTATTGCCCGTGTTTGAAGCCGCCGCCGGCGACGAGGGTGGGTAGATTGGAATTGGCGTGTCGGCTGGCGTCGCCCATGCCCGTGCCGAGGAGCACGATTGTGCTGTCGAGCAGCGGAGCGCCTTGCGCGTCGGTCTTGGACTTGAGTTGCTTCAGGAAGCGATTGAAGCAGCGCATGTGTTCCGTCTCCACCTTGATCAGGTCGGCGATGGCGTCGGGATCGTTGCCGTGATGTGACAGCGCGTGGTAGCCGGCCTGAAGAGGTTGTCCGTTGATGGTGAAGACCTGCCCCAAACCGCCGATGAACAGGGTCATGACATTCGTGGATTCCGTTTCCAGAGCCAACGTCATGAGGTCGTACATGAGCGTTTCTGCCTCCAGTTGCAGCGTGGGGGCGACGGGATCGTAGTCCGGCAGGCGGTAGTTCGTCTCGGGAACGGGGTCGTTGATTCCCTTGATCTGGCGGGCCATGCGCTTCTCGACGCTGCGCAGTGAGTCAAAGTATTCATTCAGCTTGGCTTTGTCGGCGGCGGAGACGGAATTCTGGAGGCGTTTGGCGTCGGCGAGCACGATATCGAGTGCGCTGTGGCCGGAGCGCAGCAGGTAGTCATTGCGGGCGCGGTCGTCGGGCGAGGCGAACAGTTTGCTGTAGAGGACGGACGGACGTTGGATCATCGGCAGTGCGACGCCCTGTCGGGTGTGGCTCATGGTCCGACTGGCCTTGCCGGCGCTGAGTTGAATGGAGGGGAAGCGCGAGTCCTGACCGATCTTGTCGGCGACCATCTGGTCCAGCGAGTAAGCGTTTGGGGTCTGTCCGCACAGGAAGTTGTTCCAGGCGCCGTGGCCATTGGGCGCGCGGTGGTCGAGTCCGGAGAAGACGGTGAAGTCGCTGCGGCGCTCCGCGACCGGTTCCAGCAATGTCGGCATTTGGTAGCCGCGGCCGGGCTGTTTCGGAAAGAAAGCCGATTGATAAAAGCCCAGATACGTGCCGACGCAGACGAGGTTCTTTGCCTTGGCTGAAGGTCGGGCGTTTGCGTCGGGAGCGCCGAAGCTTTCCAGCGCGGGCAAGGCCAGGGTCATTCCGGCGGCCTGGAGGAAGCGGCGGCGATTAACGGATCTCGGTTTCATGATTCAGTGGGTCATACTATCGGAGGAATCGCGAACGACAAGACCCGGGATAGGGATGCCGGTTTCGGCGGCGGTGTCTTACTGAACGACCTCCAGGGCCCAAATTCGGCAGTTGCGCATGCGGAATTGCAATCGGACTCCCTCGCGAGGGGCAAGCTTCAGCTCCGGGTCGCCCTGCCAGCGGACGGGGCAGTCGATCTCATCGGCGTGAATCAGATCGCAATCTGCGTGCGCGTAGCCGGGCAGGGGCGCTCCGCGCTCGTCCAACACGGCCACGGAGGCATAGCCGGCGCCGGCAGTGTCGATGTTCAGGCGCAGGCGTCTGCCGTGGAGGATCAGCAGCCGGGTCGTCAACGTGCCCTCGTCGCCGCCCGCCGCCAGGGCGACGAAACCATCGACGCGCGTCGTGGCGCAGTAGATCCCCCCGAGGTCGCGGCGCTTGCTGGCTTCGCGGTCCGCCAGATCCCGGTCCCAGTTGACCGGCCGGTTGTGCGTGTGGGGCCAGCCGACGAAGTATTGGCGCAGTTCCCGGCCCCGGCGGATCATTCCCGCAGTCATGCTGACCAGTTGCAGGGTGAGGCCGTCCAAGTGGCCGGGCTCGACCCAGGGTTCGCGGAAACGTTCCCAGCGAACGCCGTCATGGCTGACCGCGAGTTGCGCGTCGAAGGTCCCGTCGTTGCCGTCGAGGGCGCGCTTCCGCAGGGCCTTGCCGGTGTAGTGAAAATAGGCGGCTGGAAAGGCGAGGTAGGCATTGTGCGCCCAAGGGTAGCGGAAGGTCGCGCTGGTATAGAGGTGCACGTTCTCGGGGTCGCGCGCGTCCGGACGCATGACGACGGGCAGTTCCTTTCCGACAGTTGCCACCTTGTCCTTGCCCCAGGCATGGCGGGGCGGGGCGGTTTTGTCGAACGGCCACGGCGACTCGATGTCATCGACAGCGACCCGCGCGATGGAGCGCCTCGGGTCCCACGCTCGCAAATAGACGACATGTTGACGCAGGCCCGGATCCCAGAAGGCGGAAGGTTGGCTGTCCGGGACAAACGGCAGCAGCCGCTGGGGATGTTGCTGCCAATGAATGCCGTCGGAGGAATACGACAGATAGACGCCGGCTTGGGTCGGGTCGGGCCAATGACGATTGTGCAGGAGACGAAACCGTTTCTCCGTCGACGCGGACGGATCGAGGTAGACGCCGGCTTCGACAGCCTCGAGGGGGAACAGGTTGTTCCGGGTGTTTCCCTTGAACGCGACCAGTCCCAGGTTCGGGCGGTCCCACTCAAGGCCGTCCCTGCTGGTTGCGAGGGCCAGATGCTTGCCTTTGTCTCCGTCGTAGCAACCGTAGTAGAGGAGGGCCTTGTCGTCGTGTTCCAGAACCGTGCTGTAGAAGATGAAGCCGAGTTCCTCCCAGGGTCGCTCCGGTTTCAAGACGCGCCGAAACTGGGTCGGGGGCGTCATGCGGCGTTCGATGCCCCGGCTTTTTTCCTGGTCCCAGAGGGAATCGTCGAGAAACAGATGCCGGCCGGCGGACAATGGCAACGGCTCCGCCGAAACTGGCTGGGCGAGCGCTGCGACGCAGATGACGACGCAGAGCCAGGCGGGTGGGCGGGGCCGATTCATGGCGAGTCGTCTGGCGTTGGAGTCAAATGCCGGCTCAATGCCGGAGTTCGTCGCCGTCGCCCTTGTCGCAAGGATGGCGGCTCGGAGCGTCGAGGGTTACTTGCCGGCGCGATGATTGACGAGGATCTGCTCCACCTCGTCGAAGATGTCTTCTGGGATCATGCCTCCGCGAATCAGGGGCCAGGCCTGTTTGGCGGCGGCGATCCATTCCGCTTCCAGGGCAGCGTCGACCTCCTGAACCTGCAGGCCGCGTTTCTTCATGGCGCCGACCGCTTTCTCCGACTCGATGCGACCATATTTCTGGATGACCTTGCCGGCGCCGATGGCGGATTTTCGGTAACGTTCGCGCAGGTCCGGGGGCAGGGCGTCCCAAGTTTTCTTGTTGACGACGAACGCGCCGACCAAGGGGGCCCATTTGAGGTTCAGCATGTATTTTGCCTCGGTGGAGACCTGGGTCGCCATGGCGACGAAGGGCGGCATGGGCGCGGCCTCGATCCGGCCGGTCTTGAGTCCGGCGAGGATCTCGGAGGTCTCCATCGGAACGGGTTGGAAGCCGGACTTTCGGTAGATGGACTCGCCCTTGGCGTCTCCGGCCCAGCTGAAGATCTTCAGTTGGCGGACGTCGTCCGGCGTTTTGGCCGGTTTGGTCGTGAAGAAGTTCACCCACCCGGTGTCCGCCCAGAAGAGGACCACAAAGCCCTTGTCAGCCAGCATT
>CAZFLK010000200.1:0-9602 GCA_964519245.1 uncultured Verrucomicrobiota bacterium
AAAGACCGGCAACCCCTCGATGGTGTCCCTCACCCGCGCCAGGTTGACATTGAAGACACGGGAGTGCCCCGAGGGCAGCAATTCGTCCTCGGCCCGCAACTGCTCCGCAATCATCTTCTTCACGTCCTCTTCGGGAATGTCCTTGGCTCCCTCCTCGGTCTCCAGAATGTTCTTGTAGGTGGCCTCGATATCGGGGGTATAGTCGATCTTCGGCATGGTCGCCACGCCGCGCCCGACCAGCACCTCGTTCCGCAGCGTTTCCTGCTGTTCGGGGGAAAGCTCCTCCGCCCGCTTCTCGATCATGGCGACCACCATGCCGCCGGCAAAAACCAGCAGAATCGCGTTGAGGGAGAGAATGCCGAGGAACTTGCCGAGCCAGATCTGCCAGCGGGCGATCGGCTTCACGGCCAGTGTTTGGATATGACACTCGTCAATGTCCTTGGCCAGGGCGCCGCAACTCAACCAGAGGGTCGACACCGCCATCATGACCGTGATGGATCCCAGGGTATAAGTGATCAGGATGCGCGTCAGTCCCTGCGCCGTGCCGTCGCCCTTCAACG
Source organism: uncultured Verrucomicrobiota bacterium (assembly GCA_964519245.1). Taxonomy (GTDB): domain Bacteria; phylum Verrucomicrobiota; class Verrucomicrobiia; order Limisphaerales; family JAYPEY01; genus JAYPEY01. The sequence goes on from CAZFLK010000200.1 coordinate 561, forward strand.
CCAGGGGCAGCCCCGTCACCACGAGAAACAACGCCGCCGCAATCGCGAGGAACAAGCGTTGGCGGACGGCCGCCTTCATGGTCAACCACGCCACCGCCGTCAGTTTCGGTCCGATCACTGGGCGAGCGAGCGCGCCGCAGACGCCAAACAACCGGCGAACCGTCGCCGTGAGCCGTGTCCAACCTGACGCGAGAACATCCATCGAGGCAACCTGCCGGTTCAGTCCTTCGGCTTGTCCACGAGGGACGAGAGCTTGTCATCCGCCTCGTCGAGCTGCTCGCGGACCTGCTCCGCCTCAGGCTGCTTTTCCGGGGCCTTTTCAGGCTCCGGAGCTGAGCGGGACAACTGGTCGAGCTTGCCATGATCCATGGCTTCGGACTCGACCGGCGCGGTCTTCTCGGCCGACTCATCCGCTCCGGCCCGGGTCAGACGCTCCAGCACCTTGTCCCCCCGTGGCGCGACGGTGGTCGTCTCCGCATCGCCCCGAAGATACGGCGCCACCGAACTTCCGGACGTCGCGCCCGAAGTGTGGGTTTCCGCCTCCTTGGCCCGCTTGACCACGCCCAGGAAGTAGCTCTCCAGATTCTGGGTCGGATTGTCCACCCGCACGGCGCCCGCATCGACATCCGTACGGATGGTGTCGAGCACGCGCTTGAGGGTTTCCTTGGGCAGGACCGGCGAGGAAATCTGGATGGTGTCCGGCTCCTTCAGCAGGTCCTTCAATCCGCCGGCCGCCTGCACCCGACCGCCATAATAGATGACCACGCGATCACAGACGTCCTCGACATCCGACAACAGGTGACTGCTCAGGATCACCGTCTTGCCGCGATCGGCCAAAGCCAGAATCAGGTCCTTGATCTCGCGACACCCGATCGGGTCCAAACCCGAGGTCGGCTCGTCCAGGATCACCAGGTCCGGATCGTTGATCAATGCCTGCGCCAGTCCGATGCGACGCTGCATGCCCTTGGAGAACTCCCCCACCAGGCGGTTGCGCGCATTTTTCAGCCCGACCATCTCGATCAACTGCTCGGCCCGTTGTTGACGCTCCTTCGACTCCAGCTTGAACAGGCTGCCAAAGAACCCGAGCGTTTCATCGGAATCCAGGTAGCGATAAAGATACGACTCCTCAGGGAGGTAGCCGATGCGGGCCTTGGTCCCCACGTGCCGCGGCGACTGCCCGAACACCTCAATGTGCCCCTTGGTCGGATACAGCAAGCCCAGCATCATCTTGACCGTGGTGGTCTTGCCCGACCCGTTCGGCCCCAACAAGCCCAGCACCTCGCCCTTGCGGACCTCGAAATCCACATCGTTGACCGCCTTGGCCTTCGGACGACCCCAGAAATCCTTGAAGACCTTGGTCAGACCGCGCGCGACGACCACGTGTTCGTGTGGAGCGGACGACTCATCGCCAGCCTCAGTCTTGGGTTCTTCAACGGATATCATGATCGTCGTTCAATGTAGTTCAAATGGTTCAGCCATCCACGTCCGCGCCCGGCGTCAGGCTCCGGCGGGAGCCGGTTCCAGCGAAGGTTCCGGCGTGGCATCGCCGTCCCCTTCCGGTTCGTTGGTTTGAAACGGCTCCAATTCCTCGCCCTGACGCACCAGGCGGGCGCTGTTGAACACGACCAACAGGGAGCCCGCGTTGTGCATGATGGCGGCGACAATCGCGTTCACATACCCCAGCGCGGCAAGCACCAATCCCCCAACAATGAACAGGACGCCGAACAGGAAATTCTGGTTGATGACGGAGCGGGTCATGCGGGACAGACGCACCAGGAAGGGAAGCCGACGCAGGTCGCTGTTCATCAGCGCGATGGTCGCGCTGTGGATCGCGACTTCACTGCCCGCCGCGCCCATGGCAATGCCGATGTCCCCGGCCGCCAATGCCGGCGCGTCATTCACCCCGTCGCCAACCACGGCGACCCGGTAACCGCGCTCCTTCATCTTCTCCACAAATTCCACCTTGTTCTGGGGCAGGCACTCGGCGACCACTTCCTCGCAGCCGATCTCCTTGCCCACGCGCATCGCCACCGGCTTCAGGTCTCCGGAAACCATCGACACACGCCTCACGCCATGCTCCAGCAGGTCCTGCAGCGACTCCTTGGCCTCCTCGCGCGTCTGATCCTGCAGTCCGACCCAGCCCACAAATTGGCCGTCCACCGCCGCGTAGATCAAGCTGATGCCCTCTTCCTCATTCACATCGACGGAAGATTCGAAGCCGGCGGCAATATCGTTGTCCTTGAGCCACTGGGCGCGTCCGACGACCACACTCTTGCCATCAACCGTTGCGGTGACGCCCCGGCCGGCGGTTTCCTTGAAGTTTTCCGGTTCCACCAACGGCACGCCCGCCTCCTCCGCGATGCGGGCCAAGGCCTTGGCGGTGGGGTGATTGCTGTATTTCTCGGCGGAGGCCGTCATACGCAACAGTTCCGCCGGTTTCGTGCCTTCCGCCGGGGACAAGCGACTGACCGCCAATTCGCCGACGGTCAGCGTCCCCGTCTTGTCGAAGACAAAGGAGTTGATCTTGGCCGCCAATTCGATGTCCTCGACCTTCTTGATCAGGATGCCGAGACGAGCCGCCGCAGAGAGGGCCGCCACCATGGCCGAAGGCGTCGCCAGGATGAACGCGCAGGGACAGGCCACAATCAGGACGGCGACCACGCGGTTGATGCGGTCATGCAGTTCCAGATCGCCCGTAAACGCCCAGACCAGCGCGCCGATCACCAACACCAGCGGCGTGTAGTAATGCATGTACTGATCGATGATGCGCATGATGGGAAGCTTGGTCTTCTCAGCCGCGAGGATCAGGTCGCGGACGCGCCCCAACGTCGTGTCGGTGCCGGCCCGGGTGATCTCGATCTCCAGCACCCCGGTCAGATTCTGTGTGCCGGCGAAGACCTCGTCGCCGGCGACCTTGTCCACGGGCAGCGACTCACCGGTGATATTGGCCTGGTTGAAGGAGCCCTCGCCGCTGACGATCTTGCCGTCGGCGGCAACGTTGTCGCCAGGGCGCACACGGATGACATCGCCCACCTTCAAATCCTGGGCCGCGACCTCCTCCTCTTCACTGCCCTTGATGCGGCGGGCCTTGGTCGGAGTCAGCTTGATCAGGGATTCGATCGAGGCGCGCGCGCCGTCCGCAGTGCGGGTCTCGATGATTTCGCCCATGAGCATGAAGAAGGCCACGATGCCGGCGGTCTTGTAGTCGCCGATGGCGAAGGCCGCCATGATCGCGATCGCCACCAACTCATTGATCGTCAGGTTCCCCTTCTTGATGTCGCGCCAGGCGGTCATCACGATCGGGCCGCCCAGGATGAAGGCGCCCGCCGCGCCGCTGAAGGCCGACACCGCGTCGCCGCCATCGAAGATCCAATCCACCAGAAACGCATTGATGACGAAGACCAGCCCCAGGAAAGTCTGCTGCAGCTTGATCGGGGTGTGTTCGTGCCCGCAATCGTTGCAATGGTCGTCGTGTTGATGATCGTGATCGTGATGGCCGTGGTCATGATCAGGATGATGATCGTGACGGTGCTGATCTTCCGATTCCTGGTTGGAGAATAACGACGTGACTTGCATGGCCTTCCGGGGTTGATGGTTGAACCGCGGTTCGGTTCAGAACGAGGTCTTCAGTTTCTGCGGTTCCTTGCTCAGTTGCAACCGCAGCTCACGCGGCTCCTTGCCGCTGTTTTCAGGCATGTAGACGACGCGTTCGGCATTGGTCAGCGCCACGCGCAGGCTTTCGATCAGATAGCGACGGGTGTAGAGATCCCGGTCCGCCAGGTAATGCGGCAGCTGGTCCTTGAAATAGGCGGCCTCCGCCTCGACCGTCTGGACCAGCTCGCTGCTCTCGCCGATGGCCGCGCTGACGACGGCGTTGGACTCGCCCATCGCCTTGCGCATCCGCTCCTGCGCATAGGCGCTGGCCTTGTTGATCTCATTGTTCTGCTCCTGCTCCGACTGCTGCACCTCGTCGAAATAGCTCTTGGTGTTCAAGGGCGGCACGCGCTCGATGCTCATGGGCTCCAACGTCACCCCCAGATCGAGACGGTCAATCAGTTGGTTTACACGATTTTCGATGGTTTCCCGGAAAAACTCCTGATTCTTGTAAAGGGCTTCATCCGCCTTGAACTTGGAGGCGGCGTAAACGATCGCGCTGTCCAGGACGTTGGTCAGCGTGCTGCCGGCGTCAGCAAAACCAAAGGTGTAGGCGACCGGGTCGGAAATGCGGTATTTCACCATGGCGCGGAGGTGAATGATATTATGATCGGAGGTCAGCACATAGCCATGCTGACCGGGCGGAATGCTCATCATCTCCTGCCGCGCCACTTCATCGACCCCGTAAATGTCCTCATCCCGCAAACTCGGCCAACCGATCGAGGAGCGGACCGTGCGGCTCTCGCCGACCGGGATCTTCACCACTTCGTCGATCGGATAAGGCCAGGCCCAATGAAATCCCGGGTTCCGAACGGTCGAACCGTCCGCCGACCGGACCACTTTGCCGAAGCGCAGAATCACGGCCTGCTCGCCCGGCTCCACCTGCTTGACGCAGGAGAGGACCACGCCCACGGCGAGGATCAAGACCAACGCCTTGATGAAGAAAAAACTGCGCTTGAGGGCAAAGGAAAGCGCCCGCGTGCCCGAATCCTCTATCATGCGTTCCGCTTCAAAGGCCGCATCGGCCTTGACCTCGGGCTTCCCCGGGTCGCCGCTCTTGGGCTCGTCATGATGCTCATGCGCATGGTCATGATCGTGGCCCTGCTTCGGCTTCTGCTTGTTCTGGTTGGATTCGTCGTCGCTCATGGCGTTTCGAAAAGGTTGCCTTGCCGGGAGGTTATTTGCCTTTCGGCGCCGCCGTCGCCGGCTGGGCGTGGAGCAGGTTCAACGGCGGGGTGTTCGGATCCAGAATCAGGGTCGTCCGGCCTTTCATGATCTCCTTCAACGCATCGGACTCCAGGATCAACATGGCCAGCTCCTCATTCTGCGAAAAGACCTTGTAGGCCTCCGCGGCCTTGGCGTCGGCCTCGCCCTTGATCCGCCGGGCCTCGGCGTTGGCCTGGGAGAGGATGTCCTGCCGTTCGCGGTCCGCCTTGGCACGGATCTCCGCCGCGCGCCGCTGTCCCTCGCCCCGAAAACTGCTGATCATCACGTTGCGCTCCTGGATCATGCGGATAAACACCTGCTCGGTCACGCTCTCCGGCAAACCGATCCGCTTGATGCCCAACGCCGCCACCTCGACGCCATATTCCTCGCGCGCCAGTCGGGTGACAGACTCACGCATCTTCGTCTCCATCTCATCAAACTTGAGATCGTTGTCGTCCGGCGAGATGAGGTCGGCGAAGTCATGCGATCCGATAACGGCGCTCTTGGCGTCGCGCACGAGATTCTCCAGGCTTTCTTCTGCGGCCTTCTTGTCACCCTGGTCGAAGCGTTGCAGGAAGATCTCGGGATCGCCGATGCGCCAGCCCACGAACAGGGACACCAGGAGGATCTTGCCGTCGCGGGTCTGCAACTGCTCGTAGTCGCCCTCGTAGCTCTGCATGCGGTTCTCCAGCTTGTAGATCTTCTGCACGGGCCACGGCAGCCGGAAATTGAAACCGGGCTCGGAAATCGTCCGCGAGAATTTTCCAAAGGTCGTGACGACGGCAATTTGGGTCTGCCGCACCTGGAAGGTGAACAACAACAACAGGAAGATCACCACCAGCACGCCGGCGGTGATCAGGGTGGGAAGGTTCTTCTTCATGATTCGATGGATTCGCTTTTGGGAAATTCAGGTCGTTGGTCGGCTGACATGCGCGCGCTCACTTCTTGTCGTCGTTCGGCACTTCCACGTTGATGTCCGTCAGGTCGGTGTGGATCTTGTCCTCGAGATTGAGCGTGACGACATCCTTGGTGTTGGTCACGGCGACGACATACTTGCGCGCCTTGCGCGTGGCGTCCGCCAATGCGTTCATGTGGGTGCGCTTGGAGAAGACCTCCGGAGCGGCGTTGAAGGCCGTGATCTGGTTGGTGAAACGCGCCGCCACCGAGGAGGCCTCCATCACCCGGGAAAGCCGATACCCCTCGGCCTCCGAGACCCGGCGCGCCGCCTCCGCATGGGCAGCCGGCACCGCCTCGGCCGCAACCGTCTTCGCCATGAGAATGGTCGTCTCGCGCTCCTGAATGGCGTTGTTCACATCCTCGTAAACCGCGGCGACATTGCTGTTTTCCGTCCCCATGGGAGGATGAATATCCTGCAACCCCACGAACACGATCCGCACGCCCAACAGCATTTCATCCGCCCGTTCCTGAATGCGCCTGTGCAGTTCCTTGGCGGCCTCGAGTCGCCCGGAGGTCATCAGGTCCACGACATCCACATTCACGCAGTAACGAACGACCTCCCGTGTCGCCATCGACTGCAGCAAGGCGGCCCCGTCCGCGTGCCCGTATTCCCAAGCCTCCAGATCCTCGATCATGAAATGAACGGGAATGCTGGCGGTGATCAGATTGACCGGCACCGCCTTCGCGGCATTGGTGTTGACGCTGGACCCGTCCAGCTGTTCGCGGCTCGCCACGAGAAAATTATACTCCTCCTCATTGTGCTGGTTCGTCCACAGGACCGGCTCATTGGATTCGTGATCCGAGGGGACGAAGCCCACGTTGATCTTCTGAATTTGCCCCGGATTGTGCCGGTAGATCTTCTCCAACGGCCAGGGCAGTTTGAAATGCAGGCCGGGTTGGATCACCGCCCCGCCACGGGCAGGCTTCCCAAAGCGCTCGATCAACGCCTGTTCATGCGGTTTGACAATCACCAGCATGGTCGAAGCGGCAAGGGCGCCGAGTTGCAGCAGGACAATCCAGACCAGCGCGCGCTCCAGAAAACGGTAGAACCAGGTCTCCGAGACCTTGAAGCCAAATTGGTAATCGATCGCCTGCGCCACCGTGCTGAAGATGCCGCCCGGCTGTCCCAGCAACCCCACGAGGCGGCTGTCATACAGCAAGTGCACTTCCTTGTCTTTCAACCGGGGACGATAAGCCTCGAACATCAAGGCCAACAGCGTCTCCGCAGCAATCAGCCCCAGCACGACGCTCAGAACCCGCGCCACGACCATATCGCCCTTCTCAAACCCGAAGAACGTCGCCGCCTCAACCACCGCCACCACCAGGCTGACGAAGGAACTCAGCAGCATGAAGGAACCGCCCGGCCGAATCAGCCGCTGATTCTCCAATCGGGCGAGGCTCGCGGAATACTGCCCCATCAGGAAGAGAACCAGGAAGAATCCGGAATAAAAGGCCGCGGTGACGATCGCCCGGCCCGTGTTCGCCTCCTTGGGCTCTCCCTCGATCCCGCGCCAAAGCGCCCAGACCGCAATGACTTCGGCAATGAACAGGAAGATCGTGAAGGCCGGAACGACATACTTGTCGAACTGCTCCCTCGACCGCTTGGCCTCAAAAGATTCCCCGTCGCTGGAGAACAGGGCGCTGGAGTCCTTGGCCTTCGACATCTCGTCGAATTCCATCTTCTCCAACCGCTCGCGCGCCTCCAGGCGCATCTGAAACCAGGAGACACAACACACCAGGAAACCCAGGGTCATGTAGACGGAGGCCGCCACCGTGGACATGGCCTGCGCGTAGTTCGCTGTAAACCAACTGAACAGCCCGATGAGAAACATCGTGGCGACGTTGATCGATCCAATTCGTTGTATGTTGCGGTCCATTGAAAGCGCTTCAGGTCAATTCCCGGTCTTCAAACAAAATCAGGGCGACCGCCAAAGCAGCGCCCAGATAACCGACCATGTATCCGACCGCCTTACCTACATACCCCCAAGGCGCAAAATGCCCCCCGGACAAGGCGTCGGAAATCCAAAAAAGCTGCCAGTTGGGCAGAATTGTGTAAAGCGTTTGGGCGAAGAAGTTCCCCTCTTCCGCCGCCAACCCGAACAGGAAGTCGGACATCATTCCCAACAGGAAGACCGCGGAACAAATCGCCAGGGTCGGGATCAGTTCGAAACGGGTGGAGCAAGCCAGGGCCAGACCCGCCAGAATCCAGAGCGCGAACAGAATCAGAAGCACGCCCTGCGACAGCGACCAGTTGACCCCGGTCGCCCCGGTTCCGGTATTCTCGTGCTCCGGCAACACCCATACGATGATGCAGAAGGCAATGGTCGACAAGGCCGTCACCAGGAAAACCGCATCCGCTACAAAGGGACGCCGCAGGAAGTAATTGCTCAGCCCCGCCAGGGCGTAGGCCAGCGCGGTCAATCCGAAATAGACCGCCAATCCCGTGGTGTCGGCATCGCCATAGGCGTCAAAGCCCATGCGACTGGCGAGCAGGACCGCCAACAGGTTGGCGTAGGTCAACAGGGTCAAGGCCCCGGCCAGACCCAGATACTTGGCAATCAGGAACTGCGCCCGACCGACCGGCTTCGACAGCACCGCCAGGGCCGTGCCCGTGCGAATCTCGTGCGCCACCGAAACCGAGGCGCTGATCACCGCGCCAAACAAACCGGCCATCAGCGTCACCGCAAACGTCGTATCCTTGATCATCCGGAGATCATCGCCAAACGCGAAATACGGAACACTCGCCAAGAACACACAGAACCCCGCGGAAAAGGTCATCAGCAGCAGGAAGATCGGCTGCCGCACCAATTCCATGAAGGCGTTGAATGCTATGGAGAGAAATCGATTCACTACAATATCAGGTAAGTTCCAATGAGAGGCGGCATTCTTCAAAACGTTCAATTTAATGGCAATCGCCCAGCATCGCCATTTTGGGTGATGAGTCGCCGTCAACCTGCCACACCGGAGTTTACCCCGGTCCCGAAGCCCGGGGCACACCGCTTCTCGGGCATGAGGCATTCCGCAAAACCGGGTAAGAGATCAAATCCGGAGCCGTCTGGAAAGAAAAATCCCGGGGTTCCTCCATGTCGGGGGGGCGATTGTGAACGGGTGGCGCCATGCCAAGTCCCCAAGGGACGAAAAGTGGTCTTCCTGATCACAACGCCGTCCAGGGCTCACCTGCAGCGCTTTCCCTTCGCCGCTTTCACCCCTGCAGGGTGTCGAAGT
>CAZFLK010000201.1:0-9576 GCA_964519245.1 uncultured Verrucomicrobiota bacterium
CCGCATCCCGCATCCCGCATCCCGCATCCCGCATCCCGCATCCCGCATCCCGCATTCAAACGGCGGCTCGGGAGACGGGTTCCCCGCGACGTTCCAACGCTTCATCGATCTTTGCCCGCTGCTCCGTGGTCAATTCCCAGCCCATCGCTCCGGCGGATTCCTCGATCTGCGCCGCCCGCTTGGCGCCACACAGGGCCGCGGTGATGCCCGGCTGATGAATCGTCCAATTGATCGCCACCTGCGAAACCGACTTCCCGATTTCCTCGGCGATCTCCCGCAGCTCATCGACCAGGTCCTGGTTCTTCAGCCATTCCTCACCTTGAAACATCGGATACTTGGCGCGCCCGTCCTTCGGATCGAAGACATGGTCGCGCGCCAACTTCCCCGCCAACAGCCCCTTCATCAGCGGCCAGTAGGGGCAGACGGAAACGCCATTGTCCCGGCACCAGGGAATCACATCCGCCTCAATGCCGCGCATGATCATGTTGTAGGGAGGCTGCGCCGCGGTGATCGGACAGACCTTGTGAAACGCCTCCATCTGCTCCACGCTGAAATTCGACACCCCGATCGCTCGCGCCTTGCCCTCGTCCAGCAAGTCCTTCAAGGCTCCCGCGGATTCTTCGACCGGCACATCCGGATCCGGCGCATGCAGATAGAGCAGTTCAACCCGATCGGTGTCCAAGCGAAGCAACTCCTCCTCACACTCGCGCTTCAAGGTCGCGGGCCGCGCGTCGTGCGTCATCTTGAGATCCTCATTCCAATGGAGGCCGCACTTGGTGGCGATCACAATCTCATCCCGCCGATCCCCAAAGGCCCCGGCCAGCAACCGACTGCTCTCGCCCTTCGCGCCATAACAATAGGCAGAGTCGAAGAAATTGACGCCCGCGTCCAAGGCGGCCCGCAGCGTGGCGAGGCTGTCCGCGTCGTTCACCTTCAGACTGGTCATCCCCGAGATCGGCCACGCGCCCATGGCGACCGGCGAGACCTGGATGGCGGTTTGGCCGAGTTTGTTCATGCTTCAGACATTCGCATAGCCGCCCTTCATTGCCAGCGCGATGCCGCCCAACAACGCGGCCTTGCCGCCGAGCTTCGATTGTTCGATGCGCACCATCTCCGACGGGAACATCCGCACCCGCTTCGCGACGGTCTCACGGGCGGGATTGAGCAGGACGTCGCCGATGTTGGCCACGCCGCCGCCGATGACGACCAGTTCGGGATGGAGGGCCGTGACGATGTTCGCGATGCCGATGCCCAGATAGGCGCCCGCGCGCTGCAGGGCATCGACAACATTCTCGTCCCCGGCGGCCGCCGCCTCGGCCATCTCACGCGCCGTCACGTTCTCCGGATCGCCGCCGGCGATTTCATGCAGTTTGGGAGCCAGGCCGCTCTTGAGCATGCGCACCCCCTCGGACGCAATCGCGGGCCCGGAGCAAAGGGTTTCCAGGCAGCCACGGTTGCCACAACCGCAAAGGGGCCCGTCGGCCAGGATCGTCTGGTGCCCCAGTTCCCCGGCGGCGCCCAGCGGACCAAGCCGGAGCTTGCCATCGATGACCACCCCGCCGCCCACTCCGGTTCCCAGGGCGAAGTAGGCCATGGTTTTCACGGACTCGTCCTTGCCGTGCCCGAAGGTCAATTCCCCCAGCGTGATGGTCCGCACATCGTTCAACAGATGCACCGGACAACCGATTTTCTCGGACAAGGTCCCGGCCGCCGGGACATCACGCCATTTGGTCGGCAGGTTGGGCAGGAACTTGGTCGTCCCGGTCGGCAGATCCACCAACCCCGGCACGCCCATGCCAACGGCCTCGGGACGACGACCGGATTCTTCGGCGAGGCGGTTGACCGTGTCGGCAACCCGCTGAAGGACGGCATCAGGCCCGGCATGTGAATCGGTGGGAACCTTGTCCTCGGCGACGAATTCACCGTCGGCGGTCGCGATGGCGGCGGCAATCTTGGTGCCGCCCAGATCGACGGCTGCGTAGTGGCTCATAAGAGAGATGAGTGGTGAGAGACAGAATGAGTTGAGAGCATGAATTGCAGTTCAAACTACGGAAGACGCAGAATACCCGGAAAGGGACGACTGAGGGAAATGACGAAACACATTCCATGCCTTCCGAATTCGGTGTCTTCCGTGTATTCCGTCGTTCCCTCCCGCTCTTCAAGGTCGCCGACAACACAAGCGCTGTCGTTTCAAGCGGCAGGCAGGAACTGCCGCAGGTAGCGTTCGCTTTGGCGCAGGGACTCCTGGCGCAACGCGAGCGATCCTTCATAAGCGCGATCCTCGACCTCGACGCACACCGGCCCGGTATAACCGGCGTCGCCCAGCACGGAGCAGAAGCGCCCCCAATCAACCTCCCCCAGTCCGGGCAGCTTCGGCGAATGGTATTCCAACGGGTGCGCCAGGATGCCGACCTGATTCAGGCGGTCCTCGTCTACGCGCACATCCTTGGCATGGACATGAAAGAACTTGTGCGCGAAATCACGGATGGGCTGAATGTAATCCATGTGTTGCCAGACCATGTGGGAGGGATCGTAGTTGAGGCCAAAGCTGTCGCTGGGAATGTCCTCGAACATGCGCCGCCAGATGGCCGGAGTGGTCGCGAGGTTCTTGCCTCCCGGCCATTCATCCTTCGTAAACAACATCGGACAGTTCTCGATGCCGACCCGGACCCCGGCCTTTTCAGCCAGGTTGATGATCGGCTTCCAGGTCTTGCGAAAGCGCGGCCAGTTGCCGTCGACCGACTTGGTCCAATCACGGCCAACGAAGGTGTTCATCTGGTTGACGCCCAACGTCGCCGCCGCCTTGATCACCTTGCGAATGTGGTCCGTGTAGACCTTGGCCTCCTTCAAGTCAGGACAAAGCGGATTCGGATAATATCCCAAGCCGCTGATCTCGACCCCGAACGCCTTCGCCAGCCCATTCACATGACTCGCCTCCCGCTTGCCAAAGCTGTCCACATCGACATGCGTGATGCCCGCATAACGCCGGGTGTCCTTCCCGGATGCCGGCCAGCACATCAACTCAACGCAGGCAAAATGATTGGCGGCGGCAAATTCAAAGACCTCCTCCAGCGAAAGGTCCGGCAAAATGGCGGAGACAAATCCAAGTTTCATGAAATTCCCGGTTCTTGGTTATTTGTTCTTGGTTCTTGGCTTCAGGATTGATCCCGAATCACGCGTCCAGCCTCACTTCAGTGGCTTGACCTTGATGTTCTTGAAGTAGACCACGCTCTTCGGGTCATGGGCCTGCAAGGCGAAGGTTCCCGGTTGGATCTTGCGTGCGCCATCAGGTCGGTTACGCACTTCCTCGGTCTGCGTCCATTCATTGACCGTCTTGCCATCGACCTTGATCGTCACCTTCTCGCCTTTGACAATGATGTGGTAGTTGAACCACTCGTGGTCCTTGTGCGGGGCGTCATCCATGACGTTCTTGACCGCGTAAAGGCTCCCCGTCTTGATCCGATCCGAGTGCGTGGCGTTGACCTGGCATTCAAAGCCCTGCTTGGGCCACCCTCCAGCTTGCCATGCGGTGTGAAAGTAGACGCCGCCATTGGAGCCCGGGGTGGTCTTCACGTCCGCCTTCAGCTCAAAATCCGTGAAAACGCCGCCGTTCACCTCGCCGGCGTAAAACAAATGCCCCTTGGGTTGGCCCTGAGCCACGATCATCCCGTCCTTCACCGAGAAGGAACTCTTCCCCTCGCTCTCCTTCCAACCCTTCAACGATTTCCCGTCAAACAGGTCCTGCCAACCCTTTTCGGCGGCTTGAAGGGGTAGAGAAACCAAGGCACAGGCAATCGCGGTAAGAAGAATCTGTTTCATGGCCGCGGTTCTAACGGGCTTTGATTTCCTTGAAAAGCGCCAATCCTGAAACACGCGCTTTTCCCCGCTCAATTGCTTTGACTCGGATACGCCGTCCGCTATCCTCCGCGCTCTTTTTGAATTATGGCTAAATTGACTGTCAACGACATGGACGTGCGCGGAAAGCGTGTTTTCTGCCGCGTGGACTATAATGTGCCGCTGGACGAAAAGGACGGCGCAATGGTCATCACCGACGAGACGCGCATTCGCGCCACCCTTCCCACGCTCGAATTGCTGATTGAGAAGGGCGCGCGCATCATCCTCGCCGCCCACCTGGGCCGCCCCAAGGGCGAGCGCAAGCCCGAGATGTCCCTGCGCCCCGTCGCCGAAGGCCTCGCCGAACTCGTCGGCCGCCCCGTCGCCTTCGTGGACGATTGCATCGGCGCGAAGGCCGAGCAGACAGCCGAAGCCCTCCAACCCGGCGACATCCTCCTGCTCGAGAACGTCCGCTACCATGCGGCCGAGGAAGCAAATGACCCCGAATTCGCCGCCCAACTGGCCAAACTTGCCGACGCCTACGTCAATGACGCCTTCGGCGCCGCGCACCGCGCCCACGCCTCCACCGCCGGCATCGCCTCAATCGTGGCGCAGAACGGCGGCCAATGCGGCGCCGGACTGCTCATGCAGCGCGAGCTCCAATTCCTCGGCGATGAGTTGGAGAGCCCCGAACGCCCTTTCGTCGTCATCCTCGGTGGCGCCAAGGTCTCCGACAAGATCAAGGTCATCGACCGGCTGCTCGAGAAGGCAGACACCATCCTGATCGGCGGTGCCATGGCCTATACCTTCAAATTGGCCCAAGGCTACACCGTCGGCTCCTCCCTCGTGGAGAAGGACAAGGTCGACGTCGCCCAGCAGGCCCTCGACAAGGCCAAGGAAAAAGGCGTCAAGTTCCTGCTGCCCAGCGACAACACCGTCACCGAATCCGAGAAGGTCGACGGAAAATGGACCTTCAAAAACGAACGCAACAACCCGGACGTCAATATTCCCGACGGTGTTGAAGGCGTCGACATCGGCCCCGAAACGGCCAAAACCTTCAGCGAGGAATGCGCCTCCGCCAAAACCGTCCTCTGGAACGGCCCGATGGGCATCTTCGAGGACCCGCGCTTCGCCGTGGGCACCTTCGCCGTGGCCAAGGCCGTCGCGGAAGCCACCAAACAGGGCGCCAAGAGCATCATTGGCGGCGGCGACAGCGTGAAGGCGATCAACAAGGCCGGGCTCGGCGAGGAGGTCACCTTCATGAGCACCGGCGGCGGAGCCAGCCTCGAGTTCCTCGAGGGCAAGGAACTGCCCGGCGTCGCGGCCCTGTCCGAAAAGTGAACATTTTTCTCCCCTTTTCGTAATTTATCGCTACATTACCCGCCTTTTTAGCCATGGAAAAAGATCGCAAACTCATCATCGCCGGCAACTGGAAGATGAACAAGACCGTTGCCGAGAGCGTGGATCTGGTGAATCACCTGACCCGCGAACTGGCCGCCGTCAAGGAAGTCGACATGGTCGTCTGCCCGCCTTTCACGGCTCTCAGCGACGTCGCCAAGATCGTGCTGGAAACGGACATCCGCCTCGGCGCCCAGAACATGAGCGAGAACGGCGTCGGGGCCCATACCGGCGAGATCGCCGCCCCCATGCTCAAGGAATTCTCCGTGCGCTACGTGATCCTAGGCCACTCCGAGCGTCGCCAGTATCAGGAGGAAAGCGACGAATTGATTTCCAAGAAGGCGCTGGCCGCCCACTCCGCCATGATTCGCCCGATCGTCTGCGTCGGCGAGCAACTGGAGGACCGCGAAGGCGGCAAGACTGAAGAAGTCGTCGGCAGCCAACTCCAGGGCAGCCTCGCCGGTCTGACCGCCGAGCAGATGCTGGAAACCATCATCGCCTACGAACCGGTCTGGGCGATCGGCACCGGCAAGACCGCCTCCCCCGAACAGGCGCAGGACACCCACGCCTTCATCCGCGGCCAACTCGCGGAACAGTTCGACGAGAACGTCGCCAAGAAAGTCCGCATCCAATACGGCGGCAGCGTCAAACCCGCCAACGCCCGCGAACTCCTCGGACAACCCGATATCGACGGCGCTCTCGTCGGCGGCGCCTCACTCGAATTCCGCAGCTTCTCTGACATCATCAAGAACTGCATCGACGACTAAGAAAGAAAGACGGTTATGCAAATTCTTATTGGACTCTTGACGGTTGTGTTGGTGCTCAACAGCGCCTTCCTGATCCTGTTGATCCTCATCCAGCTTCCCAAGAAGGAAGCCGGAGCGGGGGCCGCCTTCGGCGGCGGCGCCATGCAGGACATGTTCGGCGCCCAACACGGCAACGTGCTGACCACCGCCACCAAATACTCCGCCTCCCTCTTCCTTGTTCTCGCGCTCGGCTTGTCCTGGATGAACAAGGGAGCCAAGGACGGCGCAATCAAGGGCATCGAGGAACAGTTGAAGGAAGAGGGCAAAGCTCCCGTCAAGGTGGAGGAAACCCCGAAAACGGATGCCGCCGACGCGGCTGCCGCCGTTTCCAACGTGGTCGTCGAGGCAACCTCCGAAGCCGCAAAGATGGCCGAGGAAACCGCCGGCGACGCGGCCGAGGCGACGAAAGAAGCGGCCTCCAAGACCGCCGACCAGACCACCTCGACCCTCGAAACCGTGATCACCGCCGTTTCCAACGCCGCCACCAGCACGGTCGAGGGCGCCGCAAACGAGGCGAACGACGCCGTCAAGAAGGCCGCCGACGCACTCAAGAAAGAAATCGCGCCGGAAGCCCCCAAGCAATAAGCCAACCCGCTTTACCGAATCCCCCGGCAAACGCCGGGGGATTTTTTTTGCCCGCGGAGCGCGGTTGTGTCCCGTCCTCGGGACCAGCCGCGCCCCGTTCAAACCCTCCCTCCTCGGTAGAGAGGGCCTTCGGGCAAGAAAAACCCAGTGCAGAATCCTCACGCCCTCACCCCCTTCCGGCCCGCCAATGAACTTGCTTTACGAACGTCATTTGCAAGACTCCTCCGGTCCAACGACACGCATGTCTGGTGTATCGATGCGGTGCGTTGGCGTCCACATCCCTACCCATGCGCGTACTTCTGCTTTTCTTCCTGTCCGGAGCAACAGCCCTGATCTACGAGGTCATCTGGTCCAACTACCTCAAGTTGATGATGGGCAGCACAGTGCAGGCCCAAACCGTCGTCCTGGCGGTGTTCATGGGAGGCCTCGCTTTGGGCAACCGCCTGTTCGGCAAACGGGCGGACGCGCTCGCTGAGCCGCTCAAGTGGTATGGCTACGTCGAGATCGCCATTGGGGTCTACGCCTTCCTCTTTGGCGTCCTCTACCAGCTTGCGGATAAGGTGTTTCTCTGGATTGGCCCCTCCCTGCTGGAACACTCCACCGCTTTCCTTTTCTTCAAGGCTTTCCTCAGCGTGGGGCTGCTCGCGCCGCCCACCATCCTGATGGGCGGCACCCTGCCCCTCGTCGCCGCCTGGCTGCAAAAGACAACACCCGACGCGAGGCGTTTCTCGGCCCGATTCTACTCCGTCAACAGCCTCGGCGCTGTGGTCGGCGCCGGGCTCGCAGGCTTCTTTCTCGTCTCCTGGTTCGGCTTGTCCGCCACGCTGCAACTGGCGGGGCTCATCAATCTGCTGGTGGGCGCCGCGGCCCTTGCCATCTCCAGCGCCTCCGCAGACCAACCGCAAACAAATGCCCCCGCCGCGAAGTCCGCGGCGGAGACAACGAAGCCGCCCCCCGCGCAATCGGACGTTCGCGATGAGCCCGATCCCCGGGTGGCCATTGCCCTCGTCGCCCTCACAGGCGGCGTCTCCATGGGCCTGGAGATTCTCGCGGCGCGATCGTTGATCCTCATCTTCGGCGGCTCGCTGCAGGCCTTTTCCATCGTGCTGATGTCATTCATCCTCGGCATTGGCATCGGCGCCTCGGTGATCGCCAGCCCAAGGATTGCGCATTGGCCCCGAACGGCCACCACCTTCACGCTTCTTCTATGCGGCGCGGTCCTGATCGGCGTCTACATCATGATGATCGAAACCTGGGTGGAAGCCTACCGGTGGATCAAGGTCGGACTGGCCGCCAACACCGTCGGATATTATTGCCACTTGTTCCTCAATGCCCTGATGGCCATGGCCGTCCTTGGACTTCCCGCGGGAATTCTTGGCGGTGTGTTGCCGCTCTGGATTCGAGAGACCGGCAATCGCCAATCGTCCCTGGCAAGGAACGTTGGGCTCTTGCTGACATGGAATACCCTCGGCGCCGTGGTCGGCGTACTGGTGACCGGTTTCGCGCTGATGCCGACCATCGGCCTGCGCGGCTCCCTGGCCTTGCTGGCCCTGCTGCTCGCCGCAGGGGCCTGGTGGACAGCCAAGGGAAAGTTGCCGACTCCCATAGCAGTCGCCCCGCCCGCCATCGTGGCGGCGGCTCTCGCCTTGGTGATCTACAGCGGCGGCCACACCTGGCGCGCCATTCTGAGCTCCGGCGTCTTCCGTTATCGCGAGACCCAAGTCAACCCGGACCGACTCGATCAACGCCGTGAACGAATCGAGTTGCTCTTTTACGAAGACGGCACGGACGCCACCGTCAGCGTCGAGCGAAGCGTCAACCGCGAACAACAGGAAACCACCGTGCTGCGCATCAATGGAAAGCCTGACGCCTCGTCCCGGGGCGACATGGGCACCCAGTACCTTCTCGGCCATCTCCCGATGCTGGCGCACCCCGATGCGACCGACATCTTCGTGTTGGGTTTCGGAAGTGGGGTGACCGCCGGAGCGCTGTTGGGTCACCCCGTGCAACAAATCGACATTGCGGAGAACTGCGAACCGGTCATTCGAGCGGCTCCGTTCTTCGCCGAATGGAACAAGGAAGTCCACACCAAGGAGCGGGTTCGGATCTGGAATGAGGACGCTCGCGCCATTCTCAAACTCAACCAGCAACTCTACGACGTCATCATCAGCGAGCCCTCCAATCCCTGGACCGTCGGAGTCGGCAGCGTCTTCAGCAAGGACTTCTACGAAATCGCCGCCAAACGCTTGAAACCGGGCGGCATCATGACCCAATGGTTTCACGTCTACGAGATGCACGATGGCATTCTGGATCTCGTCTTGAACACCTTCAGCTCAGTCTTCCCTCACTTTGAGATCTGGGATTCCGGCCACGGTGACATCATCATGCTGGGAGCCTTGGAACCTTGGAGCATCGGCCCGGAGCATTACGCCAAACTCTACAACCGTCCCCAGGTGAAGGGCGACTTGGAAGCCATCGGACTCGATCGCGCTGAGTTCCTGATGGCGCGGCAACTCGCGTCGCAGCGAACGGCGTTCGCCATTCCGGAAGGTTTCGCCATTCAATCCGACGCCTACCCCACTTTGGAGTACGCAGCCCCTCTGGCCTTCTACCTGGGGCAAAGTTCCAAACTGCTCTTCCTGTTCGATGAGCGCACTTGGCAATCACGCCTGGCCGCCCCGGAGAGAAGAAGGGCGCTCGCGCAGTTCAGCGATCAGGATATGAAGTCGATCTTCGGGCAATACAAGTCGGTCAACACGGAAGTTTCGAAGTATGCGGATCTACGAGCCGCTCGAAACGGCGCCGACGAGCCGCTGGATTTCTACAACGGCGACAACCCCGTGCCCGTCATTTTCCGATCGGCCACAGAAACGTCGCAACTCCAACGCATACCGCCGAACGCCAGCGAGACCTTCCGGACCAAGTAGGCTACTTCCCGGCCGTCCGTGGCTGA
>CAZFLK010000202.1:0-9489 GCA_964519245.1 uncultured Verrucomicrobiota bacterium
GGACTGCCGATTTCCGAGATCTTTCCCCATCTGGGGCAACAGGCCGACCATCTCTGCCTGCTCAATGGAATGAAGACGAACAACCCGGGGCATCAACAGGCCACGGTCGCGCTGCACACCGGCAGCGAGAATTTTGTGCGGCCTTCGTTCGGTTCGTGGATCGTTTACGGGCTGGGAACGGAGGCGCAGGACCTGCCCGGCTTTGTCACGATCGATCCGATTTCAGAGCATGGCGGCGCCATGAACTACGGTTCCGCGTTTCTGCCGGCGATGTATCAGGGGACGCGCATCGGGGGCGGGCAGCGCGGCATTCCGAATATCGCGAATTACCACCTCACGCCGACCGACCAGATGCGCCAGATGAAGGTGGTGCAGCACGCGAATCGGCGCCTGCTTGCGCGCGCGCCGGGGAATCCGGAGATTGAGGGGCTGATCGAGGCGCAGGAACTGGCTTTCAAGATGCAGACCTCCGTGCCGCTCACCCTGGATCTGCGTAGGGAAACAGAGCGAACCAGGCGCATGTATGGATTGGACAACCGCGAAACTTCCGCGTTTGGGACGCAGTGCCTGATGGCGCGGCGAATGGTCGAAAAGGGCGTGCGCTTCATTCAGCTTACCCATCGCGGCTGGGATCATCACAACAATCTGCGGAAGAACATGCTGCGCGGCGCAACGCAGATCGACCGGCCGATGGCGGCCCTGATCGCTGACCTGAAGGAGCGCAGCCTGCTGGATGACACCCTGTTGATTTGGGGCGGGGAGTTCGGGCGTTCCGCCACCGATCAGAAGGGCTCCCGCGACAGTCGCGGCCACAATGCGGCCGGCTACAGCATGTGGATGGCCGGCGGCGGCGTGAAGGGAGGAACACGCTATGGCGCGACTTCTGAGGTCGGCGACAAGGCGGTGTCCAGGATCATCGAAACGCCGGATCTGCACGCGACAATTCTTCATGCCTTGGGGCTTGAGCACGAGCGGCTGACCTACACCTATTCGGGCCGGGATTTCCGGCTGACCAATGTCGGGGGCAAGGTGGCGAAGGGGATTTTCGCGTAGGGGGGGCGCGACGTCCGCGCGACGCCCTCACTCTTCAACGGGTTTCCGGCCGTCCGGGAAACGCCAGACCCAGTCCTTTTCGTCTGCGTCGTTGAGTCGCCCGTTCTTGAACGTCACCGTTCCCCCGTCGTCCTCCTGGTCCCAG
The DNA here is from genome assembly GCA_964519245.1 of uncultured Verrucomicrobiota bacterium. Classification (GTDB taxonomy): domain Bacteria; phylum Verrucomicrobiota; class Verrucomicrobiia; order Limisphaerales; family JAYPEY01; genus JAYPEY01. The sequence goes on from CAZFLK010000202.1 coordinate 1,199, forward strand.
CCTTCGGAATAGAGGTAGTAGGACCCATCGGCGTTCAGGCCGTAGCGGTAGGGCATGCCGGAGCAACGGTCCGTCGGAATACCCTCGGGGAAGGCTGCCTCGAGCGCGTCGAGCTTCGCGGGGAACGCGTTATCATGTGCGAGGAAATGCCGCTCGAGCGCACAGGCGATACGGGCCAGATCGATATGGGTCTGGGCCATGGCGTGTTTGTAGTCGGCGGCGCCGATGGGGGGCAGGGTAAGCTTTGCCAGAAACTCCCGCGGGCTGCCTCGCCGGGTAAGATCATCCAGAGCCGGACCGAGTTGATTCCCTTGCTCGGGATTGAAGCGTCCGGCCGCATCGACAATCGGCCGGATGTGATCGAGGTGGAAGTTCACGAGCGCCGCCTTGGAATGCGCGGTCCATCCGCGCGGTGCGAAGTCCCACATACGGGCATTTCGTCGCTGCTCGTCCTCCACCAGCCCCATGTGCAATCCTGCGTTCTGCCAGTCGTCGAACGCCGCGACCATCAGGGCCATCTCGCCCTTCAGGCACTCCCGATACCGTTGACCGAGGTTCCAGGGGGCCAGTTCGACGTCGAATTCCCGAAGCTGCCGCTCTGACCAAGCATGGCGTTCCAGTCCTTCCCAGAGGGGTTGGAGGGCGATCGTAAGCGAGGCAATCTGGACGAGAGAGGAGATAAGGATTGGCTCGGATCGCGGCAGCGAGGCAATCCGCAGCCCGGATATCGAATCTTGAAACGCTTTCTGGTGATCACTTTTTTCAAGACGAACACAGGCGCGCAGGTTGACCGCGGTCGCGGCGTGCTTGATGGTTGAGAGATGCGGAAGGAGCGCCCCGACGTGATCCTCATACGTGATGGGAAAGACGGCATGTGGGCGGCGGGAGACTTCGATATGCCGGGACAGAATCGGCTCCAAATCGTCCAGCGCGGACAGGACGATGTCCGCCGGGGTTCTTGCATTCGGATCGATTTCGAACGGTCTCGGATGGTCCTTGGAGCTCATGTGCTTCGCCCATGCATCGATGTCCGTATGGCGCCCCGCCAGGAAACCTGTGGGGTCGGGGAGAGCCCCCGGGAAACGCCGGAGAACCAGCGCCTGACTCAGCCCTGCCAGCTTCTCGTAATTGCGATGGACGCGGTAGCCGCTCTCATCGCGCTCGCCGAAATCGAACAGTTCCCGGAAGACCGGCGAGGCGGCCGCGTTGTCCTCGTCTGGCACGGGCGGGGGGACGATGTCGGCGATCGTCAGCGGTTCCCCCGCCGCGATGGCCCGCGCCTTCGCCTTCTTCCACGCCATCGCGCCGCGCAGGTTCTCGACGGCGTAGAACAGCCCGATCAGGCTGAGCAATCCCGCGAGGCCGAAGAGCGACCAGCGAAGCAGGCGGGTCCGAAGGCGGCGTTCGGTGAGTTTCGGGGCAGGTGAGGCGGGCGAGGATTCCAAGGCTGTGTCTTTCATGGCTGCTGCGTCAGGGGGGCGTTCTGGAGGCGGATCGGGACTTACACGTGAATGCCACGTTGGCAATACTGGTGGAGCGAACGGTTCTCAGTGAGCCGCCTCGGGGCATGCTCACGCCGGCTCATTGGGGACAGCTCGCCCGACCCTGTCTGCGCCGTGCGTAAGTCATCGGTACAGAGCGGGGCCTCGCTGCGCGGGCGATCTGGCGGTGGTGGGTCTTTTTCGTCGGATTGTTGCGCCGACCGCTTGTCGCCGAGCAGTTCGGCGAGAAGGAGACGGCGTTGGTCATAGTTACGCTCTAGTTCCGTCGGGCTCAGGCGAGAGGCCGTGCGCTGGGCGCGGGCATCGTCCCCTGAATCCGCCGCAAAATTGACGCCGAGGATGAAGAGCCAGACGGCGGCGAGGGCGGACCAGCCGTGGCGCAAAGGGAAGACAATCTCACGCCAGATCCATCGGATGGCTGTGTCGTGCGCCTCCGGTAGCGGCGGGGCGGCGCTGACCGGGGCGGTCTTGAGTTCTCCTGCGGCGCGGTCGAGGATCTCGTTTCGCCATTTGGCCGGCAGTTTCGGTTCCGGCGCGTTGGCAATCTGTCGTTCAAGCTCGTCGGGGTTCATCACACGGGGTTATTTGTTGAGTTCGTGATAGAGGGGTCGAAGCAGGTTGCGGATCTTGTCTAATCCGTATCTGTAGCGGCTGGCGGCGGTGTTCGGGGGGATGTCGAGGATCGTCGCGATCTGTTCGAAGGTGCGGCGTTCGCGTAGCTTGAGGTGTAGCACGGCGGCCTGCTCCGGGGGCAGTTCAGCCAAGGCGGCGTCGATCCGCCGCCCGGTTTCCCGCCGCCGGACGAGATCCACCCAGGTGTGGTGCGCGATGCGCAGCAGAAAGCCGCGCGGGTCCGAGATCTTGTTCTCAGCCGAAGCGCGTCGGGCCAGTTTGACGAACACTTCCTGCAACAGGTCCCGCGTCTCTTCGTGGTCGCGCGACAGCCGGATCAGGTAGGCAAACACAGCCTGGGCGTGCTCGTCGTAGAGGATTTCAAGTTCGGCGCGGTTCATGGCTGGCTGCGAGAGGGTCGAACAGCGGGGGCGGATTTGTCTGAATATTAGTGGAGCCTGCCCGAAAAAGGAAACGCCCCATCGTTGCATGGCGTGGGATGGACCCATGACGTTCCGGAAGTTCCCGAACGTTTCGCCATGACATCGAGAAGGCGGCGTCCTGCCCGGGCGCTCCAAGGCGCTGCGCGCGGCGTGCGTCATCTGCCCCCTTGAGTCTTCCTCGTTTCAAACTCGCGCCGCCTGCGTCGCTTTGCCAGTATCCCGTTCATGCGATTGAAACGCTTGTTCACTTTGAGCCTTTGCGCCTTCGTGGCGTCTTCCGCCTTTGCTGCAAAGAAGCCGAACATCGTCTTCTTCTTCACCGACGATCAGTGCTACGACTCGGTCGGTTGCTACGGCAACCCGGACGTCAAGACGCCGAACATGGACAAGCTCGGCGCGGGCGGCGTGATCTTCGACCGACACTACAACACCACCGCGATCTGCATGGCCAGCCGGGCCAACGTCATGACCGGCAAGCTGGAATACAAGACGGGCTGCAACTTCTCGCACGGTCCCATGCGCAAGGAAACCTGGGCGGAATCCTACCCCGTGCTCCTGCGCAAGGCGGGCTACCGCACGGCCTTTGGCGGGAAGTTCGGCTTCGCCGTCGTGGACAAGGACAATCCCAAGGGCGGCGAAAACAAATACGAGAACCTCCCGATGGGCGACTTCGACTTCTGGGTCGGCGGCACGGGGCAGACCTCCTACGACACGAAGAAGAACAAATACCTGGCCAAGTACGCGGACAAGTATCCCCACAGCTCGCGAGCCTACGGCGCGGCGGGTTCGGAGTTCGTTCGGGATTCTGTGAAGGAGGGGAAGCCCTTCTGCCTGTCGATCTTCTTCAAGGCGCCGCACCGGCCGACGACGCCGGATCCCAAGTTCGACGATGTCTACGCTGACACCAAGTTCCGCAAGCTGCCGAACTACGGTCGCAAGGCCGGCGAGCACCTCGCGCCGCAGCACAAGCTCGGGCGGCAGTATTCTCGCTTCGAGACCTGGGGCTATTCGGTCGACAGCAGCTACCACGCGGCGCTGGCGACCTATCACCAGCAGATCTACGGCGTCGACTACGCCATGGGCATGGTCATGGAGGAATTGAAGAAGCAGGGCGTTGCGGACAACACCGTCGTCATCTTCAGCTCGGACAACGGCTTTTTCAACGGCTCGCACGGCCTCGGCAGCAAGGTGCTTCCCTACGAGGAAGGCGCGCGCGTTCCGCTGATTATCTCCGATCCGCGTCATACCGCGGCTGGGAAGGGGAGACGTTCCAAGGCGGTTACCGGCAACATCGATGTCGCCGCGACGATTGTGGATCTCGCGGGGCTTTCCAAACCACGCGGCATGGATGGGCGGAGCCTTTTGCCCATTGTTCACGGGAAGAAGGCGCGGGTGAGGCAGGCGCTGCCGTTAATCAACGTCTGGGGTCCGATCGGCGCCCAAAGCTTCGGTGTCGTCACCGAGACGCACAAGTTCGTCTTCTGGCCGTATGGCGAGGGGATGGATCCCTCCGAGGAGTTGTTCGACCTGGAGAACGATCCTTACGAGCTGAAGAACGTGATTGGCGACAACAAGCGGAATCAAAGTCTCGGCATGATGCGCCGCCATTACGACGCCGAGTTGCGCAAATGGCAGACCCAGGCCGTCGCTTACAATGACTACCAACCCTATGGAACGGTGTTCAATCGAGGCGTGAAGTGGGAGGCGAAGAAGGAGATTGTTCCGCGGCAGTTTTTTCGCATAGCCGGGAAGTAGCCGCCTTCGCGAGAAGGTGGAGCAGGGGAATGAAGCAGAGGCAGTTGCGGACCTGTTTCGGCCACGCTCTCGGCGAGCGCGGCAGGAAGTAGCCGCCTTCGCGAGAAGGTGGAGCAAGGGCATGAAGCAGAAGCTGTTGCGGACGTATGTCGGCCACGCTCTTGGCGAGCGTGGCTACTGATCAAGCGGGCGCGAGCTCACCTCATGTTGATTTCGAACCAATCCTCCTGTGAGCGCGCCGGCTGATCGCTCTTGGCTCTTTTCTCGATCTTCTTCTGCGCCGAGGTGAGCGCGCGATCCAACAGGGGGTGTTCCAGCGCGTCGTCCTCGGGCGCATCAAGCTGGTCCAACACGCCGCCGACGTTTTGCCCAAGCGCTTTGAAGAAAGCCTCCTCCAGGTTGACGTAGAAACTGATCTCCGCTTTCGGCGCGTGGGCCTGCAGGATCTCCACCAGCCGCGCGTCTTTGCCCGGGGTCGGGTAATGCTCGGTGATGAGGATCTGGGTTGGAGGTGTCGGTTGTGGGGGGAGCGCCGCCGCGTTCAGCAGTGTTTCCGTTGCGGCGATGATGAGCCGGTCCTGTGGCGCGAACTGCAGTTCCTCTGGGCGGCTGGCTGCGCGGTGGGGCAACTGCATGACCTCCAGCGCCTTTTGGACCTCGTCCAATGACGCCTCGAAATGGGCGAGAATCCAGGTTCTGGCGTCGGCGTCCGAGTCCAGGATCTGTTGGCGCAGGCCCTTGAATTCTGCCATGCGATTGCGATAGACACGATTGCCGGGCTTGGCGCCGCCCGCCGATTTGAAGAAGTCGAATAGTCCCATGTCGTTTTGAGGAGGTCGCACGATAGTCGGGGGACGACCCTGGTGGAAGGTGAATTGTAGGACTACTCCGGGCCTGGCGGTTAGGGAGCCGTGGGCGCGTTCAGCGCTTTGAGAGCCTCGCGCATCCCGCGAAACAACGGCACGGAGAACAACATCAATACGCACCCGACGACCAAGTGAAGGAGGCCATTGCCGTAGGCATCAATTTCGAGAACGGATTCGGCGGGGTGGGTCGGATTGTAGAAGACGGGAATCGTCGAGCCAAGCGGGTGGGATCCGACCCAGGCTTTTGCCTCGCGTTGTTTGAAGGAGCCGACTTGTGAAGCGCTAATTCGCGCCTCCTCTGCAAAGAAGCGCCCGTCCACGAAGTACCCGTAGCGTACGACCGGGTAATAGCCCCTCGTGCCGCTCGACTGGTTGCCACCGGTCTCCTCCACGGACGCGGATTGAATGCGGCCCTCGGTTCGAGGCCAGCTTTTCATGGCCTTTGCCTTGTTGTAGATCAAGGGGCTGGCCGCCAGAAGGAAAATGCCCGAGGCCAGGAGTCCAGCGGACAGCGCTCCCTCGATTCGAGGCATGATGAAACGTTTGAGGCCGTGTTTCTGCACTTGCTCCGCCCAGATCTTGGGGCCCAGGGCCAGGAGACCGACGAACGTCGCCACAACGAGAAGGGGAATCCCGATAAGCGCCGCGCTCATGCAGAACTCAATCAGCCGAAGATCGAGTGGCTTGCCTGACGCTTCGGCGGCCTTTTGAGCGGGGCGTCCGCCTCGAACCGCGGTTGGTTTCATTGTGTCGCCCTGGGTTTCGACATCGAGCGCCGGCGGATCGGAGTTGCCGCTTGGGGGCTCGGGAGTCGAGGAGGGCGTAGGTTGGGGCGTAGGTTGGGGCGCAGGTTGGGGCGCAGGTTGGGGCGCAGGTTGGGGCGCAGGTTGGGGCGCAGGCTTCCGCCGCTCCAGGAATTCGAACCGCTGGCGCCTATAGGAGCTTGTATAGGCCTGGTAGTCCTCGTCGAATTCGAAGACCAGGGTCGTCCTCGGGCTGGTCACCTCCACGCGTCTGCGTTCGACCACCTTGAAGGGAAACGGCTTGCGTCCGCCTTTCCGGGTCATGACATCCTCTTGGTAGATCCGAATCGAACTGGTCGCCTGGTTGGTCCAGACAGTGCCAACCAACCAACGCTGGAAGTCTTCGGTCGTTTCAATGTCCGGTTTGTGAGAATCCGCCGCCGTGGTGGGAGAGGTGACCCACGTGATCGTCGTGAGCAGCAAGATCGGCATTGGAATTCTCAGGCGCATCGGCTGACGCTAACAGTCGCTTCGAGCTAACACACTCCAGAAGTTGGGGCGGCTCCGTCTTCGCTGAGCTACGCCGCGACAAGCCGGCGAGCCATCCCTACCACGGCTGGTAGGGCCGCCTCGCCGCAGGCGGTCCATTTCATAACCCCGAAGACAGATATGCTTGATGGGATCAGTTTGTGGATCGTCAGCGCTTCAGTGGGCAAGAAGACGGTCGCCACGAGAGCGGGAATCCCGTAAAACTTCGGGTGATGAACACAGCTTCCCAATCCCGTCGTCAATTCCTCGCCCAGTCCGGACTCGCCGCCGCCGCGCTGGCGCTTCCTTCCCTCGCCTCCGCAAAGGTTCAACCCAAGCTGCGAATCTCACTGGCCCAATGGACCATCAACAAGGACCTCCGTTCCGGCAAGGTCGACAACCTGGATTTTGCCAAGGTGGCTTCGGATCACGGGATCAAGGCGATCGAATATGTGAATCAGTTCTTCATGGACAAGGCGAAGGACGAGGCCTACCTCGGCGAAATGAAGACGCGGGCCGCCGATCTGGGCGTGAAGAGTTTGCTCATCATGTGCGATCGCGAAGGGAATCTGGGGGAAAGCGACAAGGCCAAACGCGACAAGGCTGTGGACAACCATCGCAAGTGGCTGGACGCCGCGGAGTTCCTCGGCTGCCATTCGATCCGGGTGAACGCGCGCAGTTTTGGAACGTGGGAGGAACAGGTCAAACTCGCGGCCGACGGACTCGCGAAGCTCACGGACCTGGGCGCGAAGCAGAGTCTCAATGTGATCGTCGAAAACCACGGCGGTCTGTCCAGCAACGCCGATTGGCTGGCGGAGGTGATCGCCAAGGTGGACCATCCGCGTTGTGGAACCTTGCCGGACACGGGCAATTTCCGGATCAAGCCGGGCGAGAGCTATGATTCCTATAAAGGCGTCAAGAAGCTGCTGCCCTGGGCGAAGGGGCTTTCGGTCAAGGACATGGCCTGGGACGACAAGGGCAACTCCATGCCGCTCGATTATGAGCGGATGTTCAAGCTCGTGTTGGCTGAAGGCTTCAGCGGGTATTGCGGCATTGAGTTTGGCGGATTCGCCGGGCTCAACCAGTCGAGGGAAACGCTGCAGAAGGCGATCGACAAGGCCCTGGGTTAGGGGTCAAAGCCCGAACCAGTCCTTTTCCTCCGCGGTGGGGCCGGCTTGAACTGTTGCCTCATTCAGGCATCTGGGCTCCCAGATGTAGGCTCGGCCATCCTCCGAGGCGGATCCGAGTCTTCTCCCGCTGGGGCTGAACACCAGGGTTTCGGAAGCTCCCAGGACGCCGGAGATCCGATCCAACTGCGCCTTCGTGTTCAGATCCCAAAAGCGGATGGTCAGGTCGTCTGAGCCGGTGACCAGGATGGGCATAGACGGATGCCAGGCGATGGCGGTGATGGCCGCGTCATGGACGCGGAATTCTTCCAGGATTTCGAGGGACTTTGCGTCACGGATACGGACCCTTCTGTCGCCGCCGGCTTCGGCGAATCTTTTGCCGTCCGGCGAAACGGCGAGCGCCTCCATGGCGGTCGGGTGCGATGTCTCGCGAAGGATTCTTCCGGTTTCGGCGTCCCAGAGAACGATTGTTTCGGTGGCCGTCTTGTCGCCGCGCGATCCGCCTTTGGTCAGGAGGCCGACAAGGCGGTCGGTTGACACCCAGGCGAGATCGTTGACCCCGGCAAACTGCAGATCAACCTCCATCGGAGGGCCGGCTTGTCCGGGAACAAGGTTTGGCAGGTACAGCTTCCGCTTGAACCGCGTGTAGAAGGCGAGCCGGCGGTTATCCGGGCTGATCCGGACGATCGTGGTCCTGGATCCGGGCGGCAGAGAA
>CAZFLK010000203.1:0-9313 GCA_964519245.1 uncultured Verrucomicrobiota bacterium
CGACCGTCCCGCGCAACTCGAAACGGCACGCAATCTTCTGAGGATGATCTCCTTTCTTCCCACTGCCGGGGGGGAAGTAGGGCGGGCTCCCCAGGACCAGGTCGAACCGTTCAGCCGCCCTCAACACACCCTCGTCACGAAAATCGCCCTGCCGAATTTCGTAGCGGTCCTCCAGCCCGTTCCATGCCGCAGACTTCCGAGCCAGGCGCACGCTTTCTTCCTGAGCCTCCACCGTCACAAATCGCGCGCCCGGCATCCGCCAGGCCGCCGTCATTCCCACGGATCCGATGCCGCTCCCGAGATCCAAAACCGTCCGCGCACTCGGCGCCCACGCGGTCCCATACCAGGCGGTGAGCAAATCGTCCGTGGAGAAACGGTGGCCAGCCTTGAGTTGGAACAGCCTAAAATAACCGCTGATCGCGTCCAGCGTCTCGCCGGATTCCGCCGCCGGCCCCACACCGCGGGCGCCTGGAGGAATGGGGCCCGGTTTCGTCCAACCCTTGAATTGCTCGTCGAGAAAATTCACAGCCCCAGTCTGCCAAGGTCCCAATCCGCCGAAAACCCAATTCCCAACCAAACGCGCCTTGCAACGATGCAGCCCGCAAAGCAGCAGATCCCGCCGCAAAAACCGCCAATCCCAATTCGTCCTTGTTATTGCCTTTGACGCCCTGTAAACCTCCGGCCTGCTTTTGAGACTCAGTCTCATGACAAGTTTGAGAATTGAAATGAACTCGATCAGGATCACCGGTTTCATCGCGGGGCTCGCGACCTTGACCGCCACGTTGGTTTCGGCCGACGAGCGCCTTTCCGACGCGCGCGATGCGGTGACGCAATGGGTTGAGGTCGAGAAGACCCTTTCCCGTGAAGCCGCGGATTGGCGGGCGAAGCGCGCTCATTTGGCCGACCTGCTTTCCGTGGCGAAGCAGGAAATCGAGACGTTGCGAGCGCAGATCGACGACTCCCGGGAAACCGCGACTGTCGGCGACAAACGACGCGCCGAGCTTGTTGCGCGGCGGGACAAACTTTCCGGGACTGCGGCGGCGATCGCCGGTTTCTTGAAACCAGCCGAATCGCGTCTGCGCGAACTCAAGAAACGGCTGCCTCCCCCGCTCCAAGAGCGGTTGACCCCCTTCTACAAGCGCCTGCCAGCAAATTCGGAGGAAACCACGCTTGGCCTTGCGGAGAGAATGCAGACGGTTGTCGGCATCCTCTCCTCCATCCAGAAGTTCGACACCGCAGTGACGATTGACGAAGCCGTCCGGGAACTCAGCGACGGATCCTCGGGAGAAGTGCGAACGATCTGGTTTGGCCTCGGAGCGGCCTACTACATTTCCGCCGGAGGCGTCGACGCCGGCATCGGAATCCCCACCGCGGACGGATGGGAGTGGAAGTCGCAACCCCAATTGGCGGAGGCCATCCAGGAAGTTCTTCAAGCGGCCGACGGACAGGCGCGCGAAACCGGCTTTACGCCCCTGCCCGTCAAGGTCGCCATCGTCCCATGAGCTGCGCTGCCGCCAACACGAAAGACCGGTGGCGCCGCGCCCTGAGCGCCGCCGCGCTGGCGCTTTCCTGCCTTCTCCCTGCCTCCGTGGGAGCCGCGCCATCCCTGGACGAAATCGCCGCCCGGCAGGACGCCAAACTTGCGGACGCGATCGAGCGGCTGAACCAGCAGCGACATCGCATCGAGACGGAGCAGATCCCCCTTGCGCGGGAGTTGAACGACCTGAATGCAAAGGCCCGCGAACTGCGGGGCGAACTCGCGACAAGCCGCGCCGTTCGGGACAGCCGCGCCGTCACCCTTGAGGAATTGGCCAACACCGTCGACGCGCAGGAGAAGGAGCAGGACTACATCACCCGCGTCCTGCTGGGAGAATTCGTTTCCGCCAGCCAGACCGCCCTTTCGCCCGGCGAACACGCGACTTTCGGCGAACGCATTCGGGAACATAATCTGTTTCTTGAGGACGCCGGGAACGACGAGCTTGCCCGCACGACGGCCAGTCTGAAGCTTCTCGAACAGTCGTTCGCCCGGCTGGAGAGTCTCCTCGGCGGCCGCGCCTACCCGGGCTCGGCCCTCAGCGAGTCCGGAGCGCTGGAAAAGGGAACCTTCATCCAGGTCGGTCCAATGCTCTACTTTGCGGGCCAACGTCCGGAAACGATCGGCTGGGTCATCGAGACCAAGGGCCTGCAACCGAAGGTTCGCCCCCTGCCGCCGGACGACGCCAGCCGGATTGAAACCGTCGCCCGGACAGGAGCGGGACTCCTTCCGGTTGACGCCACCTTGGGCGACGCCATCGCCATCGCGGAAACGGACGAATCCCTCAGCGAGCACCTCAAACGCGGCGGCGTCTGGGTCTATCCGATCATCGGCTTTGCCGTCATCGCCACCTTGGTCGCCCTCTTCAAACTGGCGCAGATCTTCGTCATTCGTCACCCGCAGCCCATGGTCGTCCACGACCTCGTGAAACTGATCCGGGAGAACAAAAGGGACGAGGCCCGCGAACTGGCGCAAGCCCAGCCCTCGCCCAGCCGGGAGATGCTGGTCGTCGCGGTCGACAACTCCGGGGAATCCGTTGAACTCGTCGAGGAGGTCATGTACGAATCCATGCTCAACACCCAGCCGCGGCTCGAACGGTTTCTCAACGTGATCGCCGTCACGGCCGCCACGGCTCCGTTGCTCGGCCTGTTGGGCACCGTCACCGGCATCATCAAGACGTTCAAGCTGATGAAAGTCTTTGGGGCCGGCGATCCCAAACCCCTCATCTCTGGCATCTCCGAGGCCTTGATCACCACGGAACTCGGCCTTGTTCTCGCCATCCCGGCCCTCGTCGTGCATGCCATGCTTTCACGCAAGGTCTCCGGCATTCTGGCCCGAATGGAGAAATTGTCGGTCGCCTTTGTCAACGGCCTCTCACGCCGCCAGGTCCCTTCAACCGCCGCCACCCGGGAGGAAGCCGATGTCGCCTGATTCGACAGCCTTCTGGGCGGAAGCCGTGGCCATCTGGTCCAGCGGCGGCTGGCTCATGGCCCCACTCCTCGCGCTCACGGTCTTCATCTATTACTCGGGCTTGGAGCTGCTCCTGCGCCTCCAGTCCCATTTCATCATCCGCAGCCGCGTGCACCGGATGACCGACAGCGAGATCGCGACCCGGACCCGCGACCGCCTGAAATCCCTCCGCCCCCTGCTCCACGAATCGGCGATCGATGCCGCCGAAGTCAAACGTCATTTCGGCGAGGTTCGCGCCGAATATCTCCCGCAGATCAACCGGCGCATTCGCTTTCTTGCCGTTGTCGTTCCCATTGGTCCGCTGGTCGGATTACTTGGCACCGTAACCGGAATGTTGTCGACCTTCGCCGGAATGGCCGGCGGAAAAGGCTCCCGGTTCGACAACGTCATCCAAGGCATTTCCGAGGCCCTGATCACAACCCAGACCGGGCTTATCATCTCCATTCCCGCGCTCGTGCTCCTCTCGTTGATCGTCCAGAGGCGAAACCTCCTGGAACGCGGCATCGCCCGACTCGAACGCTACAACACCTGCCTCGTGCTCAAGGTCGGCTGCCCGATTCCCGCGTCGATCAAATCGACCCCGTTCCGGACGGCGTCACAGGCGACACCCCCGGCATACGCATGAAGGAGCGTCGACTGGTCTTCGCCACGGAGAACCGTTCCAACGACATCAACGTGTCGCCGTTGATCGACATCGTCTTCATTCTCCTCATCTTCTTCATCGTCACCACGGTGTTCGTCGAGGAGACGGGCGTTGAGGTCCAACGCCCCCAATCCGCATCCGCGCAGGACCTCGAGAAGAACGCCATCCTCATCGCCGTCACCGCGGAGGGAAACGTCGTCTATGGCGGAAACGATATCGGGGTGCGCGGCGTGCGCGGCGTGGTGAAACGGCTGCTCAAGCAGAAGGACCAACCCGTCATCGTCCAGGCCGACAAGCGCGCCTCTGTGGACCTCTACACCCGCGTGCACGATGAGGCCGCCCTCGCCGGCGCGACCCGCATCAATCTTGCCACCAAGCGCTGAAGCCCCATGCGCGCCGCCCTGCCCCAGTCCGAATCCCGACTGACGCCCATCCTGGCCCTGGTCGGCGCCATGCTGCTGGCCGGCGGACTCTTCCTCCTGATCCCGCTCACGCAAACCCTGGACGCGCAACCGCGGGAGATCCTTGAGTATCGCGAGGTCGCCGTCGCCGCCCCGCCCCCGCCAAAACCGCCGCCGCCCTCGGCCCGCTCCGAAGCCTCGCTCCAACCGGCGCCCGACAAACCCCAGATGCCCCCCTCCCCGCCGCAGATCGAGATCAGCCAACTCGAAATCTCACTCAATCCCGGCATGGGAGCCTCCCTCGCCATGGGCGTCCAACAGGTGCAGTTCGATGCCGCGATCGACGTTATCGCGGAGATCGAGAAGATCTTTGAATTCGAGGAACTGACTCAAAAGCCCAGTCTGCTCAACAAACCCCAACCCAAATTCCCGCCCGATCTGGCCCGACGCGGTGTGCGCGAGATCCGGGCGACGGTGGTCGCCGTTATCGACGAACGCGGAAGCACAACGCTGGAAGCCATCGACTCCATCACCCATCCGAACACCAGCGCGGAAGACGCCGTTGAGGCAACCGTGAACCGCATGCGGTTCACGACCACCAGGATCGACGGCAAACCGGTCAAGGTCCGCGTCAAGTTCCCCTTGGTCTTCAAACGCTGATGAACTCCGTGCGCCCCCTCGCCATTGCCCTGTTGCTGTTGTTTGCGTTGACCCTTCGCGCATTCGCGGCGGAACCGCCGTTCGCCTTGACGGATACCGGTCTCGACACAGAAGAGGCCCGGCGACGGTTCCTGGCGACCCACGGCGTCAACGAGGCCATAGAACCCAAACTCAAACAGGAGGACCGCCCGCTCTACGAAAGCATCGCCCCGCATCTGCGCACGGATCCGCGACAGGCAATCCAGATCGCGACCGCCGCCGTCACTTCGGAAAGCAACCCCGCCTTTCATTTCCTGCTCGGCAATCTTCACTACCAGGTCGGGGACTATGCCAACTGCGAGAAACACCTGCGCGCCGCCATTGCCGGGTTCCCGTCCTTTCGCCGCGCGCACCGAACCCTCGCGCTCTCTCACATCCAACGCGACCAATACCACGAAGCCATTGCCCCACTCCTGGAAAGCATCAAGCTGGGCGGCGGCGACGATCAAACCTATGGCCTTCTCGCCTATTCCTACCTCACCCTGGAGAAGCACGAATCCGCCCTGGCCGCCTACCGCATGGCCCGGATGTTCAAACCCGACAGCCTCGACTTCAAACGCGGCCAGGCGCGCTGCCTCTTGATGACCCGCCAGAACAAGGCCGCCATCGCGCTGTTCGACGAACTCATCACCGAATTCCCGGAAGAACCGGAGTTCTGGCTGCTCCAGGCGAATGCCTTTCTCGGGAACGATCTCAAGAGCCTGGCCATCGCCAACCTTGAAATCGTCGCCGAAGCCGGCAACGGCAACTTCGAATCCCTGACACTGCTCGGCGACCTGCACCTCGATCAGGACAACCACAATCTGGCGCTCCAGAGCTATCGCCGGGCCTTGAGCGAGTTTCCGCCCGATGCCCCGGCGACCGCCATCCGACCGCTCGACTATCTGATTCGTCTTCGTCTCTTCGAGGATGCCCGCGATTATCTCGCCCTGCTGCGTGAAAAAGTCGGCGACAAACTGGAGGGCGATTCCAGGTCCACCCGGACAATCGCCGTGCACGAGGCCCAGATCGAACTTGAGATCGGCGACGCCGAAAAGGGCGCCAACATACTGCGCGAGGCGCTGAAGCAACGCCCGCTGGACGGCAAGAGCCTCCTGCTCCTTGGTGAACACCACCTGCGCAGGAAAGAATACCTGGAGGCCGGCCTTCAGTTCGATCGCGCCCTCTCCGATCCGCATACGAAAACCGAAGCCCGCATCGCCCTTGGGCGACTCGCCGTGGAACAAGGTCGTCTATCAGAGGCGATCCCCCACCTCCGCAAGGCATTGAGGCTCCGCCCCAGCCCGGAAGTGGAACGCTACCTCGCCGCCATCGAACGCGCGCTCAACGCCCGGCGTTGACCGCTCGCAATGCCGCACCCGCAATCGAAAGCGCGCAGAGCGCCGCCGTTTCACTGCGTAAAGTCAGACCGCCCAAGGTCACCGGGACAGCTCCTGCCTTCTTGAGAGCCCGCAACTCACCGGCAGTGAAATCGCCCTCCGGCCCGATCCAGATCGCCACCGATTCCGGCGGTCGGCTCTCCTTCCGACCGTAGGCCTCGAAACCCGCGGCAATCTCGACCGCGTCTCCCTCCAACGCCGCCGCCAACGACAAGCGGCCGGCTTTACCGCATAGCGAAAGCGCGTCCTCCAAGGCCGTCGGCTCATCGATCTCCGGCAACCAGACCGCGCCGCATTGCTTGCAGGCTTCGATGGCAACATCCCGCCACTTCTCCCGCTTGGCCCCAAACTCCCTCGCATCCGGCCGCGCAACAGTGCGCTCGGTGAGGATCGGCGCAATTCTCGAAACGCCCAACTCCGTCGCCTTCTGCACGACCAGGTCCATCGCTTTTCCCTTGATGATGGATTGCGCCAGGATCAATTCGCAACCGCCGCGCGGTTCACGGGTCTCCTCAAGCGCCCGAAGCCGAACCTGTCTCCGTCCGCAGGCCGCCACCTCACAGTGAAGCCGGCGTCCCCGCCCATCCAACACCAGGGCCTTATCACCCTCCCGCAACCGAAGCACGGAAACCGCATGATGCGCCTCGGATTTGGGAAGCTCAAAGGCTTCGCCGACTCCCGGCGCGTTGGGCAGAAAGAATCGGTGCATCGCTTTCGTGTCTTCCCGGATTCCTCGCCCCCCGTGAAGGAGAGCCGAAGCGGCCCAGTTTGAGTTCAGGTGAAGAACTTCTTCGCCTGATCCAGGAACTTCTTCAGCTTGGGATGGCTGCCCTCGTCACAAAGCTCGGAAAACTCCTCCAGCTTCTCCTGTTGGGCCGAGTTCAGCTTCGTCGGCACCTCCAGGATCACCCGGACATGCAGGTCGCCCACACCGTGACCCTGCACATTCTTGACGCCCTTCCCGCGCAAGCGAAAAATCGTCCCGGGCTGCGTCCCGGCCGGCACCTTGATGCTGGCCTTGCCGCTCAGAGTCGGGACATCGATCGTCGCGCCCAAGGCCGCCTGCACGAAGCTGATGGGAACCTCGCACAGCAGATCATCGCCCTCGCGCTCAAAGATCTTGTGCCGCTTCACCCGCAATTCGACGATCAGGTCGCCGTTGCGTCCGCCCCGAAGGCCGGACTCCCCATTGCCGCCCGATCTCAGGCGGGTTCCGCTGTCGACCCCGGCCGGAATCTTGAGGGAAATCTTGGATCGCTTGTTGACGCGGCCTTCGCCCCGACACTTGCGACACGGATTGTCGATGACCCTCCCCGCCCCGTGACACTGCGGGCAGGTCTGGGAGATGCGCAGAAAACTCGATCCCCGGATCACCTCGCCCTGGCCTTCGCAGGTGGGACAGGTCTTGCGCTTCGCTCCTTCCGCGGCGCCGCTGCCATGGCAGGAATCGCACTCTGCGGGCTTGTCCAGCGCGATCTCTTTCTCACAGCCGAGGGCCGCTTCCTCAAACTCGATCTCAATGGCATAGCCAAGATCCGCCCCTCGCTGCGGGCCGTTCGGGTCCTGTCGCTGCCGGCGACCGCCGCCCCCACCGAACAACTCGTCGAAAATACTGCCGCCGCCCCCGCCGCCGCCGCCGCCGAAATCGCCGCGAAAAATGTCAAACGGATCCTGGAAACCGCCCGCGCCGCCGCCAAAACCAGCGCCGGCACGCTTCCGCGGATCGAAGGCGTCGTGCCCATACTGATCGTAGGCCGCTCGCTTCTGCTCGTCGCTCAACGCCTCGTAGGCCTCCCCAAGCTCCTTGAACTTTTCCTCAGCCGCCTTGTCGCCCTGATTCTTGTCCGGGTGATACTTGACCGCCAACTTGCGGTAGGCCTTCTTGATCTCGTCCTGCGACGCTTCCCGCCCGACGCCGAGAATCTCGTAATAGTCTCGCTTGGCCATGGGCTTACTCCGACTCGGATTCACCGGCCGCCTCCGCGCCCGCCTCGCCCGGAGCCTTGGCAACCACCACGCTCGCCGCGCGAACCAGACGATCCTTCAGTTTGTATCCCTTGCGCAGTTGCTCGACAACCTGCCCCTCGGGAGCCTCGTCGGTCTCCTTCTGCGAGACAGCCTCATGGAAGTTGTGATCGAAAACCTGCCCCAGGGACTCGACCTCGCTCAGTCCGAAATCGGTCAGCAAGTCGCGCAGTTGCTTGGAAATCATGTTCACGCCCATTTTGAGCGAGTCGACCGAACCCGCGCTGTCGTTGTTCATCGCGACCAGGGCCGCGTCAAAATTATCCAGCACCGGCAGCAGCTTCTCGATCAACGACTCGTTGGCATACTTGAGAGCTTCAGTCTTGTCCCGGAGAGCCCGCTTCTTGTAATTGTCAAAATCCGCGGAGAGACGCACCCACTTCTCATAAAACTGCTGGGCTTTTCCGGCCTGCTCGATCAACTCCCTGACCTGCTCGACCGTGACCTCCTCCGGATTGAATGCATCCGTTTCCTCCTCGACCGCCGATTCCGCGGTTTCCTCGGCCGATTCAGACGCCTCCGAACCCGCGTCACCGGTGTCGATCACCGCCTCCTCGGCGGCGTCCGGAGTCACTTCTTCCGACTCGTTCAATTCCTCGTTCTCTGTCTTGTCATTCATGGTCGGCAATTATTCGTTCTCAACAATTCATGGTCGCGGTCCCGGCCCCGACTTCCAAACTCACTCACCCGACGAACCCGCCGGGGTCTCCTGCTTCTGTGGAACCTTGGTCTGGATGTAGAGTTCACGCAATTGCTTGAAATCAACTTCCGCCGGGGACTCGGCCATGAGATCCGCCCCCTTGGCGGTCTTGGGAAAGGCGATCACGTCACGAATGCTCGACGATCCGCACAGCATTGCAATCAGACGGTCAAAGCCCAACGCGATGCCGCCATGCGGGGGCGCGCCGTATTTGAAGGCTTCCAGCATGTAGCCGAAGCGCTCCTTGATCACGTCATCCGGCAACTGCAACACATCCTTGAACACCCGTTGCTGCACGTCGCGATTGTGAATACGGATCGAACCGCCGCCCAATTCCACGCCGTTCACCACAATGTCGTAGTGTTGTCCGCGAACGGCCTTCGGATCGCTGGAAAGCTTGTCGACATCCTCCTCCACCGGCGAGGTGAAGGGATGGTGGCTGGAATACCAACGGTTCATCTC
>CAZFLK010000204.1:0-9291 GCA_964519245.1 uncultured Verrucomicrobiota bacterium
GCGCCGGTGTCGAGGATGAACTCAAAGACTGACTTGCGTCCTCGAGCGAAGCGCTTGACCCCGGCGGCGACAATTTCGCCGGTGACATGGGCCGGGGAGCCTTTTTCGAGGTTTGCGAGGGAGACCAGGCGGTGTCGATCCTCGTAGCGTCGGGGTCGGTGGAGGAGGAGGTCGCCGATGGTCCTCAGCCCGAGCCGCTCCAGTTGTGACGCCCTTCCCGGTCCGACCCCGGGCAGGGCGGTCAGTTCAATCTCCAAGGGGGCATCCGTGGCGTCCGGCATGCGGCGACTATAAGCGCCGGGACGGGCATTTCAATTCGGCGAAGGGATGCGTGTGGCTTTTCTGCTTCGAATTTATCGGGGCGCTCGTTACGCTCCCGCGCGATCTCCACATGGCTTTGAAGATATACAACACGCTTACACGGACCAAAGAGGTGTTCACGCCCCTGGACCCGGACGGACGGAAGGTCGGACTCTACGCCTGCGGGCCCACGGTCTATGACTACGCTCACATTGGGAATTTTCGGACCTTTGTCTTTGTCGATTTGGTCCGGCGCTATTTGACTTTCAAGGGCTACGAGGTCGAGCATGTGATGAACATCACGGACGTGGAGGACAAGATCATCCGCAATGTCCGGGAAACCGGTCTCAGCCGCGCCGAGTTCACCGGCAAGTATGAGGAGGCCTTCCTGAACGACCTGGTCACACTCAACTGCGAGCGACCGGGCCGCATTCCGCGAGCCACCGAGCATATCGCCGGAATCATTTCCTTGATCGAGAAGCTCGTTGAGCGCGGCATCGCGTATCGGGCGGACGATGGCTCCGTCTATTTCAGCATCGCGAAATACATTGAGGCGGGGCACGCGTATGGGAAGCTGCAGAAGCTCAATATGGACGAGATGCGGCCGGGCGAGCGCGTCAGCGACGACGAATACGAGAAGGAATCGCTGGCGGACTTCGCCCTGTGGAAAGGGCGTGTGGAGGAGGATGGCGACGTCTTCTGGGACAGTCCCTGGGGCGAGGGACGACCCGGGTGGCATATCGAATGCAGCGCCATGAGCATGGATCTGCTGGGGCCGAGCTTCGACCTGCACCTGGGCGGCGAGGATCTGAAGTTTCCCCATCATGAGGACGAGATCGCGCAGAGTGAAGGCGCCTGTGTGCAGTCCGAGGGCGCTCCGTTTGTGAAGTATTGGATGCACGGCGCGCACCTGTTCGTGAACGGGCAGAAGATGTCCAAGAAACTCGGGAATTTCTTCACGCTGCGCGACCTGATCGACAAGGGATATACGGGGCGTGTGATCCGGTATCTGCTGCTGACCGCGCACTATCGCGACACCTTCAACTTTACCGAGGATGCGTTGTCCGGCAGCGCGGTCGAGGCGTTGCACCGACTCGACAACTGCCTGATCCAGTTGCGTGAAGTCGCCGGCGATGCCGACGGCGAGGCGGACGCGGCAACTCTAGGGCTGTTTGAAGCGGCTCTGGATGACGATCTGAATGTGTCCAGGGCCTGGGGCGTGATCTTCGATTGGGTGCGCGACTTGAATCGGCATGCGGCTGAGGGAACGCTCACCATGGAGCAGGCTGCGAACGCCCTGGCGACGTGGGCGCGGATTGATTCCGTATTCGGCGTGGGGGAGAAAGCCGCGGACGGCCCGCCGGCGGAGGTCATTGCGCTGGCCGAGGAGCGCGCACAGGCCCGCAAGGACAGGGACTTCGCCAAGTCCGACGAACTCCGCGACAAGCTTGCGGAACTGGGCTGGCTCATTGAGGACAAGCCCGACGGGTATCGCCTCAAAGCCCAGTAAAGGGGAGTTGGGCGACAAGCGCTGGGATATACCGGGCTTTGCTGCGCGCGCAGGCTGAGGTAGGGGCAACTCGTCCCGCCTTCGCTGTTCAGCTTCGGCGTGACAGGCAGGTTTGCTGCGCCGGCGCGAGGGTTTACTCCGGCTTTTGCAATGTGCGGCGGAAGAACTGCATGGTGGCGTCCCAGGCTGCTTGATTGACATCGCGGGCGGCGGTGATGCCGTGGCCGCCGCCTTCGTCGAAGATGAGCAAGCGGCTGCTCGGAGCGACTTCCTTGATGGCGTCGAACATCTGTTCGGATTGTGCGACCGGCACAGTGCGGTCGGAGCGGCAGTGGACGAGGAGCAAGGGCGGATCGGTTTTGTCCAGGTGGGTCAGGGGCGAGGCTTCCCGCCAGGCCTCGCTGGTTTCGGAGAAAGGCAGGCCGATCCATTCGCCGTTGGTTCTTCGTTTGGTTTCTAGACCGTATTGTTGGTGGCCGTCCTCCTTGAGTCGGGAGACGAAGTCGAAGACGCCCGCGAAGCAAACGGCGGCCTGGATACGGCTGGAAACGCCGTAGGGGCCGGCTTCCCGTTCGAAGACGCTGACCCCGTCGCTGAGGGCCAGCATGGCGGCAAGGTGACCGCCGGCGGATTGACCCATGGCGCCGATGCGATGTGGATCGACGCCCAATTCGCTGGCATGGGTTCGAACGAAGCGAACGGCGGCCTTGGTGTCGCGGATGGTGTCGCGGTAGTGATGATCCGGTCGACCCCGATAACCGATGCAGGCGGTGGCAAAGCCCTGGGTGGCGAGGTAGGCGGCATAGGGGGCGAAGCGCGACGGCGTCCTGGCGCTGAAGCCGCCGCCGGTGATCACGATGATGCAGGAAAGGTCTTCTGGCGTCCTTACGGGAGAGTAGAAATCCAGGGTCAGGGGGGCGGTTTCCCGTTTGATGTATTCCAGGTCGCGCCTGACGAAGATCCGTCTCAACTTGTTCTTCCCGACGCCGTCAAGCTTGAGGGCGCGCGCATACTTGGCGGCGTCGGCTTCCGGTATCGGTTGCAGCGGGTTGAGGTCCGCGCTGTGCAGTTGCCGGGGCAGAAGGACAGTCCACGCACAGAGGAACAGAAGGCGGAGGGGTCGGCTCAAGTTCATTTGCCCACGGAACCCTGGTAACGGGGATCGTTGTGCAGCGGGGCGAAGCGCGCGTCAGCCTTGGCGCGCTCGCGGAGATTGAGGGCGGCGGGGTTGGTGGTCTGTCGCTGGTCGCTGAGATGAATGGCGTTGGTGAGGGCCTTGATGGCCAACTCGAGCCGTTGTTGGGCGGCTTGCGTCTGGTTTTGCGCTTTCAGGGAGGCGGCGACGGCCGCGCGGATGGCGGCGAGGTCGTAGTGGGATTCTGGACTGTTGGGGTTGTTGGCGACCAGTCGGGCGAGGGTCCTTTCGAGGCGTTGCGCGTAGCCGAGGTTGCCGTAGGCGGTTGCGAGGGCTCCGAGAACCGTGGTGTCGAGATCGGGTTGCAGGAGGATTCGGTCCAGCACGGCGAGTCCGGAGTTGGTGTTGCCGGTATGGAAGAAGGCGGTGGCCAGGCTGATCGCGATCTGGGTGTTGGTTCCGTTGGTCTGGTATTGAGCGTGAAGCTGCTCGATGCCGCCGACCAACGCCTGGATCGTTTGGACGGGCAGGTCGCCGAACGGGGTGCTGACGTTGCCGTTGGCATCCGGGGTGATCCGGGGTGTCGGAGCCTGTGGCGCGGGCTGTGGGGACGGCTGGCTTGCGGCCGCCGGGACAGGCGTTCCGGCTCCGCTCGCCTTCAGGTTGCGGAGGTGATTGAGCAAATCGCGCACGCCGAGATTGGCCTGGTCCATCTGCAGACAGACCTCGGTGATGGCGATCGCGTCGTCGATGCGCGAGGGGTCGCGATTGGAGAGGCTGGTCAGGAGACTGACATACTTGAACACGGCCTCCGGGCTGTAGGGGCAGAAGGCGACCGCCTGCTTGTAGGCGAACTCGGACTCCTTGATCATCCGGGCCTGCTCCACGAAGTTGGTGTTGCCTCCGGCGATGTTGATGCGCTGGAAATAGAGGTGCGCCTGCGCGCTGCGAAGCTTGGAGAACGCCTTCTTGGCGTTGTCATCGCGGACGAAGTTCATATCGCCCTCGTAGCCAGAGAAGTTGCCGTCGATGTAGACGCGGCGGGAGAAGTCGACGATTTCGCTGACCGGGGTGTCGTAATCGATCCAGTCGCCGATGAGTCGCTTGGAGTATTCCTTCCAGAAGCGATGATCCCGATCCACCATCTCCTGCGTCATTTCGGCGATGGGTTCGCGGTTGATCTTCATGATGATGCCGTAGGGCGTCAGATGGGGGAACATCCAGTCCAAGGGGAAGCTTTCCTCGATGTAGAATTCGTGGTTGGGATTCTTGTCGAAGATGATCTTGGTCAGGAGGGCGTTGATGGCCATGACCGCGACCTGTCCGCTGACGGAGAGTTGGTTGCCATTGGTGGCGATCTGCTCGCCGGGGCGCAACTGGCCGAGTTGGAGGCGGCGTTGGGCGTCGCGCGTGTATTGCTCGAAGGAAATTTGGGAGTCGAGGTGCGACGGGGTGTGTATTTCCTTGGGCGGATAGACGCCGCGTTCGCGGCGGTCGTCCTCGATGCGTTTGCCGAGGCCCAGGAAGTAGTCGTCCAGGGGCTTGACCATCTTGGAGAGGATGTTGGTGCGGACGTTGAGCTCACGCTCGCTTGGCGTCCGGACGAGTTCCTGGAAGAAGGGGACATCCGGCTCCGTGCTGCGGTTGTAATGGGCGCGGATGTATTGGAGGTAGGTTCCGTCCGCCAAGGCGTTCTGGGTGATGATATAGACATCGCGTCGGTCAAAATCCGGATCCCGGCGTTTCGCGGGCGGGATGAAACTTTCGCAGAAGATCATATAGGTCGGGTTGAAGCGGCCCGGGTCGGTTCCCCCGAACAGGATGGCGTCCTTGGCCATTTCGGGATAGAGGGACTCGCCCTTCTCATCCTCGAAGGGCGGCGTGAACATGTCGTGTCCGAACCAGTAGCCGAAGAGGTGTCCGCGTTCCTCGTTGTCCCACCAATGGGTGAGGAGGGGGTGGATGGGCATGATCAGGAAGACGCCGAGCAGCGCGTGCAGCGGCAGCTTCTTCGGGAAAGCTCCAAAAAGACATAGCAAGACCAGGCTGAGCAGGAGTCCGAACAGGTTGGCGAATTGCTTGGTGGGCACGAGGGTGCGGTCGATCAGGAAGATCACGACCAGGGACGCCAGCACGCTGAAGCAGGCGTAGCCGAACCCGGGCCATCGCAGGGCATCGTAGTGTTTGATCGTCAACCCGCCGATCAGCGCGAGCCCATAGCCGATGGCCATGGAGACCATCACGTGGGACGAGGTGAAGAAGACCCGGTTCAAGGTCAGACTCTGCCGGTCCGGTTGTGGATTCAGGATGATCAACAATACCACTGCGAGGAAGAAATAGATGGCGGCCAGCCCCAGGATCCAGCTTCGTTCCCGGGATTGCATCAGGTGAATGAAGAAGAACGGCGCCAGGCCGATGAGGAGATAGATCAGGTTGAATTCCTCGGCGGCGCCCTGCGCGTAGCGGGCCAACTGCTTGACGAACTTGACCGGGTCGCTCTGCGGGTTGGCCTTTTCGTACTGCCCGCGGGTGGTCGCATGCTTGAAGCCCTGGACCGTGCGTGGGTAGCCCCAGTTCATGGGCGGGTTGGTCATCGAGGCGACCGGCATGTAGAGATAGAACGAGACGCCCAGCGCCCACATGGCGCCGCAGAACCCGACTGGAAAGACATGGTGTCCAAACCGGTTGGACTTCCAGATGAAGCAAAACGTCAGCAGCAGGACGGAAATCCCGATGAGGTGATGCATTGCGTAGGATGCCACGCCTCCGTTCAGGATGCCGGGACCCTTGGCTGTGAACATCAGGGTGATCAGGTAGAATCCGGAGCCCGCCAGCAGCGCGATCTTCAGCGGAAAGTTGCGCTTCTGCCATTCCAACTTGTTGTTGAAGAACAGGGAGAGGAACACGAAGGCCGCGGTGGCCACGAAGCCCAGCAAGTAGACGACCCCCATCTTGAGCCCGGAGAGGATCTTGATATCGGCCGACATCACCACGAAAAGCGCTACGAAACCGATGGGAAAGAGAAACAGTCCGTCCCGGATGAAGTTGATCCAGGCGCGCTCGCCTCGCATGGTCTTGGAGGCGAGGTAGCCGAAGCCGAGCATCGAGCCGACGCCGATGAGATGGAAAATCTTCTGCAGGATGGCGTTGTCGAGGGTCCCAATGGGAGTGACCGCCTTGTGGACAAACAGCGCGGCGAGGTAAACGGCGCTGTTGACCAGGAACAGGTCGCGTCCCAGCTTGCGGTCCCGCAGCGCGATCAGGATTTCGATGCCGACGGCGGCGACGATGAGGGTCTGGTGATTGGTGAAACAGATGCCGAACCAGAAGAAGGCCCAATAGAGGTAGCGCAGGCGAGAAGGTTCGTAGATCCAACGGAGGAGGAAGACGAGCACGCCGACGAGCGACAACACACTGAGCGTGTAAACCTCGACGATGACGGCCTGGCTCCAGAAGAAGCCGTTGAAGGCCATCAACATGCCGGCCACGTAGCCCACCACGCCGCAGAGCTTCTCTTCCAGCTTGCGGTCGATGTCCTTGAAGATCTCGATGCCTTCGAGGAGCATGCTGCTGCCGCGCGACACCATCAGCGCGATGAGACCGCAGGACAGGGCTCCGGCGACCGCGGAGGAGAGGGCGACCCGCCAGGCAATGTTGGAAATGGGGACAAAATTGGCGAAGAACCAGGTGTAGATGGTCCAGACGGGATAGCCGGGAGGATGAGGGACGCCGGCGTAGAGCGAGCCGACCGCCAATTCGCCGGAATCTTCCAAGGTGAGATCGGGAGCCAAGGTGAACCAGTAGCCGATC
The DNA here is from genome assembly GCA_964519245.1 of uncultured Verrucomicrobiota bacterium. GTDB lineage: Bacteria > Verrucomicrobiota > Verrucomicrobiia > Limisphaerales > JAYPEY01 > JAYPEY01. The sequence continues at coordinate 6,756 of CAZFLK010000204.1, forward strand.
ATCACCACCAGGGTGGTCACCCCGAAACTGATCCAATCAACCCGACGATAGAGTCCTTTGGGGGCGGATTCGACTTCGCCGGATTCGGATGTGGGCAGGGCGGCCTTGGGCAGAGTGAACCACAAAGCGAGGTAGGCGATCGCGCCAACGCCGAAGACCAACGTCAGGGCGCAGAAGGCGACCCTCCACAATGCTCCTGGCAGGCCGGTGCGGGCCTCGATGCCGGCGCAGACGCCGCCGAGAACGGCCTCGCGGGTGTTGCGCTCCAATTTGGACGCCAGCGGCTGCTCAGCTGGAGTTTCCTCCGGCTCGGGCAGCGGCGACGCCGGGGTGGGCGCGGCAGCCGGAACTTGCTTCTTGCCGGGGCGCTTGTCGGGACGCTTGGAGTTTTTTGCCATTTTGGGAGCAGAATACGACCTTTGCCGGCCGAGTGGTCATTTCGATGCCGGCGCGTCAGAACGGTGCGCTGTTGGTAAAGACTTGCAAAAGAAAGCCGGTAGTTGAAGTGGACGGCCCCGGATTTGTCCATTCCAAAATAGGGCCAAAGGCGTGGGAAACCCGGTTGTTTGCGATCGTCTGGGGCGCGGGATCCGTCTCGGGCGACGCGATGAGGGATGGCGGCGCGCTGCCGAGGGAACCCGCCGGCGCACAATGCGACAGGGACACGAAAATGGCGCAGAGACAGGCCGCAGCCTGTGGCATGAAGCGCAGGATCCATGCGGACGCGACGTTCTCGCGGCTTTCCTGGCGACCGAAGAGCCGCGCTTCAATCGCCGCCGAAGGCTGCCGCGGAGTCCAGAGCGGTGAAATCGGAGAATATGGGTTTTGGCGCATGAATGAGCTGTTGTCGGAGTTTGTCGATGCCGTAGCGATAGCGTCCGGCAGCTGTATTGGGTGAAATCGAGAGGAGTTCGCCGATCTGCTCAATGGTCAGCTTTCTCCAGAATTTGAGCACGATGACCTCGCGTTGGGCGGCGGGTAAACGTGTAAGCGCAGCCATGGCCGCGTGTTCCAGCAGGGTTTCGTCGGAGCTCCGTTCGAACCAGCGCTTTGATTCGAACTCGCGGACGATTCGCCGGAAGAAGCCGCGGCGGTGATTGAGCGCGCGATTGCGAAATGCCCGGAGGCAGTAGAATTCCGGCTGGCGGGGCCGTTCGGCCAGGTTCATCAGCTTGAGAAACGTCTCCTGCAGGACGTCCTCGGCCTCGGAGTGGCTGAGGCCCAGCGCGCGACCGTAGAGGATGAGTCCGGCGGCCTGCGCTTGGTAGAGCGGCTCCAGCCATGGCGGGCAGTCTGGCGATGGTTTCGACATTCTGCCCCAATAGACACCCCAGCAGCCGGATTTGTATAAAAAGATCGAGGAGAGGAGGGATGGAGGGATGGAGGATGGAGGGATGGAGTGGTGGCGGGATGGAGTGGTGGCGGGATGGAGTGGTGGCGGGATGGCGTCCCGCCGCAAGCTTGGAGGACGCCTGTCGAGCTTCCAGCCGTCACTTCGTGAACAAAAAGAGCCAGAACCATGAACGGTTTTAGTCATTTCGAAATTCATGGTTATCATGAATGTGTTTCACAGTGCATAACATGTTGGTATGCAATGATTTAAAATTCAGTGTTTCGAATTGGCGCCGGTTGGCAGCACCGGTGCTGAGGGGAGGGTGCAGTTGGCAAATCAACGAACACACAACAACAAACACATGAAACACATCTGGAAATACTTCCTCTCGGGGCTGCTTTGCATGACGACGGTATGCGGGGCGTTTGCTCAAGATTCGCCGTCACCAGCCGAAGCCGTCGCGGACGCGGCAGCGGCTGTAACCGAGGCCGCAGAAGGGGCTGCGGAGGCCTTTGAAAAAGATTCGGATTACGTGGACATGGTCGCGGCCCAAGGAGATCACGCCTACGCCTTCGACTTCTTTACGACGTCCATGCTTTGGACGGTGATCGCGGCGGCGCTGGTCTTCATCATGCACTTGGGGTTCGCGACGCTGGAATCCGGTCTGACGCAGTCGAAGAACACGGTGAACATTTTGTTCAAGAACGTGTTCATCATTGCGATGGGCATCCTCACCTACGCGTTCCTGGGCTTCAACACGCACTATCCTGGCGACTTCAATGGATTCTTTTCGTTGGGCGGGCCGATCGGAGACCTGAATGCGGATGGCGGCGACACCTTCGGATATGGCGGACTCGCCTTGGCCATGACCGGCTACGGCGACTTCATCTTCCAGGCGATGTTTGCGGCCACGGCGGCGACGATCGTCTCCGGCGCGGTGGCTGAGCGCGTGAAGCTCCTGCCGTTCCTCATTTTCGCCACCTTGCTGGTCGGCTTTGCCTATCCGGTGGTCGGTTCCTGGCACTGGGGCGGCGGTTGGTTGGGCAAGCTCAACGGCGGCAATGGGTTCAAGGACTTCGCCGGATCGGCTGTGGTCCACGCCTTTGGCGGTTTCGCGGCCCTGGCCTGCGTGATGATCCTCGGACCGCGCAAGGGCAAGTATGTCGACGGCAAGCTTCGTCCAATCCCGGGTCACAACATGCC
>CAZFLK010000205.1:0-9251 GCA_964519245.1 uncultured Verrucomicrobiota bacterium
CTTCTCCAATTCCTGCAGAGCCTGGTCGGCGGCGTAGCCCTTGGCGACGCCGCCAAGATCGAGGAACATGTCGGGCGCCAGGAGGGTGGCCGTGCTGTTGGCTGGGTCCAACTTGAGTTTCTGATAGCCGACCGAGGGACGGACTTGCGCGAGCCGTTCTGGGTCCGGAAGGGTTCGCTGTCGGCGTGCGCGACGCCAGTATCGGATCAGCGGGCCGATGGTCACGTCGAAATCGGAATCGGTCTGGCGCGCCAGATCCCGCGAGTGCAGCAGGACCTGCATCAGGTCGCCGCTGATCTTGACCGGAACCCCGATCGGTTCACGAACCAGGCGCCGGATCTCGCTCTCTTGCTCGTAGTCCGACATGATCCTGTTCAGCTTGGCGACCCGGGCGAAGGCGGCCTTGGCCGCGCGATTGGCGCTTTCCTTGTCGGGCGCGTAGAGGGAGATGGTGAAGAGCGTGCCCATGTGCGGCTGTTGGGCCTCGAAGAGTTGGAGATTCAAGTCACGCGAACGGGTCTTGCAGCCGGTCGACAGGGACGCGAGCAGGCACGCGGTCAGCGGGGCAAGAAATGGACTCCAGCGCGAGATTGAATGGACCATGGCCGGATCATGGAGCGATCTGACGGCGTGGAGAATGATTTTCTTTGTCCGGCTTGCGCGGGGACTGCGAATGCCTCAGTGTCGCTCCATGCGAACGAGGCTGCGCGGCGCACACTTGCTGATCTGGATGACCCTGGCTTGCTGTTGGCCGTCAATCAGGGTCCTGGGCGACCCGGCGAAAGGGAATCGTGGATCGGGCCGATTTCTTTACTGCGCCGTCCCGGGCATTCGCAACTATCTGGAATATGGAGGTCATGGATTGCTCGTATTCGATATCGATGATGGCTATCGATTCCTGAAGCGCATCTCGATCGGCGGCTTGGATGACAAGGGCAGGCCGCTCAACGTCAAAGGCGTCTGCGCCAGCGCCGAGACGGATCGGATCTATGTCTCCACGCTGCGGACGATGATGTGTCTGGACCTGCGGTCGGAGAAGCTGCTTTGGGAGAGAAGCTACGAAGGCGGTTGCGATCGCATGGCCATCGCGCCCGATGGAACCCATCTCTATCTGCCCTCGTTGGAGAAGCATCATTGGCATGTGGTCGACGCCGGGAATGGCTCGGTGATCAAGCGTATCGACATTCACTCGGGCGCGCACAACACGATTCTTGGCCTGAGCGGAAGGCATGCTTACCTGGCTGGCCTGAAATCGCCGATGCTTCGCGTGACGGATACCGCGACCCATAAGGTTGTGCGCGAGGTGGGACCGTTCTCTCACAGCATTCGGCCCTTTACCGTCAATCGTGCGGAGACCTTGGCCTACGTGAACGTAAATCAATTGTTGGGTTTTGAGATCGGCGATCTGAAGACCGGTAAAAAGCTCCATCGTGTGGAGGTGGCCGGTTTCAGTTCGGGACCGGTGAAACGGCATGGGTGCCCGAGTCACGGCGTGGGGTTGACGCCGGATGAATCAGAGGTCTGGGTGACGGATGCCTGGAACCGTCGCGTGCATATATTTGACAATACCGTCATGCCGCCGAGGCAGTTCGCCAGCGTGTTCTTGCGCGATGAGCCGGGCTGGATCACGTTTCGGTTGGACGGCAAGCACGCGTGGCCGTCTACGGGTGATATTGTGGACGTGGGGACGCGGCAGGTTGTGGATGGGTTGACCGACGAGCATGGCCGCAGCGTCATGGGGGAGAAAGTCGTGGAGATTCATTGGCGGGACGGCGATGTCGTCAGGACGGGCGACCAGTTTGGGTTGGGGAGGAAGGAACCGTGACAGCCTGTGAATCTGAATGGAATCAAGGCGTCCTTTCGGAGCAGAGATGACATGAAGAGAAGACGGTTTATCAAGGGTTCCGCGGTGGGGCTTTCATTGGCACCGGCAATATTGAAAGGGCAGTCGGCTGACGCCCTCGCCCGGCGCGACAAGTATGGCGGTTGCCCGGCGATCCGGTTCGACGCGACGGGTTTCTTTCGGCTTGAGAAGCGTGACCGGTGGTGGTTTGTCACACCGGAAGGGAATGCCTTCCTGTCGTTGGGCATGAACCACGTTCATCCCGGTTGGTTGAACCAGGCCTACAATGCCGGGCATTGGCTCAAGGCCTTTGGAGCCGAACGCGCATTCGATGCCAAGTGGCGAGCCGGCTTGAGGGCCAAGGTGGTCGCGGATTTGAGCGCCTTCGGCTACAACACCCTGGGGGTTCACAACAGCTATTCGCAGATACGCCCCAAGATCGAAACGGCCTGGATCAAGCCGCTGCGGTTTGTCGACATGGCTCATTGGCGGGATCCGGACGAGATGGCGTTCCCGGATGTCTTCACGGAGCAATTTGAAAAGCATTGCAACGAGTTGGCGGCCCGGGAATGCGCGCCCGTGAAGGACGATCCGTGGCTGCTCGGTTACGCCATGACCGATTGCCCGATCTTCACCGAGATCGATGCCGCCGCGCGGCCGACGCATGTCTATGGCTCCGCGCGCGGTTCGACGCAGACCTGGCCGCGCCGGTATCGGAATCTGCTGCCCTCAGCGCCGGGAAAGCGCGCCTATGTCGAGTTCATGCGCAACCACTACAGCAACTGGATCCTGCATTTCAACGAGGTCTACGACACCGATTTTGATTCGTGGGATGAGCTGCTGCGAACCGTCTCCTGGCGGCCGGAGACCGATCTCTCGAACGCCCGGGAATTGGCGGACAACCGGGCCTTCTTGAGGCATGTCGCCGATCGTTACTACAACGTCATGACCAAGGCGGTTCGGCGAAACGATCCCCAGCATCTGGTCTTTGGCGACAAATTGAATGCTAACACCGACAGCGGCGACGCCGTCGTGGAGATCACCTCGAAATACACGGACCTCGTTTTCTACCAGATGTACGGGCGTTGGCAGGAGCAGAGGCCCGTTCTGAACCGCTGGTCCAAGCTCGTGGACAAACCGTTTGTGAATGGCGATGGAGCCTTTCACGCGCCGCACGACAACATGCCCAATCCGCACGGGCCCCATGCGGTCGATCAGCGGCATCGCGCCGAGTTGGCAAAGGACTTCTGTGAGCGCATGTACGCGCGAAAGGATTTCGTCGGCTGGCATGTCTGTGGCTGGGTTGAAACATGGAAGACGATGCCGAAGAAAGGGTTCAAGCAGCATGGGGGAATCCAAGATCCTTTTGGGAGGAATTTTGAACCGCTGCGAACGACGTTGGCTGACTTCTCAAAGCGGATGTATCGGTTGGCGGCGAAGCGGTGAATCAACAGAATCTCCAGTTGGAGGACCAGGAAGAACTGGTGAGGCTGATTCCCTTTGAAGGCGAAGGCTCGAAGGAAACGGGGTGGTGGGGAACGTTGTTGGGTGACTCGTTTCTGGATTTTGGAGGCGATCATGCCGAGGCGGCCTACGAAGCGCGCAATCAAATCAAGGAGTTCCTCCGGCAGGCTCGGTTGGCGTGAATCCGACCGATCGCGGGGCTTGCAGGAAATTGTCCCTCCGCGGGCGTAATTGAGGCCTATCTTTTCACAACTGGCCGCAGCACGATGTTCCGATACCGCACCGAGGTGTGATCGCCCTGGAGGTAAATGGGACCGGGTTGTGTTACGTCGCTCAGCAGCGCGCCGCCGGTGGGACCTTCGACGGGATGATTGTCGATGACCGTCTCCCCGTTGAGGACGACGGTTACGTGTCGGTCGACCAAGGTGATGTCGTAGGCGTTCCACTCACCTGGCGGGTTGCCCGCATTCTTTGAGGGAGCGATGCGGCCGAAAATGGCGCCGATGCCGCTGATGCCCTGCATCCGGCTGTCGCGGTCGACCACCTGCGCCTCGTACATGCCCCGGAGGTAGATGCCGCTGTTGCGTTGAGACTCGATCTTGAACTCGATGTGCAACTGAAAGTCCGTGAACACCCGCTCGGTCATGAGGTTGGCGTAGTCGCCATAGGCGCTGAAGTCGGTCTTGGGCGTTTCGTTGACCAGTTCGCCATTCTTCGCGGACCACCCCATCTTCTTGTGTGCGCGGCGGACTTTCCATCCGGCAAGGTCCGTGCCGTTGAACAGTTTGATTGGCGCGCCGAAACGGACCTTGCCGAGTTCCGGCCTGGGCGGCATGGCGGGGAGGCGTTTACCTGTGAAGGAGGCTTCGGAATGTTGGCTGTCGATTGTTTTCTGGCGGACGCCGTAGAGCTGCTCGTCCAACAAACGCACGGAAAGGGAGTCGGAGGAAATGATCTCGCCCGTCTGCTTGTTGCGGCGTTGGCGCAGGATGAAGCTGAGTTCGCCGTTGCGGACGACGGGATCCTTTATCTGGCGCACATTGCCCACGGCCCACATGACGCGTATATCGGGCGCGCTATTGGATTCCCGGATGCGGATCCAGGCGGCTTCATCTGTCGGCGTCGTCACGGCCCAGTCGCCGAGCAAACCTTTTGGGACGCGTTCCGCTGCCCGAGCTGGAACCGCGAACGCGAACGCGAACGCGACGGAGAGAAACACTGGAATTGTTTGGCGCATCGCAGACAACGTAGTCTGATGCGGCGGTCGAGTGAATTCCAATTCCGCATCGCTGCAGTCCATGGCGGATTTTGGAATGGCCTCGGACGACCGAGGCAGCGAAAATCCCACGAAAACTTGATTGTCCACGCAACTCGCAAACTCCAGACAAACCATGCAATGCCACGAAATTGACTACGAATTGTTCGGCGGCGACATCCAGATCGTTGAAATAGAGCTCGACCCGGGGGAGACGGTCATCGCCGAGGCGGGCGCCATGAACTACATGGAGGAAGGGATCAACTTCGAAGCGAAGATGGGCGACGGCTCGGAGCCGGACAAGGGCTTCTTCGGCAAGATGCTGGACGTGGGCAAGCGGGCGCTCACCGGCGAGTCCCTTTTCACGACCCACTTCACAAACCGGGGCTACGGCAAGAAACGGGTGGCGTTCTCCGCGCCTTATCCGGGCAAGATCATGCCCGTCGACATGGCGCAGTGCGGCGGTGAAATGTTGTGCCAGAAGGACGCCTTTCTCTGCGCGGCGTTGGGGACGCAGGTGGGCATCGCCTTCCAGAAGCGCCTGGGAGCCGGATTCTTCGGCGGCGAGGGATTCATCCTCCAGCGGTTGCGCGGCGATGGGAAAGCCTTCGTTCATGCCGGCGGCACGTTGATCATGAAGCAGCTTCAGGGCGAAACGCTCAGGGTGGACACCGGTTGTCTGGTGGCGTTCACCGCCGGCGTAGAGTATGACATCGAACGCGCCGGCAATCTCAAGTCGATGTTCTTCGGCGGGGAAGGGGCGTTCCTGGCGACGTTGCGCGGCCATGGGACCGTGATCCTGCAAAGCATGCCTTTTTCACGCATGGCGGATCGGATCCTGGCCCACGCGCCGTCAGCGGGCGGAGCCCGCAAGGGAGAGGGCTCCGTGCTCGGCGGTTTGGGAGATTTTCTGGATGGGGATGGGTGAATGAAGCCCAGGAGCTAGTTTGCTTTCAGTAGTCCCTGGGTCCGCAGCCACGCCGCCATCCGGTCCGGCCAGGTGGTGACGGGTTGGTCGGTCTTGCGCAGCCCGTATCCGTGACCGCCGCTGGCGTAGATATGCAATTCGGCGGGCACGTTCCTTTTCTTCAACTCCGCGTAGAGCAGGGCGCTGTTGAGCGAGGTGACCCGGTCGTCGTGGGCGTGGGCAAAAAAGAAGGGAGGTTCCTGTCCGGTTACGGTGACGAATTCAGCGAGTTCGGATTGCCCCCGGGGGACGAGGGCCCCGGGATAGATCAGGCCGGTAAAATCGGGGCGAAAGGAGATTTCGTCGGCGGCGTCGACCGGTTCGTACTGCCGGGATTTCAACAGGGCGCAGAGCCCCGCGGTGGCGCCGCCGGCGGAAAAGCCCATGATGCCGATGCGGTCGGGAGCGACGCCGAACTCCTTGGCGCGATGGCGCACGAGGCTGACGGCGCGTTGGGCGTCCTGCACGGCTTCGATCCAGCGGTTCTTCTTCGGGTTGCGCGCCGGGACGCGATACTTGAGGAGGACCGCAGTGACGCCGATGGACTTGAGCCATTCGCAGACCTCCGTGCCTTCGAGGTCGTAAGCGAGAATGTGAAAGCCTCCACCGGGCGCGACGATCAGCGCTGTGTTCGTGCGCTTGTTCTGCGGCGGTTGATAGATGGTCAACTGCGGGGTCGAAACATTTCCGAGACGGATCACGCGACGTCCGGCGACGAGCCGGCCGTCGGCTTTGGTGGTGTCGGCCTCGGGCGGAAGTTGCGCCGTTTCGCCGGGAGGGGGTCCGGGCCAGAGGTTGATGACGGTTGGAGACGCGGCAGAGACAGACGCGTGGAAGATCAGGCAAAGCGCAACGACAAGAATGTTTCTCATGGGGACGGTGGAACTGGGTGTGTTTCGCATGAGTTGAACCGCCGCGCAAGCAGAGACGATTTCGTCGTAAAGGACCACATTGGCTTTCCATGCCGGGGGTGGAATTGTATGATCCCGGTCTCCGTTGATTGCGGATTTCCAGAAGCAACATGTCGAAGAAGTTTATCAAGGTCGGCGGCGCGCGAGAACACAATCTGCGGGATGTGTCACTCGAAATTCCGCGCGACCGCCTGGTGGTGATCACGGGGTTGAGCGGTTCGGGGAAGTCGTCCTTGGCCTTCGACACCATTTATGCGGAGGGGCAGCGCAAGTATGTGGAGTCGTTGTCGTCCTACGCCCGGCAGTTTCTGGACCAGTTGCAGAAACCGGATGTGGATCACCTGGAGGGATTGTCTCCGACCATTGCGATTGAGCAACGGGGATCGGGGTCGGGGCCGCGCTCCATCATTGCCACCACCACCGAGATATTCGACTACCTGCGGTTGTTGTATGCGCATATCGGTCGGCCGCATTGTCCCGAGACGGGCGTTCCGATTCAGCAACAGAGCACGACGGAGATCATTGATCGCATCATGCAGCTTCCGGAGAGGACGCGGATCATGGTCCTGGCGCCGGTCGTTCGGGACCGGACGGGGGAGTTTCGCGATGTGATCGAGCGGTTGGCGCGCGATGGCTTCGTCCGGGCGCGGGTCGATGGCGAGATGGTGGAGCTTGCCAGCAACGTGCGTTTGAAACTGGACCCGAAGTCGAAGCACACCATTGAGGCGGTGGTGGATCGCCTGGTCATTGGGGACAAGATTCGGGTCCGGTTGGCCGATTCGGTCGAGACGGCCTTGAAGTGGGGCGAAGGGCGATTGTTGCTGTTGCAGCAGGAACCGAAGGACCGTGATGCCGGCGAATGGGAGGAGACCTTTCATTCCAACCGGATGTTCAGTCCCGCGACGGGCAAGAGCTACGACACGCTGACGCCCAAGCACTTTTCCTTCAACTCGCCATTTGGAGCCTGCGGGGTTTGTCACGGCCTGGGGCAAAAGCTGGTCTTCGACGAGGATTTGGTTGCTCCGAATCCGGACAAGTCCCTGGAGCAGGGGGCTCTGGCTCCCTGGCGGAAGGGGGGCAAGCGGATGGTCGCCTACTACAACACGTTGCTGAAGGGCGTCGCGGACCATTATGGACACGATACGGCCAAGCCATGGCGCGGCCTGCCCGACGATTTCAAGCGCGTGCTGTTGCATGGTTCCGGCGAGAGCAAGATCGAGTATCACTTCGTGCGAGGAGGCAAGGTCAGCGCGACCTTGAAACCCTTCGAAGGGGTGATTCCAAATATCCGGCGCCTTTACGAAGAAACGGACAGCGAGATCACCAAGCGGAGGCTGAAGGCATTCATGAGCCCGCAACCGTGCGATGCGTGCCTGGGCAGGCGGCTCAAGCCGGAGGTGCTGGCAGTGACCCTGGGCGGGGCGGAGGCGTCGGCGGTTGACCGGGATCCCGCCGCTGATGAGGGTCGGCCGGGGCCGGACATCTCCGGCCTTTCAATCATGGGGCTTTGCGGCCTGTCGATCGACGCGGCCTATGAGTTTCTTGGCGGGTTGGAATTGAGTGAATTCGAGTCGCAGATCGCCGGGGATCTGATTCAGGAGGTTCGGTCGCGGTTGGAGTTTCTCCGGAATGTCGGATTGGGCTACCTGACGTTGGATCGGGAGAGCGGGACGCTCAGCGGGGGGGAGGCGCAGCGGATCCGCCTGGCCACCCAGATTGGAGCAGGCCTGGTCGGGGTGATCTATATTCTCGATGAACCAAGCATCGGGCTTCACCAGCGGGACAACGATCGATTGCTCAAGACACTGGTGGAGTTGCGGGACATGGGCAACACCGTGCTGGTGGTGGAACACGACGAAGACACCATCCGCTTGGCGGATCACGTGATCGATCTCGGCCCCGGGGCGGGAGTTCTTGGAGGCGAGGTGGTGGCGGAAGGGACCGTCGAGCAGATCATCGCCAACAAGCGGTCGCTGACGGGGAAATACCTCAGCGGCGTGTTGGGCATTCCGGTCCCCAAGCGGAAATCACGTCCCTTGGTCGGCCGGCAATGGCTGGATGTCATCGGGGCCCGGGAGAACAACCTGAAGGACATCGACGTCCGAATACCGATCGGGGCCTTCACCTGTGTCACGGGTGTGAGCGGTTCGGGCAAGAGCACGCTTGTGAATGAGATCGTGTGCAAGGCCTTGTCGCGAAAGTTGATGGGAACCAAGGATCGGCCCGGCGCGCACGAGGAGATTCGCGGGATCGAGGCTCTGGACAAGGCGATTGTAATCGATCAGACGCCGATTGGCCGGACGCCGCGCAGCAATCCGGCGACCTATACCGGGATGTTCAACCAAATCAGGGACCTGTTCGCGAAGCTGCCCGCGGCGCGGGTGCGCGGCTATGACGCGGGGCGGTTCAGTTTCAACGTCAAGGGCGGCCGTTGCGAGAAGTGCCAGGGCGACGGTTTGATCAAGATCGAGATGCATTTTCTGCCGCCGGTCTACGTCACCTGCGAGGCCTGCGCCGGTCGTCGTTACAATCGGGAGACCCTGGAGATTCACTACAAGGGCCGCAACATCGCCGATGTCCTGGACATGACCGTGGACGAAGCCCTGACGTTCTTCCGGGCGGTTCCCAAGATCAATGATATCTGTCAGACCCTGGCGGAAGTGGGATTGGGTTACATCCGGTTGGGGCAACAGGCGACGACGCTGAGCGGCGGCGAGGCGCAGCGCATCAAGCTGGCGACCGAGTTGAGCCGCAGATCGACGGGCCGGACGCTCTACATTCTCGATGAGCCGACGACCGGCCTTCACTTTC
>CAZFLK010000206.1:0-9210 GCA_964519245.1 uncultured Verrucomicrobiota bacterium
CGACACCCTGCAGGGGTGAAAGCGGCGAAGGGAAAGCGCTGCAGGTGAGCCATAGCCGACGCTGTGATCAGGAAGACCTCTTTTCGTCCCTTTGGGACTTGGCATGGCGCCACCCGTTCTCAATCGCACGCAGGCGCGGTTGCGCCCCAAGAATAGGGTTTCCACCAGGCGGCAGTGACTTAAGTATACGAATCATGCAAACTCGACGTCAGTTCCTCGCATCCTCTTCCGCCGCGCTGTTCGGCTCCGGCATGGCCGTTGCCCGGGAGGAGGGCGCTCTCATCGAATCCATCACCAAGGAGGCCGTCCGCCGCAATCGCGACGGCACGGGCGGGACCACCTGGTTTCATCCGCGCGCTTGTCGAGTTCCCGGCGGGAACGGCGGACGCGCCAAGACGCTGATGACGCTGCAGTCCATCGGGGGCTCAGATTATTTCGGTCCCGTGCATTGGACGGAGTCGGCCGATCTCGGAAAGAGTTGGTCCGAGCCGGAGCCGATCCCGGCGTTGGGTTGGCATGAGATGGCGGCGGAGCACAAGGGGTTGAAGGCCGGGGTTTGTGATGTTGTGCCGGAGTATCATCCGCAGACCGGGACGATTCTGGCGCTGGGGCATGTGGTGTTTTATCGCGGGGCCAAGTTTTCCCGGGGCGATCAGTTGGCCCGCTATCCGGTTTATGCGGTTCGACGCAAGGATGGAAGCTGGTCCGAGCGGCGGATCCTTGAGTGGGCTGATCCCCGCGGATCGTTCATCTACACGAACAACTGCGGGCAACGCGTCACGCTGCCGAATGGCGACATCGCCATGTCGTTCACCTTTGGCGATCAGGCGAATTCTCGGAAGGTTGCGGGCGTGCGCTGCTCCTTTGATGGTGAATTCCTGAAGATCAAGGAGGTAGGGCCGCCGCTGGAATTGAAGCACAAGCGGGGGTTGTTGGAGCCGTCCGTCACGCGCTTCAACGGGAAGTTCTTCATCACCATCCGCGCCGAGGACAACCGCGGCTACAACAGCGTCAGTGACGATGGCTTGAACTGGGCCTCGAAGAAGCCGTGGACCTGGGATGACGGGGAGCCGTTGACCATGTCCACCACGCAGCAGCACTGGTTGACGCATTCGGACGGGTTGTTTCTGGTCTACACGCGCAAGGATGCGAGCAACGCCAACGTGATTCGCTGGCGTTCGCCGCTTTGGGTTGCGCGGGTCGATCCGGAGAAGCGGCATTTGATCCGGGCGACGGAACGAACGGTTCTTCCGTTGGTGGGGGATGGTGTGAATGATCCCAATGGCGTGGCCCTGATGGGCAACTTTCATGTCACCAATGTCAGCCAGGATGAATCCTGGGTGACGGTGGGGGAATGGCTCCCTCGTCGGGGCGCGCGGGGCGATCAACTGCTGGCCCGCATCCGTTGGAGACGGCCGAACCGCTTGGTCTAGCGGGGCAGGGCGGTCAATCCTTGCGCGGTACAGAGCAATTCCGGGTGGGACCGAATCGAAGAACCTGAGTCGAATCGGGGTTTGTTGACCCTGATTATGAATCCTGCGCTTCGGAATCGACCCGGGTGGAAGACGCGGCTGTTGACGGCGACGCTGCTTCCATGGATCACCAACACCCTCATGGCCGCGGAGTCGGGCGCTCCCGGAGGCGATGGGCCCTTCCAATGGCTGCCGTTCCTGGCGCCGTTTCACTCGGTCGTTCTCCATCTGCCCATCGGCTTTGTGCTGATGGCCTGCATCTTCGAACTCTACGCGATGAAGCGACCCGGCGAGGAGATACGCCGCGTTCTGACCTTGTCGCATGTCTTCTGCATCCTGGCGGCGGTGGTCACGATTGTGTTGGGCCTCTTGCGGGCGGTGGATGGCGGTTACGAGGAGAAGGCGTTGGATCTGCACAAGTGGTATGGCGTCGCGGTCGGGTTCCTTGCGGTGGGAACGTTGGTTCTACATCAGTTGGGATTTGGCGGCGGGAAGGAAAAGAAGGCCATGATTGTCGCGTATCGGCTCACCCTGGCGGTCAACTTTTCGGTCCTGGCCATTGCCGGACATCTCGGGGGGAACCTCACCTATGGGTCCGAGTATCTGGTGGCCAATGCGCCCAACTTCGTGAAGGAGATCCTGGACCATGACGAGGGTGACGATTCTGCCGGGGGTGCGACCGTCGCCGCCTCTTCCGAGGCTGCGTCGCCGGCCGCCGCCGGCCCCTTGGTCCATTTCAACGAAAAGGTCTGGCCCGCCCTGGAAGCCAAGTGCGTTCGCTGTCATGGGAAGGAGAAGAAAAAGGGCGGCTACACGCTGACCGACAAGGAAATCGCCTTCAAGGGCGGCGACAGTGAAATCGAAGCCATTGTCCCCTTCAACCCGGCCAAGAGCCTGTTGGTCGAAACCATTCTGCTCCCCGAAGATGATGATTATGTGATGCCGCCGGAGGGCAAGGAACCACTGACCCAGGAGGAGATTCTGGCCATCATTCAATGGGTGAAAGACGGCGCCGCCTGGTCGGACAAACTCCCGTAGCCGCAACCTTCAGGTTGCGCCCCAAGCGCCGGACAAACTCCCGTAGCCGCGACCTTCAGGTTGCGCCCCAAGCCCCGGGCAAACTCCCGTAGCCGCAACCTTCAGGTTGCGCCTCGAGCGGTTCATCCGCGAGAAGTGATGCGTATCCCTATGTCGGATGCCTGCAGCCTTCAGGTTGCGCCCCAAGCGCCGGATAAACTCCCGTAGTTGCGCCTCGAGCGGTTCATCCGCAAGAAGTGACGCGTAGCCCTATGGCAGGCGCCTGCAGCCTTCCAGTTCCGCCTGCATGTCCGCCTCAGTCCGGCTTCCGATATCATACTGGCCTCAGCCAGACGCTCAATCCAGGTACACGAACTCGTTCAAGTTGAAGATCGCGCGCGCCGCCGCGGGCCAGCCGTGCTTTGTGGCGTAGCCGGCGATCAGCGTTCGTTCCTCGCTTGTCGGGGTGCGGCCGAACGCGAGTTGCGTCGCTTTCCCGATCGGGTCGTCAGCCGACTTGATTCGTTCCGCGAAGTGATTGGCCATGGCGGTCATGAAGGGGTTGTTCATCAGGGTGAGGGCTTGTAGGGCGGTGGTGGTCTCGTCGCGTTTGGAGACCATCTGCGAGGGGTCGGCGCAGTCCAATGCCGTCATGAAAGGCTGGGTCTGGCTGCGGGCGATGAAGCGATAGATCGAGCGGCGATGCGCGGAAGGATCATTCGGGTCATGCAGGTGGTACCAGAACTTGGGCGTGTGATCGTCCTTGAACTTGAAGTCCTGATAGCTGGGGCCGCCCATTTTGCGATCCAGTTTGCCGGAGGTCAGCAGGACCGAGTCCCGCAATTCCTCGGCGCGGAGCTTGCGACGGTTCATCCGCCAATAGAAGGCGTTGGATCCGTCGACGGCGCTTTTGGCAGGATCATCTGTCGACGCCTGTCGATAGGTTGCGCTCATGACGATCAGCCGGTGCAGGGCCTTGAGGGACTGGTTGGGGTCGTCGCGCAGCTTGGCGGCCAGCCAGTCGAGCAGTCCCGGGTGCATGGGGAGGGCGCCCATGCGGCCGAAGTCATTGGGGGTCTCGACGATGCCGCGACCCATGTGCCCCAGCCAGATGCGGTTGGCGATCGACCGCCAGGTGAGGGGGTTGTCCCGCGCGGTCAGGTATTCAGCCAAGGCCGCGCGTCGCGCCGCCTCGTTGCCGGGTTCGGCCAGCTTGAATTCCGTTTGGCTCCGGTCCCAAAGCGCCGGCGCGCCGGGTTTCATGACCGGGCCGGGCAACCGCAGATCGCCGCGGTGCAGATAGCGGATCTCACGAGGACGCCCCGCGGTCGGGGTCACCTTCCCGAATTTCTTGAAATCGGCGGCGATGGCGTAGACGAGCTTGCCGGGCGGCAGGCTCGCGATCTGCTTCTTGTTGGCGGCCAACCGGGCGGCGATCTCTTTTCGACGTTTCCGAAGCCCGGGTGTTTCCAGTTCCACCATCAGGTCGCGCAACTCCGATTTCAGCTTGGCCAGCTTCTCCATCACGTTCGGGTCGCCCGCGGTGGTGAACCTGCCGTCGACCAGGTTTGCGCGGCGCCAGCGCGAGGGGGCTTCGATGCTGTCGAGCGCCGCCACCTTCGCCCCTTCCGCCAGGTTCTTACCCTGTTCATCCAGCAGTCGGAGTTCCGCCAGGGCGAAGATGTAATCCTTTTTGCGTTCCACCAGGCGCGTTGCCGTCACGCGCACGAACTTTGCTTGAATCCCCCGGGCGTCGAGGCGCACCGGCGTCACTCCGGGATTGGCGAAATCCGATTTCGTGAAATCGGCGATCGAGTGAACGCCGTCCTTGAACGCTGCGTCGTTGGAAGCCTCGACCTTGAACCGGACGGGGAAACCGAAGCCCGCGCCGATGCCCGCGTAGTCGTCATGGCAGCCGATCAGTTCAACCGCCGCAATCGCCTCGGTCGCGGGGAGTTCGATCTGCGCCCACTTCACGACGTTGGGACGCTTGACGATCTGGCTGTGGTAGCCGTGTTCGGGAACGGTCTTGAGCTTGGCTGCAGGGCTTTCTTCCAGTTCCTTGATCTGCGTCCGCAGTTGCGACAGACGGAAGCCGCCCGCCTTTTCGACGCCCTGATCCAACTGCCGTTGTTCCTTGGTCAGCTCCGCGTTCTCCGTCTGCAGTTGCTGACGACGTTTCACGATCTTCGGATCGAGGTCGTAGACCCGGTCCGCGCGATCCACTGCGGCGAACACCGCCTGCAGCCGATAGTAGTCCTCCATGGAAACCGGATCGAACTTGTGATCGTGGCACTGCGCGCACTGCACGGTCGAACTCATGAAGGTGTTGAAGACTGCGCTGACCATGTCGTCCCGGTCCATGTGCTTGGCGATGCGGCCGTCGAGCTTGCCCTCGCCGACCTCGAAGTGCGCGATGAAATCCCAGGGACCCGCGGCGACAAAGCCCAAGGCAATGACCCCGTCCGGGTCGCCCGGGAAGAGGGCGTCGCCGGCAATCTGCTCCTTCACGAAACGCGACCAGGGCTTGTCGTTGTTGAACGAGCGGATGACATAATCGCGATAGGGCCAGGCGTTGAAGCGGGCCTTGTCCTTGTCGTAGCCATGGGATTCGCCATAGCGGGCGGCGTCCAGCCAGAAGCGCGCCCAATGCTCCCCGTGATGTGGCGAGTTCAGCAGTCGCTCGACAAGTCGTTCATAGGCCCGGTCGGGATCGGAGGAAGACTCCTTCAGGAAGGCCTCGATTTCCTCTGGCAGGGGCGGCAGGCCGGTGAGGTTGTAGGTGACCCGGCGGATGAGGGCTCGAGGGCTCGCCGGCGGAGACGGGGAAAGCCCCTTCTCGTTCAGCTTGGTCAGGACGAAGGCGTCGATTTCATTGCGCGCCCAGTCGTGGCTTTGGGGGACGGCCGGTTTTGCCAACGGTTGCAGCGACCACCAGTCGCGCGAATCGGAGGTCGACTGCTTTGCCGCGCTCGCAGGGGGCGCGAACAGGACCAGGGCCAACGCCGCGACAATCGCATTCTTCACAAATTTCACGCTGCCTTGATCTCACGAACCGGCGTCGCGGGTCAAGCGTCTGAGCGACGCCCAGCCGAGGATGCTGCCGATCGCGTAGTAGGGGAAGTCCGACCAGGCAAAACTGGAGCCCAGGACCGTGCGTGCGAAGAAGTTCGCTCTCAGGGTTTCGAGGAAGGGCGGATGCCACAACTGCAGGAACTCCAGCCCGCACGTCGCCAGGAAAACACCCAGCGCGATGCGGCGGATCGAGGCTTGCGGGAGGCAGAACAGAACGACCAACTGCCAGAAGATGACGTAGAATACGCCGCCGAGGGAATTGTTCGCCCAATCGGCTCCCGGGCCGGGGTAGAACTTCGATCCCAAACCGACCGCCACCGTGATCGGAATGATGACCAGAAGTTTCAAGCGCAGGCGGTTGGCGCGAACTGGGTTCATTTCCTTGGCGGTCATGAAGGCGTCGGATGGCGACCCTATTCCAGTTCATTCAGGGAAACGGTTCGAATGCTCAGATCGCGGAACTGGGGCGGCAGTTGTCGGCGGGCGGTTTCCGTGTCCTCGCGGTTCCGCCATACCGGCAGGACGGTTCCATCGCGGCGCCGGATCTGCAGGTTGTCGAGGTAAAGCTTGTGTCGTCCGGGCGAGCCCCCCTGAAAGAAGACCCCATGGTAACTCCGCAGCAGGGGAGCCTCGTGACCGATCCCGATCACGCGCCGTTCCCATTTGCCGGGTTTCATTTCCGGCCCCTCGCCTGTGGCCTGAATGCGCCCGCGCTGGTCGATTCCGACGCCGCGCTTGAAAACCGGAGGCGAGCCGTTCCGGTAGGGGGAGACGAAAGCCCCGTTCCGCAGGAGGTCTCCCTTCGGCATCATGATGTCGAACTCGAACTCATCTCCGATATCGACGCGATGTCGTCGGAAGCCGATCTGGACTCCGAGGGCCTTCTCCACGTCCACCGGACCGGTCTGGTCGATCATGACCTCGAGTACGTCTCCGCTCGGGGCGGAGATTGGTCTCCTATCGGGGGGCTCCAGCGGCGAGGCGACGCCGAGATCCTTGCGCCAGCGCTTCATGCGGCCGGCCAGTTCCTCGACGACTTCCGGATGACGTTGCGCCAGGTTGGTCGACTCCGTCTGGTCGGTTCGCATGTCGTAGAGCTCCATGTGATCGATGAAGCGGAACAGCTTCCAGCGATCGGTGCGCAGGACTTCGTTGTTGCGCCAGGCCCAGTAGCCGTCCTGGACCGGCGAGTCGGCGCCCTTAAGGAGCGCGGCGGAACAATCGAGGCCGTCGAGCGGGCGGGCGGTTTTGAGCTCCGCCTTTAACAGGCCGGCCAGCGTTGGCAGCACGTCCAGGTGGCCCAGCAGGCCCTGGTATTCTCCGCCGCTGAATCCTCCGGCCGGCCAACGGATGGCCGCCGGGACGTGAATGCCGCCTTCCCGGGTGGTCAGCTTCCCGCCGCGGAAAGGCAGACTGCTTCCCATCCGCAGCCCGCCATTGTCGCTGAAATACCAGACGATCGTGTTCTCCCGGACGCCGGCCTCCTCGATCGTTTGCAGAATCGCGCCCACGCTGTCGTCGAGCGACAGCAGCATCGCGGAATGGATCCGATGGCGGCGGTCCTTTACCGAAGCCGGGACGCGGGCCAGGAGTTCCTTCTTTGCCTGCAGTGGTTCGTGGACCTGGTCAAAGGGCACATAACAGAAGAAAGGTTCGCCGGTGGTCGCGCGGTCCGTAATGAACGCGGTCGCGTGCTTCGTGATGAGATCCGCGAGGTAGCCTTCCTCATCGGGGCGGTAGTCCAGGTCATGAAACCAGCTGACCAGTTGGTTGGCGTAGGCCTTGCGCGTCCACTTGTCCGGACCGCCGCCGTAGTAGACCACCGCGCGATTGAAGCCATGCGCATTGGCCCCGGCGCCGGTGAGGTAGGGTTTGTCGGGCAGATGTTTGAACGCCTCCTTGAAGGCCGCGCGAAACGCCGGCGTGTTCGGCTCCATTCCATTGTGCCATTTGCCAAAGACGCCGGTCCTGTATCCTGCTGATTGGAAAAAGTCCCCCAGCGTGGTCTCCGCGACGTCCAGTTCCCCGCCGACGTTCGGCCCGGCCCCGAGACGCAGCGAATGCCGGCCGGTGAGCAGCCCCGCCCGAGTCGGCGAGCATACGGGGCAGACCATGAAGTTCTTCAATTGCAGGGATTCGCGGAACAGCCGGTCGATGTGCGGCGTCTTGACCCGTTGGTTGCCGTGCAACGACATGTCGCCCCAGCCCTGGTCATCCGCGACCAGGAGAACGACATTGGGTTTGGCTGTTCCTGCTGGAACGGCCCCGCTCAACGGCGCCAGGGCGAGCAGCAGGGCGGCGAGGCAAATCGAATACGGTTTACGTCCGGGCGGCATCCTGGAGCCCGCCGCTAATGCGCGCCGTGCGGCTTGGCCGGCGCGTTCGATGAAAATGGCAAGCGACTTCATCATCCCCTGGTCGCGATGACCCGGGCGTCGTATTGCTCGCCCGCCTGCTTGACCGCGTCCTCCAGGTCCTTGCCGGAAACTTCCTTGTTCAACCTGATCACCGCCTTGTCAGGCAGGGAGACCTCGGCTTCGATGACGCCCTCCACCGCCTCCAGGGCCGACCGCACCGCGTCGACAGAGCCGCCTTCCGAGGTCATCCCGGAAACCTCCAGGTGGATCTCCTTGCTCGCGCTGGGAGCGACCGGCCCGCCGGCCGGTGTCATGGTGACAATGGGTTGAGGCGCCACCGTCGTGGTCCTCGTTGTTCCCACGCTGAACATCCCGAGTGTGGCGACGCCCGCCAGCGCAAACGCGCCAAGGTAAACAAATCTGCTGTCCATGATTGAAACCGGATCGAGTTCGAATTCGGTGTTCCTCGCAGCATGGATGAATCAGGCCATTTGGCAATCGCGCAAACCAGTCGGCCCCGCTGTCGGGCGCTTCAGCGCCTTTCATGCCATGCCAGCGCCACCCACGACTCCGCTGCCAACAGCGCTTCCGGGTTACCGACTGGCTCGTGCAGCCGGTGGGGAGAGACTCCGTCGAGCCCATATCAACGAAGGGACGAGTCAGCGCGTTTCCGCGACCCTCGTTCAATCGCATGCCCCGCCGCGTGTGTGTGGCGGGCCGGTTGGACTCGCTCCGCCCAACTTGACCAAAGCCCCATTCCGGACGATACTCTCCCTGTCAGACGCCGGTCCCGTGTTTCACGAATCAGGGTTCGGTGTTCTGGCCCCACTGGAATTGGGGGCGCACTGGTTTCGACCTGGAGATGACCCTGGAAGTGGCATGCCGAGGATGATTCGTTGGCCTCGTTAATCATCGGATCAAACAAATAACTGCTAACAACCAAGAGTTGGCTCTCGCGGCCTAATGTGCCGCGACGTCCCTCGACCAACGCCTGCTAGGCTGAGGGGCGCATGCAGCAGGCTGGATGAAACGCGGAGACCGCGCGCATTTCATCGAGACTTTTTCATGCGGACTACGCGGCGCGATTCGTGTCAGGTCGTCATCGCGCTGCCGACAATTCAACCTGACTAAGCATGTAGGCACGACCGGAAGATTGTTCATGGGACGCGGGTTCGACTCCCGCCGCCTCCACCAGTTGACACTCCGTGACAGGGGGTGTCACGCGGCGTCTATCCTCCCTGTTTTCAATATGTTGCGGGCTGTTGTTGGCGGCCCTGCGTGTGTCAGTT
>CAZFLK010000207.1:0-9142 GCA_964519245.1 uncultured Verrucomicrobiota bacterium
CGGAACCGGAGGCCAAGGTGGTTCGCAAGTCGATCGCGGGATTGCCGCCGCGCGCCTTGCTTTGCCTGCTTCCGAACCAGGTGTTGGTCGCCTACAACCCGACTGATGGAAGCGTGCTCCATGCCTGGCATTCGGCATCCATTAATCAAACGCCGTCCCTGGAAGATCGCAGCGCGAAGCCGTCCGAGATCAAAGGCATGCCCATTCCCGATACCGAACGGGAGATTCTAGAATCCGATACACTCCGCTTCCTCCGCTACGAGATGCATCTCGATACCGTGCATCTCGTCTCCCTGGTCGACGGTGAAGAAAGGACCGTGATCATCGCTCCCGAAGGCACGCAGTCCTTCAAGGTTTCCATCCAATAACTTCCCCCTCTTTCCGTTCATGAAAAAGCTACTCTCTCTTCTTATCGCTCTTTGTTTTGCCGGGATGGCGGCAGCCCAGATCCCGGCGGGTTACCGGCTGGTGGACGTTCCGCTTCCGCGCGGCGCGGTCACCGTGCTGGGTCTTTGTCACAAGCCCGACGGGACGCTCGCCATCTGCACTTGGGAAGGCGAGGTATGGGAATACCGAAACAAGGAATGGACCCGCTTCGCCGAGCATTTGATGGAGCCCAACGGCATCTATTGGGACGCGAAGGAGAAGGCCTACTACGTTGCACAGAAGCCGGAACTGACCCGGCTTGTTGACACAAACCTCGATGGCAAATGCGACCGCTACGAATGCGTCACCGACGCCTTTGGTTCCTCCGGCCGCTACCACGAATACCACTTCGGTCCCGTCGTGGATTCGCTCGGTCGGAAATACGCGTCGCTCAACCTCGCGGCCCGCGGCGACTTCACCGTTCCGGACGGCAAACCCAAGGGCAAAGGCGGGGGCAACATGTCCTACAACGCACCTTGGCGCGGCTGGGTTTACCGCTCGGACCGTCCCGGACATTTCCAGCCGCTGGCCTCTGGCTTCCGTTCGCCCTGTGGCATCGGAATGAGCCCGCAGGATGAATTGTTCATCACCGACAACCAAGGCGATTGGGTTGCCGACTGCTGCATGTATTACATCCGTGAGGGCAACTTCTACGGGCATCCCGCGTCCCTGCCGGGACGTCCCGACTTCACGAAGGAGAAGGTCAGCTCCATGACCGCCGCGGACTTCGCCAAGATTCGCACGCTTCCCGCCGTTTGGTTCCCGCGCGAGGTGATTGCGAACACGCCCGGTAGTCCGATTTGGGATACGACGGACGGCAAGTTCGGTCCGTTCAAGGGACAGATCTTCGTCGGCGATCAACGCCAGTCAAATCACTTCCGCTCCGGCGTGGAGAAGGTCGATGGCGATTACCAGGGTTGGTGTGTGGACTTCCTGCGCGGCACGGCTTCCGGTCCCGTGAAGATGTCCTTCGACGCGCAAGGCCGGCTTTGGTCCGCCCAAGTGGGACGCGGCTGGTTCAGCAAAGGCGGAAAACGCACCGCGCTGCAATACGTGGAATGGGACGGCGAGACCGTTCCCTTTGCCATCCATTCCGCCTCGCTAACGAAGACCGGTTTCGAAGTCACCTTCACCCAGCCCGTCGGCAAGCCGATCACTCCGGTCGTCACCTCCTGGCATTATCATTATTACAGCACGTACGGTTCGCCGCCGGTCGATGAAAAGTCCCTTCCCGTCAGCAACCTACGCTTGTCCAAGGATCGCAAGACCGTCTCTTTCGACATCCCGCTGACCGCCGGCAAGGTCTACGCGCTGAAGTTTCCTCAGCAGAAAAGCAAAGGCGAAACCCAGCTCCACTTCGACACCATCTTCTACACCGCCAACAAACTCCGCCCCGCCCGCGAACCGCGCCCCGGTCGCAACGTCGGCTGGACGCTCGTCGGCTCCGGTTGGAACCGCAACGACAAGCGACGTCCCATTCCCCCGGTCGTTCAACCGAGGCCCGCCACGGAATGCAATCTGCCCGCTCCCGCCAAAGCTACCGTCCTCGACGCCGATCAATGGACCAATCCGAACTGGAAGATCGACAAGCAAGGCGTCATGTCCCGAGCCAAGGGCAACAACTCCACCAAGACCGCCTATGGCAACGCCCGCATCCATCTCGAATTCCGCTTCAAACCCTCCACCGATCCCGCGTGGACCGTTCAACTCTACGGCAACTCCGGCGTCTTCCTCATGTCCGGCTACGAACTCCAGGTCGTGAACAGTTATCAAAACCCCACCTTCGCCGACGGCACCTGCGGCTCCATCTACGGCCAACATCCGCCCCGCGTAAACGCCAGCCGCCAACCCGGCGAGTGGCAATCCTACGACATCCTCATGAATGCTCCCAAGTTCGCCACGGACGGCACCGTCGAAGAACCTCTCCGCGCCACCATCTTCCACAACGGCGTCCTCATTCACGACGACGTCTGGGTCTACGGAGAAGTTGGCAAACCCTACCGCCGTCACGGCAAACGCCCCCTCATGCTCCAGGATCACAAAGGCACTGAAGTCTCCTTCCGCAACCTCTGGATTGTCCCCGACATCGACTACGACAAATCATTGCCCAAGTTCCGCCAGAGCTTCGCCAGCACACCCACCGTCCTCGCCAACGTGAAGCCCGAACCCAAACCCGCTCGCGAGCCCATCACCGTCCTGCCCGAAGGCATGGTCCGCGACATGGACCAGAACAACGACCGCATCATCACCCCGAAGGAATTTATCGACTACCGCGCCCGGCAATTCGATTCACGGGACAAAAACAGAGACGAGTTCCTCGACCCCAAAGAATTCCCCAGCCGCGGAGCCTTCCGCGGAGGCGATAAAAACAAGGACGGCAAACTCTCCCGCGAAGAACACCTCAACATCTTCCGCAGCCAATTCCCCAACGTGGACACCAACCGCGACGGCAAGATCACGGCCGAAGACAAGCGGATACGAAAATAGTAATGAAGAAACTTACCCTTCTCCTGACACTGATCGCGCTTTCGCTCTTCGCCGGGAATACCTTCACTCCCTTCAAGCACGCAGCTGATGTTCCGCGCAATGTCGTGGATCTGTGGGAGGACTACGATGCGCGCAAGGAGCCGCTCGACATCAAGATCGTCAAGGAATGGAAAGCCAATGGTGTGGTCACGCGCTACGTGACTTTCAAGGTCGGAACCTTCAAGGGAACGGAGGCGCGTATCGCCGCCTATTATTCCTATCCCGTAGTGTCCAAAAACTCCGTTCGCGTGGAATGGGCAGTGTACCTAGTGATTTTATTCCTTCCGTGGCGAGTTTGGACGCGTTCGGAGCTTCGCGCGGACGCTAGATTTCCGTGGGTATCGTTCTTTGAAAAGTAGTTGAAATCGTTTCTCAGGCTGCCTCACGGCAATAGAAGTTGAGCATGCCGCCGAGGCGTTGCTTTCGGCGGATCTCTCCTTCGTCAGTGCGTTGAAAGTTTGGATGGATGATCTTGCTCTCCAATCCTTGGTGATTTCGTTCTCCGTGATAATGCGCGATGTATTCGTCAACGACGTGACGAAGCATGGCCTCGGAGAAGAAGATCATCCGATCGAGACATTCCTCCTTGATTGAACGCACAAAGCGCTCAGCAAATGCGTTCAAATTGGGACTTCGCTTTGGAAGCCGGACGCTTCGAACGCCAGCGTCTTTCAGGATCGTGAGGAACTCCGTTGTGAAGAGCGGATCACGGTCGTGAACGAGGAAGCGGTATCCGTTGAGAAAACCGTCGAAGCCATCGGTGAGGATGCGGGCGATCTGTTCCATCCAGGGGCCATTGCCCTCCTCGCTGACGCCGGCGATGTGGACCTCGCGTGTAGCGAGACGCATGACGAAAAGCACTTGGTATCGCACGATTCCTTTGAGCGTGAAGACTTAAACGGTGAAGAAATCGGTGGCTGCAAGAACGTCCCAATGGCGTTTGAGGAACTCGGCCCAGGTGGTCTTGGCTCGGCGTTCGGGCGCGGGCACGATGCCGTGATCGCGAAGGATGTTGGCAACGGTTTCGCGACAGATTTCATGGCCGACATTATCGAGCGCATCGCGGATTCTCGTATAGCCCCAAGTCTCATTCTCTTGAGCAAATTGAAGAACAAGGCCGACAATCTGGTCCTGTGTCCGCGGACGACCGGGAGATCGCTTCGCGCTGGAGTCGTATTTCTGCGCGACGAGTTTTCGAAACCAGGCCCTCAGGGTATGGGGCGTTGCAATGTTGGCGATTTGGCCGAGTTTGCCGAATCGGATCTTCTTGGCCTTGGCCGCGAGTCTTCTTCGCTGCTGATCGTTGAAGCGAGGTCTTTTTCCGTGGATCTCCTTGAGAACGCGAACTTCCTCCTGGAGATATTCGATGACCGCCTGCTGCTGGCGATTGATCCAGCCGGCCAGACACAGCAAGATGAATTGCAACGGATTCACTGCCGGAGAATGCCTGTTCAGGGCGCGATATCGACACCGATTTCCGCCTTACCCCCGAATCGATTCGATTGAAACGACTCCCTGTTCCCATCCGGGCGCTGCCGGAAGATGTCGAAGATCAAGCTTTGGCGCGCCTACTCTTGGTCAAAGCGTTCCGTCCAGTACTCCGGCAGTCTCCTACCATGAGCGATGGCGACGACCCATAGATGATCGGGAAAATCAAGATACGCGATGTAGTAAGGGAATCGGTCGATGTTGTAGCGGCGCGCGTCATGGTCTCGAATTCGCCATCTGCTCGGATCCGACCGGATCACTTCAAAACTGCGCTCGATCTCCTCAATGAAATCCAATCCGAGCCCCGGAATTTTCTCTTCGTAGTAGGCGACTGCTTCCCAGAATTCAGTCTCCGCCGCACGATGTATCCGAAGCGGGATCACGAATACTTCGCCCGCGCTTCCTGGAGCAGTTCCTCGACCGAACGGCCAACCGCACGGCCTTCGCGGACTTCTTGGACGCGAGAGGCGATCACGTCGTCCCACGCTCTTTCCACAGATTCGTCAGCGGAGGGTTCAAGGCTGATGAGCAGTCGCTTCACCAACAGCGCGCGATCCGTTTCCGGCAAGTCCAAGGCTTCTCGTTCAACGGTGTCGAAAGTTTGCACGGTCGATCTATAGCATCACCTTCCGAGCGTGTCGAGGTGCGCAGGGCGCACACGCACACGCGAGACACTCTGCGTGCGTTCACCACCGAGAGAACGATCCATCATTCCCAGGGTGCGGGCGGCATATGGCCAAACTGAGGGGGGGTTGGCTTATGTCGACCTCCAGTAAAAGCTCCAGTAAATGGCAGTCTCAAGCACGCTCGAGTATTGAAAGAGTAGTCGCAAGTAGCGCTTGAAATCTCGAAATCTTCATGCGTAAGTAGTTGAAAATCAGCAGGATTTCGTTCGAGTCCTACCGCTGGAGCCACTACTCACCGAATAAACCGGCATACTTCGCCACTGCTCCTTCACTGCTCGCTTGACCGCGTGTTTCGGTCTCTGGGGCTTTCTCCAGTGCACGCCGCTTCAGAACTTCTTTCTTAGTTTCTGCGGCAGCCACATTGGTTCTGGGGCTGACCTCGCCGATTCCAGGATTCAAAAGGCCCGCCGAGAACAACTTGCGAACCCTCCCTTATTAAAAGTTGATGGCGGTAGCGTCAGATCGGGCCGAAACGAAGTAATTTGAATTGGTTCTGTGCGACGCAGGAATTCGTGCTAAGTTTGCGAGGTCTGTTCCACTCATTGGGGACTTCTCGTTGACCACAGAACGGCTGCGGCCATTGCGATCCCGTCGCTTTCCTTTGGGTTCAACTTGAAAAGTCACAATGCCCATAGCCCCAATCCCTGTTTTGGCGAACGCCGCTGGCGTCGATCATTCTCCTCCAAATGCAAACGAAGGACCGGTTTCCTCGTCCCCCGAGCTCAGCCGGCCCCGGGCGTCTGTCGCCACGGCCGTCGTCTATTGCGAAGGAAACTTTGGCGCGGTGGATGGCAAGACCGCCAATGGACTTGTCCGTCACTCTGAGTTGTATGAGATCCGCGCGGTCATCGACAGCAAGCAAGCGGGGCTCGATGCCGGACTCGCGCTCGGCGAGGAAGCGAACGGCATCCCCATCTGCAGCGATCTTGCCGATGCGCTGGCCCAAGGGGAGCGCGTTCCCGATTACTTCATATACGGGATGGCGCCGGCGAGCGGCATGATGTCGGCATCCGAACGCAGCCTGGCGCTTGAAGCCATGGCGCTCGGAATGAACCTGGTCAACGGCCTCCACGAGTTTCTGAATGACGACCCGGAGTTTGCGGCGGCAAGCGCGACTTGGAACGTGCAGATCCAGGATATTCGAAAGCCGCGTCCGACGAAGGATCTGCGGATGTTTCGCGATCGGATCGAGGACGTCCTCTGCCCGCGAATCGCGGTTCTGGGCACTGACTGCGCCATTGGCAAGCGCACCACCGCCACAATCCTTGCCCGCGTTCTCAACGAGTACGGCCTCAAAACGGCGTTGATCGGAACGGGCCAGACCGGCTTGATACAAGGCGCGCGCTACGGGGTCGCGCTCGACGCCGTCCCATCACAGTTTTGCTCGGGTGAGTTGGAGGCGACCATCATTGAAGCATACGAAGGCGAGAATCCCGATGTGATCATCGTCGAGGGGCAGGGCGCGCTGAGTCACCCCGCGTTCTCGACGTCGAGTTTGATCCTTCGCGGCAGCCGGCCGGACGGCGTTGTGCTGCAACATGCTCCGGGGCGCGCGCATCGCTGCGATTTCGCAAAGATGGCCATGCCAACTCCGGCCGCTGAAATCGATCTTATTCAGACCTTCTCCGACACGAAGGTCATTGGTCTCACGATCAACCACGAGAACTTGACTGAAGGTGAAGTCACTGAGGCCATTGCTCGCTATGAAGGCGAACTCGGGATTCCAGCCGCCGACGCGCTTGCCGGCCCTTCCTCCCGCTTGATCGAGATGGTTCTCGCGGCATTTCCCGAACTCAGGGAGAAGGCGGTTCCGAACCCGTGAGCAGCGCGCCCCGTCTCGAAATTGATCTCGCCAAGCTCTTCCACAACGCCCTGACATTGGTCAACGCGCTGGCTGAGCGTGGAATTGCGGTCACCGGCGTCACAAAAGCGACGTTGGGCTCGCCGGAGATCGCCAGATTGTGGCTGCGCGCCGGAGTCACCGGCATTGGCGATTCCCGCATCGAGAACATCGATGCGATGCGGCGGGCGCAAGTCCCCGCCACGATGACGCTTGTTCGTTCTCCGATGCCGAGTCAGGCGGCGCAGGTGGTGGCGCTGGCGGATGTCAGCTTCAATACGGAACTGAACGTCATTGGCAGACTTTCGTCCGCCGCGCGCGAAGCCGGACGCCTACACGGAGTTGTGCTCCTCGTCGAACTTGGCGACCTCCGAGAAGGCCTCATGCCGTGCGATCTTGAAGACGCCATTCGAGAGACGCTTCAGCTGCCGAACATTGAGCTGAAGGGCATCGGCGCCAACCTGGCCTGCCGCAGCGGGGTCTCGCCGGATTCCAGGAACATGGCCGAGCTGTCCTCAATGGCCGCTTCCATGGAAGCGACCTTCGGCCTCACCTTCGAGGCTGTCTCAGGAGGCAATTCAGCGAATCTCACCTGGGCTCTTGGCGGCGCCGACACCGGTCGAATCAACGATCTTCGCCTGGGAGAATCCCTCCTGCTTGGGCGCGAACCTCTCCACCGCAAGCCCCTCGACGGGCTGCACACCAACGCCATCACGCTGGTGGCCGAGGTGATCGAATCGAAGCCAAAGCCCTCGCAGCCATGGGGCGAGATAGCGCAAACGGCATTCGGCGCCGCGCGGCCGTCGGTCAACCGAGACGCCGTCAACCAGGCCATCCTGGCGCTTGGGCGCCAGGATGTGGATCCCAGCGGTCTCCGTCCTCCATCGGGATTCCACATCCTGGGGGCCAGCAGCGATCATCTTGTGATGGACTGCGGCCCCCGACTTCTGCCGGTCGGCGCCGAAGTCACGTTTGAACTCGACTACAGCGCGTTGCTTCGCGCGATGACCTCCCCCTACGTCGCCAGGATTCTATCCCCTCCCCAATCATGAACTCCACACTCACTTTGGCGGCATCCTTGCCCCAACCGGTCGTCTGGGCGGCTTTCGCCGTCATGGCGCTCGTCGGACTGATTGTCACGATCATCGCAATCTATTTTGGCCTCATCTACATCCGGGCTTTGTCTTCGGGCGCGAAGGTCGCCATGGTTGAGCTGATTGCGCTGCGCTTGCGAGGCATACCTGTCAGCGCGATCGTGGACGCCCGCATCACCGCGGTGAAATCAGGCATCCCGGTCACCATCGACGAGCTTTCGACCCACCAACTGGCGGGCGGCAGTGTAAAGATGGTCGTCCTCGCCCTGGTCGCCGCCAACAAAGCCGGCATCCAGCTGGCGTTCGATCGCGCGTGCGCCATCGACCTGGCGACCAAAGGCACGCAAAAAACAGTTCTCGAGGCCGTCCTCACGTCGGTGAATCCCAAAGTGATTGAATGCCCGGCTCTCGACTCGGGCAAGGCCGCCATCGATGCCGTGGCCAAGGACGGGATCGTGATTCGGGCCAAGGCGCGGGTGACCGTTCGCACCAATCTGGATCAGTTCGTCGGCGGAGCCTTGGAGGAAACCATTGTGGCGCGCGTCGGGGAAGGCATCGTTTCAACGATCGGGTCAGCGGAGAGTTACAAGGATGTGCTGGCAAATCCGGACCGGATTTCGAGAACGGTTCTCGACAAGGCGCTCGACAGCAATACGGCCTTTCAGATCCTGTCCATCGACATCGCCGACGTGAGCGTCGGCGACAATATCGGTGCCAAGCTCCAGGCCGAGCAGGCCGAGGCCAACAAACTGATCGCGCAAGCCCAGGCGGAGGTCCGTCGCGCGGCCGCGGTGGCCTCCGAACAGGAGATGCAGGCGCGTGTGAGTGAAATGCGCGCGCAGGTGGTGGCGGCGGAGGCGCAGGTCCCTGCGGCCATGGCCGAGGCGTTCAGGTCCGGTCGAATGAGTGCGATGGATTTGCCGCGGCCAACAAACGGAAAACGTGTGCCGTGAGTCGTCTCGAGATCGAACACGATCCCCGCGCGCAGCATGCCCGCCTGCTTCCGGTGAAAGTGAAAGTGACAGGTTCGAATGGCACGGGATTAAGGGATTCACTTTTCGTTCCAGGCAGAAAATTGGCGC